>CAZLMY010000189.1:0-8200 GCA_964560845.1 uncultured Occallatibacter sp. | reverse complement strand
CATGGCCGCCTGCGAACGCATCTTCAAGCTGCTCGACACCGAGCCGGAGATCGTCTCGCCCGTCGCGCCGCTCGTGGGCGACGGCTCCAACCGCATCGAGTTCCATCACGTCTGGTTCACCTACCAGAAGCTGACCGATGAGCAGCAGGCCATGGTGGCCGCCACCGAGCCCACCAAACTGGGCTCGATCCCGGGCATCGAGTGGATTCTGAAGGATGTCTCCTTCACCGTCGAGCCGGGGCAGACCGTGGCCATCGTGGGCCATACCGGCTCCGGCAAGACCACCCTCATCAGCCTGATGATGCGCTTCTACGACGTCAACGCGGGACAGATCCTACTCGACGGCGTCGACCTCCGGCAGCAGGATCTGCTGGCTCTGCGCCGGCATTTCGCCGTAGTGCTGCAAGATCCCTTTCTGTTCACCGGGACCATCAAAGAGAACATTCGCCTGGGAAACGAAGCGATCACGGAAATGGAACTCCGCCAGGCGGCCAACGACGTCAATGTGCTGGACTTCATCGAGAGTCTGCCCGCGCAGTTCGACGAGCCGGTGCAGGAAAGGGGCAACTCGCTCTCGACTGGACAGAAGCAGCTCATCAACTTTGCCCGCGCGCTGGCCTACAATCCGCGCATCCTGATTCTCGACGAAGCCACTTCGAGCGTGGACACCGACACCGAGCTGCGCATTCGCGGAGCCCTGGAGCGCATGGTCGAGGGTCGCACCAGCGTGCTGATCGCCCACCGCCTCTCCACCGTGCAGCGCGCCGAAACCATCCTGGTGATGCACAAGGGCCAGTTGCGCGAGATGGGCTCGCACCAGCAACTGCTTGCCGAGCGCGGCCTCTACTGGAAGCTCTACCAGTTGCAGTACAAGGATCAGGAACAGGGAGTTGGCGTGCGGGACCAGGGATTAGCGACTCGGGGTCAGTTGGCGCAGGCCAGCGACTAGAGCGATTCCAGAATAGGTGTTCCCTATCTTGCATCGTGCAGGGTCGCCGCTCCTTGGGGTCGCGTCGACTTGAACGCTGCGGTTCCTGGGTACAGTCATTCTGGAATCGCTATAGCGCGGTTGGACCGCATGAACTGGAAATCCTGGAAAGGCAAGGACGTGGACGGCCACGGCACATCCGGCCAGGAGACACAGCGCTACCTTCTGCCCATTACCAATCCTCTTGCTTCTCAATCGAAATAGCCAAGGGAGTCTGTTTTGCTCGCCCGTGAAGGGACGAGCAACATTCAAAGCCTTCAACGTGGGTTCTTCGGATCGCGCCGCTTGGGCCGCCGATCGCGGCGTGTGTGTTTTGGCAGCATCCCTGCCACCATGCCTACGGCCGCGGCCACCGTCGCAACAGCTTTCAAGCGCCTGTGGGAACTGACCTCGGGTGCCGGCAAGACAGGCAAAGGCGGAGGAATGGGAGGTATGGGCGCCAAAGGTGGAGCAGTCGTCGATTGCGCGTCCACAGAAGACGGGAGTGTACCGTCGGTGCCTCGAGGTTCCGCGACAATCCATCGGCGCTCTCTCACTTTATCAGGGCCGGGATTTGCGCGATTGGGAAGCGAAATCAGGATGGGGTCGTTCTTCCCTTCATCGGAATAATAGACTTCCAGCACGCGTCTCAGCCTGTTCATCTCGGTCGCTACATGCGCGGGGCTCTTGGTGTTCGTTTCGCCGGGCCATAGCCCTTGAATCACGCTCTCGGGCTTCAGAGTCGATTGAAACTCCAGATTGCACCGCAAGACTTGCAACAGCCTCTTCAGCTGGGTCTTCCCTGCCAGGATGTCACTCTGCAGGATCCTGGCGATTTGCTCCTGGATATCCTTGCGATCCATGGATTTGGCGCATTTCCGCGGCAGCGGCACCTAACAGCAGTCCTTTGCCAGCTTGTTCGGGTGTTATGACGCCAATTATTACATAGCAACGGCCACTTGATGAAGATAGAGATTCCCATGCTATCGAGGCCTGGGGTGGCGGGTGGCGCTGAGTCTGTCGAAGTGCGATTTTGCAGATCCGCAATCTTTCCTAACCGCTGCCGCCAGACTCGTGTCTAATGTTGCGAATGGGCAAGAACGATCATGCCGCGGTTCAGGCAGTGCTGCGAGGAGACAAGGAGGCTTATGGAGCCCTGGTGGTGCGCCATAGTCCTCGCCTCTTCCGGGTCGCCTTTCGCATTACCGGCAATGAAGCCGACGCGGACGACGTGGTGCAAGACGCCTTGCTGCGCGGGTATCGCAAGCTGGAGGGGTTTCAGGCCAAGGCCGACTTCGGCACCTGGATTTACCGGATTGCCGTGAACTGCGCGCTGGACCGGATCAAACAGCGCAAGCGAGACGACGTTGGCCGCGTGGCCGAAGGGTCCGATCCGGAGCAGGACGAGGTGCAGGCGGCGGATTCAGCTGCCGGGCCTGAGCGGCTGGTATTGAGCGGCGAGATGGGCGCGCTGCAGGCAGCGGCGCTGCGCAGTCTGACCGCGGACGAGCGCACCGCCTTTGTGCTGCGGCACTTGGAAAACCGCTCCATCGAGGAGATTGCCGCGGCACTGGGAATTGCTCCGAACCCGGCCAAGCAGTCGGTCTTCCGCGCCGTGCAGAAACTGCGGACAAGATTGGCACTGCTGAGGGTAAAGATATGAGTCATTGGACAGAAGAAGAACAAATCGAGCATTACTACGAGCCAAGTGAAACGAGCCCCGCAGCCCGGGAGCATCTTGAATCCTGCCCGCAATGTGCGCATAGATCCGCCGCATTGGAGCAGGACCTGGCTGAGTTCCGGGAGACCTATACACCGTTTCGCGATGAGCTGTATGGCGAGCAGGTTTGGCAACGGCTGGCGCCGCAATTACCGCAATACAACGTCGCGCAGAAGCGGCGTTGGGGCGCAACAGCCTGGTGGCAAGTGTTGAGTTATGCGGCAGTCTCCGCGTTACTGTTGCTTGGCGCCTTCCATGCCGGGCGGCAGTGGGAAAAGCGCCAACAGCCACCAAACCCCGTGGCGAAGACAGCGCCGGCCCCGGCCGTCAAGGAGCACTTGGTGGTGGTGGTATTGAGCGATCATCTGGACCGCTCCGAGCGGCTTTTGGTGGAACTCAAACACGCCGACGGCGACAGCGAACAGATGGCTTCTCCGATCCGCGACGAGGCACGCAGTTTGCTGGCAGCGAACCGGGTCTTGAATCGCGACGCGGCGGAAACAAAGGACCCGGCGTTGAAAACCGCTCTCAACCATCTGGATCGCCTGCTGGCGCAATTGGCTGACGAGCCTGGAGGCTTGAACACCGGGACCATTGCCCGGCTGCAACACGAAATGAATGCGGAAGGGCTGCTTTTCGAAGTGAGGGTACTGCGCTCGAGAATTTCGGATGAGCAGAGCGCGAGGCCCAGAACGGGAGGAACGATATGAGCACCAAAGCGGCGATTCTTATTGCTTTGCTGGCAGGCATGGCGGGTCTGGCGCCGTGCGTCGCTGCCCAAGGTATCGCGGGCCAGAGCTTTGCGGGTTCGGCCTCGTCAGGCCCCATGGAGCCCTCCGGTGTGGCCGGGAATCCGGTTGGCCCGGCGGCCGACCCGGCAGCACCCGAAGCGGCAGACAGCAATCGCTTCGCCCAGGGAACACGGGCCATCAACGAGGGCCATTGGGCCGCGGCAGTCGCCATCTTTGAAGAAGTCGCCGCGCAGCACGGCGAGCACGCCGACGGCGCGACCTATTGGGAGGCCTACGCGCAGAACAAGCAGGGCCAACCGAGCCTGGCGTTGAAGACTTGCGCCGACCTGGGGCATAAGTTTCCCGGTAGCGGTTGGATTCATGAGTGCGGCGCGCTGGAGATCGAGATTCGCGCGCGCAGCGGAAAGCCCATTGCGCCCCGGCCGGGCGATGACGACGACCTGAAGCTGCTGGCACTGAATGCCCTCATGCTGAAGGATGAGCCGCGCGCCTTGGCTGAGATTCAGCAGATTCTAAATGGCGAGGCCAGCGAACACCTTAAGAAGGAGGCCATGTTCATCCTCGGGCAGCATTACTCCAACGCTACCTACGCCCAGATTGTGCGCCTGAGCTATGTCGAGGGCGATGTTCGCATCGAACGGGGCCAGTCCAACGAGAACGCCAATGGCGACGACTGGGAGAAGGCCACGGCCAATCTGCCGCTTGAAACCGGCTTCAGCCTGGTGACCGGCGCCGGACGCGCCGAGATTGAACTGGAAGACGCCTCAACCTTCTATCTGGGTGAGAACTCGGTGCTGTTGTTCAACGACCTGCACACTACGGCCGGAGTTCCTTTCACAGAAGTTGCACTGCTGACCGGCACGGCCTCGTTGTATGTTCGCCCATACGTTCCAGGGGAGGTGTTTATCATGCGCACCCCCACCGACACCTTCGTTTCGAGATATCCCAATACCAGCTATGCACGCCTGGGGAGTTATACCGACGCAACCACCATCACCCCTCTCGAAGGTGGGACGCTCCACTTGAATGGCGTCCCCAAGGAAGTTCTGGCCCGCGGGCGGACACTGCGCTTTCACGAGGCACGGCCTCTGGACCAGACGGGATACGACGATTCCGCATCCTTTGGCGCCTGGGACAAGTGGGTTGCCAGCCGCGTTGCCCAGCGGACCGCAGCAATTTCAGAAGTGATGCGGGCTTCCGGTTTGTCAGCGCCGATTCCGGGCATGGCGGAGATGAAGGGCCAGGGCACGTTTTTTGAGTGCGCGCCGTATGGGACCTGCTGGGAACCGAGCGGCGCAGAGAGCGCCGGGCCGGCGGACAGCCGCGACGACGAGGCCCAAACCGCCGTCGCCCAGGCCGGTGCGACTCAATCTCCCACGTCCGGGCAGGCACCCAACTCAAACCAGGCACAGCCCAGGCAAGCTAGCTCGGGTGGAGCGCTGGAACTTAACAGTCTTGCCGCATCGTTCCCGTGTCTTCCGGCCGCTCTTCGTTTCCGCACCGAGAAGGACCCCAAGACCGGAAAAGTGCGGATCGTGGATCTGGCGCCAGCGAGCCTGACGATCCAATACGACTGGGCCGTGTGTCACGCCGGAAGCTGGATTCACCGCAGGCACCACTATGTGTGGGTGGCCGGCCACAAGCGGCATCACCTTGAGCCAGTCCGCTGGGTCAAAGGCGGGCATACCGTGGGCTTTGTCCCGCTGCATCCCTACGACGTGAAGGACCAGCCTCCGCTCAATCGAAAGGAAAAAGTCTTTGCACCCATCGTTGGCAAGGGGCGAAGCGAGATTGCCATTGCGGAAGTCCATTTCGAAGCAGATCGCCCGATCACGTATCTCAAGGAACCACCCAAGGAATTTCGCGATATGCCGATGCAGCCGCTGGCACATGTAGAGACGCCGCATATGGAGGTGCATCATTTCGAGATTGGCCTCGGGAACAAAGGGGAGATCGCCAAGGCCGGCATTCCTCTCAGCTTCGATCACAAGCAGCAAAGCTTCACGATGCCCACCCAGGTTGTTCATGCCGGCCACGCCGTGACCGTCAACGCTCCGGTATCGAACCGCGGCGGCAACCTGCAGTCGCGGGGAGGCAGTTTCGCAGGCTCCAGTGGCGGTGGCGGCTCTCACGGCGGTGGAGGATCGACGGGCAGCGGAGGGGGCGGTTCCACGGGAAGCAACACGAGCTCCAGCTCATCCAGTGCCGCCAGTTCAAGCAGCAGTTCCACCAGCACAACCAGCAGCACAGCTTCTACGTCGGTCGCGAGTCCGAGTTCAGGCTCGCATCACTGAGAGGGCGTAGCCGTAGCCTGCTGCGGAACCGATGTGAAATTACGTGAATCGCAGAGGGCCACGCAACCACGGCGTGGCCCTTTTTGTTACAAGGCCAACCTGATCTGGCTTCTCAGGCAAAGAGGATATTCAAGCCAATGGCCGCCAGTAGAATCGCCCCAGCCAAAGCTTCCGGGCTCTTCCACCAGACCCCACCCGCACGCGGCGGCCTGGGCGGGAGCCAATACACCAGGCCCACCAGTTCCGGCTCCGGCTTGGCCTTGGTGCACAAACTCACCACCATGGCAACAACGAGATTGGCGCAGAACGCAAAGATGGCGGTCCATAGATTCTGGGCCATGTCGCTGGAATAGGGATGGACCACCGCGATCCAGCCCCCATGGATGCCCGCGCGGGCGTCGAGGGGCAGCGTGAGCCCGTGATGCAACAAGGCCGTCCCCATACCTGCAATTAGACCGGCGAAAGCCCCGGGGCTGGTGGCCCGCTTCCAGAAAATGCCCAGCAGCAAGGTGGCAAGCAGCGGCGCATTCACTAGCGCAAATACCAACTGCAGCGTGTCGAGGATGCTGTTGAAGTGCATGGCGCCATAAGCCGTCGCAATCGCCAGGATCGTGCCGCCCACCGCCGCCCAGCGGGCTACGGCAAGGTAGTGCCGGTCCCTGGCGCCTTTGCGGATATGGGACTGGTACAGGTCGTAAGTGAACACCGTGTTGAAGGCCGTCAGGTTGCCCGCCACGCCACTCATCAAGCTGGCCAGGAGCACGGTGAGGCCCAGTCCCAGCAGCCCCGTTGGAAGCAAGCGCGCCATCAGGTTGGGCGTGGCCAGGTCGTAGTCCAGCAGCGGCTCTCCGCTGGTCGTCCTCAGGATCTTGCCCGTCAACGGGTCGACCTTTGCGGGGACCAGTCCCCTCCCCTGCTCGGCCTGCGGTGAAACGACCGTGGTCTCGTGAACGATGGCATCATTGACAGTGCGAACGACCGTGGTGGTATGCGGCGTTGGCAACCCGATGGCCAGCAGGCCCGGCAAGATCAACAGGAACGGCAGAAACATCCTGGGAATCGCCGCGATGAGTGGAGCGCGACGCGCCGATTCAATGTCTTTTGCGGCCAAAGCGACCTGGATGACCCGGAAGTCGGCGCACCAGTAGCTCGAGCCGAGGACAAAACCCAGCCCCATGGCGAGACCGGCAGTTTCAATGCCCATTGGGTTGCTGCCGCCATGAGTCACACCCTGCCACTCATGCAGGTAGGTTGCGGGGACTGAGGCCTTTAGTCCGGCCCAGCCGCCGATGCTGCGCAGCCCCAGCAGCACCAGCGGCAACAGCCCGGCGAAGAGGAGACAGAACTGCACTGCCTGGCTGTAGATTGCGCCCTTGAGCCCGCCCAGCAGGACATAGGCCAGCACGATGCCCGCCGTAAGAACGATCGAAAAAGAGAAGATGCCCTGCGGCGCCCAGCCCCAGACTCGGAAAAACATGTCGAAGACATGCAAATCCTGCATGAGGCGGGCCATGGCATACAGGGATATGCCCGAACTCAACACGGTCATCGCGGCAAAGGCACTGGCATTCAGCACCCGGGTCTTCTCGTCGAAGCGCATGCGCACGAACTCCGGGATGGAGCGCGCCTTGGATCCGTAATACAGGGGCATCAGGAACATGGCGGCGAATAGCATGGCCGGAATGGCGCCGATGCCGAGGACGAGCGCGCTCTGCAGGCCGTACCTGGCGCCCGCTGCGCCCATGGCAATTACCTCTAACCCGCCTACGCTTGCGCCGGCCATCCCCAATCCGCAAATCCACGCGGACAACTTGCGCCCGGCCAGCAGAAATTCCGTGCTCGTCGCAATCCGCGCCTTGGCGGCATAACCGATGCCCACCACAGCAACGAAGTAAAGCAGCACGATCAGCCAGTCGAGGCGAATGAGGTTCAAAGCGGGCAGCTCCTTAATATCGTCGCAGAACTCCATTTTAGGGACTACGGCCGCTCGACGCACAACCGCGAAGAACCGCCGAAAACATCACCACACGCGGCAAGGCCCTCCAGCACTCGCCGGAGGGCCCAGATTACCGCGAATAGGTTACCGCAAAGCCGCCAGTCTACGCCTTGACAGCGCGGGTGGGCTTGTAGCCCGACAGGCCATAGTAGGCAATGAACAAATAGCAAAGAACCGGCAGAAGGAACGCAAAGTGGAAGCCGGCCTTGTCAACCATGAAACCGAACAGCGGCGGAATCACCGCTCCGCCCACGTTGCCGATGGTGATTACACCCGATCCCTTGCTGGTCATCGGTCCGAGTTCGGCGATGCCCAGGGTAAAGATCGTCGGATACATGATGGAGTTGGCAAGGCCGCAGAGCACCAGGCTCCAGATGGCAACCTGGCCATGTGTGACCATGGCGACCAGCATAAGGGCCACACCGAGAAAGCCCAGAACCACCAGCATCTTCTCGGCCTTGATCACGCTCA
>CAZLMY010000188.1:0-8214 GCA_964560845.1 uncultured Occallatibacter sp. | reverse complement strand
ATTGCGGTCTTCGAGCGCCAGTCGGAATTGCCGCTCAACCTGACCCTGGCCATCGACACCAGCGGCAGCGTCCATAAGGACATGGCCGAAGAAGCGGATGCGGCGCATCGTTTTGCGCACGCCCTGATGCGCGCGCAAGACCAGATGAGCTTGCTGGAATTCGCCACCGAGGTGCGCGAACTGACGCCTTTCACCAACAAGCTGAGCCTTATCGATCGCGGCCTGGCGAATCTGCGTCCCGATTTCGCCACAGCCCTCTACGACGCCATTGTGCTCGGCTCCGACGGGCTCGGCAAGAAAGATGGCCGCAAGGTGCTGATCCTGGTGTCCGACGGCGGCGACACGGCCAAGAACTCAACCTATGCCCAGGCCCTTGAAGCCGCCTTGCGCAACGAGGTGATGATATACAGCATCATCGATGTACCCATTGAGGCCAGCGCAGGCCGCGATCTGGGCGGCGAACATGCGCTCATCACGCTGGCCGAAGAGACCGGCGGCAAGAGCTTCTATGTCAATGACGGTGGCCTCGACAAGGCTTTTGCCCGGGTCAGCGACGACCTGCGCACCCAGTATTTGCTGGGCTACTACCCCAAGAATCAGGAGCCGGGAAGAGTCTTTCACCGCGTCCAGGTGACCGTGCCCAGAGCTGCCACGGAAGCCTTCAACATACGGCACCGTACCGGCTACTACATGGACCAGCAAGCCAAGGTGAAGTAAACGGCCGGCCCGTGAGGCAGCGGGCGCCCCAGGCCTCACATTTGAGACCTGGGAAGCCTTCGAACCTCGGCGTTATCTTCTGCCAACTAATCCCTTCCCCTTCCTCTCACTGCGCCAGCGCCTTCTGGATCCCCGCTTCCACCAGCGGCGTCATGATGGCGTAACCGGCGGGCAGCGGATGCACACCGTCCCCGCTCAAATTCGCCGGCAGTCCGTCGCGGCCGTCCTTCATGGCGCTGTGGAAGTCGACGTAGACGTAGCCCTTCAGATCCGCGTAGGCCTTCATCCAGGCATTGATGGCCAGAATCTTGGGCGCGGGCACAAGTCCCCGCTTCCAGGGAAAGTCGAAGGCCGGCGTTACCGAGCAGAGCACCACGCGAATGTGGTTGGCTGTGGCCAGATCGGCCATTGAGGCAAGGTTGTCTTCGGTCTGCTCCAAGGTCATGGGGCCGGTGTTGCCTGCGATGTCGTTGGTACCGGCCAAAATCACCACCACCTTGGGCTGCAACTCGATCACGTCTTGCCGGAAGCGCACCAGCATCTGCGGCGATGTCTGTCCGCTGATGCCGCGATTGATGTAGGGTTTGCCGGCAAAGAAGCCTTGAGGCCCGTCGAAATGCCAGCCCTCGGTGATCGAATCGCCCATGAACACTACGCGGTTTTCGCCCGGGGCCGGCGGCGCCAAAGCCAAATCTGCCTCCTTGAACCTGGCCAGCCAGCCGAAGTCCACTCTGATCTGTTCGTCGTGCTTCTTCCAGTAGTCGTCCACCGGCTTGGGGGCGGGCACAGGCGCTGTCTGCACCGGTGCGGGGGCCTTGGTCTCGGGCAAACTTGCCGGCTCTTGCGCTTGCAGGGCTGCCATCGCGCCCACGCCCGTCATCGCACCCAACACCAAACGGCAAAACAATCGATTCATGAAAGCATCTCCAAATGCGGAATTACAGAAGATCCGGTCAATCGCTTCCCGGATTTGTTGAAACCAATCGGAATCCCTGACCCCGCCTCCCGATTGTAGGCAATCGCGCTACATCGCCGTCCAGATTTTTCCACAGCGGCCACTCGCAGCAGACACTTACCTAATCCCTGATCGCTGATGCCTATCCCCCATTCCAGGGCAATCGCATTTGGAGTTCATAGACCGCTCCCTTCGAATTGTCATCCTGAGGAGCGCAGCGACGAAGGATCTGCGGTTGCATTTCGGTCTATTTTCAAGAAGACGACTCAGATTTGGCGCCATGGCTTTGCCAAAGCTTCCCGCGACGTCGAGAAAAACAACCGCAGATCCTTCACTTTGTTAAGGATGACAATCGTTGTACGCAATGAAGTGCTGAAATGCGATTGCCCTGTCCCCTATTCCCCGCCCCCTTAGATGCGCTACGCTTGAATCCACATGAATGTTTGTCCAATCTGTGATGGCGTCGGGCTGGTGCGCATTGTGAATGCCGCCGGCCAGTGGGTATCTGCTCCTTGCGAGTGCCAGGAGATGCTGCGGGAAGAGCGCCGTCTCGCGGCTGCGCACATTCCCGAGCGCTACCGCCAATACACCCTCGACGGTTACGAGACCGCCTTTCGAGGCGCCGACCCGTCCCTCGGTCGAGCTCACCTGACTGCCCGTCGCTTTGTGGATGCGTACCCGGTCGACACAGCCGGCAAGGGACTGCTCTTCACCGGCTCCATCGGCGTGGGCAAAACCCATCTGGCCGTAGGCGTTCTTCGCCGCCTGGTGCAGGAGCGCGGCGTCAAGGGGCTCTTCTGCGACTACCGCGAACTGCTCAAGAGCATCCAGAACAGCTACAACTCCCAGGTGCAAACCACGGAGCTGGAACTGCTGAAGCCGGTGTTTGCCGCCGAGGTGCTGGTGCTCGACGATCTGGGCGCGCAAAAGCCCAACGAGTGGGTTTGGGACACGGTGGCGCTCATCCTGAATACGCGTTACAACGACAAGCAGACCACCATCATCACCACCAACTATCCCGATCTTGGGGCTGGCGGCGGCGCCAAGACAGACGCCGAGAGAGCCGCCCGCGAGCCCACCCTGGGCGACCGCATCGGCGATCGCATGCGCTCTCGTCTGGCGGAAATGTGTGTCCGCGTCGAAATGAACGGCGAAGATTTTCGGCAGACTGTCAAACGGGCCCGCTTCGGCTAGAGGCTGTTATGAACTTTCCCTTCCGCGCCAAGCGCTCACGGAAAGCTCCAGGTGATCCAGGACGGCCAGCCATTGGGTGAAGCCGGACGTCCCCCCGTTGCGGCTTGGGTAGGATTGCCCGTTTTCGCGCCTCTGCGCAAAACCTAAGCACATCTACAAAGCCCAGACGGAACGGCCGGTGGCCCAGGCGCTGCAGCGCATCCGGGCTCTCCAATTCTCTAAGCAACCAGCTTTTCACCGGCAAAGGAAGCTGGGTTAGGTTGGCTCAGCCGAGCCAACGCCATATGGAGCAGTCCTCGGTGTTCGACGAGGCATATTCCCCGTCGGGCTGAGCGGCCAGAATCTTGTAGTCTGCGATGGCGTCGGCGCGCGAGCGGTTCACCTCGCCGAGAAACATCCGCGAAAAGCCCTTTTGCCCCTCCAAAACCCACTCCTGCTCATTGTTGACGTAAAGGACGTCCAGTTCCCCATGCCGGTCATGAAAGCTCTTGCAGCAGCGCTCCAAGAGGCCACGCATCACTTTCTCGCCAAAGGGGTTGAAGAGAAAAGCCAAGCATGGTCCTTGCGGCCACTCGAATTCCACAGCGTCGCCGCAAATCAGGTTGATCGGGGTCTGAGCACGCCCGGCTTTTCGCCACAATGCGACATTCTTGCGGGCTATGCGCTCGAGGGTGGGGTGTAGTTCGACCCCAATCACTTGTCGAAAGGGGAGCGTGGAGGCCAGCAAGACCGCCCGGCCCATGCCCGCGCCGAGATCGACAAAGGTGAATTCCTCCAGCCTCGCCGACGGCTTGCTTCGCCGCCAGCGTTTGACGAGCGCCGTAAAGACGGATGGGGCGACTCCGTAGTAGGCTGTGGTGTGCCGGTCGTGCCGGTGCCCGGTCTTCAGATCGCGGCCGGCAATCAGCCCGCTGGTGCGGACTCCCCACTCCAGATCGAAGGGATGGCGCATAAACCCGTCTTTGACGGCCAGGCCGGGCAGCAGACGCCTGGAAGGCTTGGCCGCTGGGGGCATGGATTTTTCTTCAGCTTGCACGATTGGAACCTTAACACAGAACGTCAGGATGGCAGGAGATAGGGCTTTGGGTTGACGACGGGACAACTGTCTGTGATTCCCCTCAGGCCAAATTCGCCGTATCCCCTTGCGGGTTCAGTTCTCCATGCGCTCCAATCCCTGGCATGGGAATGAACGAGCTTTTTTTGTTGGAAAGGAGGCCTAATTTTGACGCGATAGCTGCACTCTGCTACCTTGGTATTGGAGATTTTGAAAAGCCACGTTCCTCAGTAGCTCAATGGCAGAGCATTCGGCTGTTAACCGAAGGGTTGTAGGTTCGAGTCCTACCTGAGGAGCCAATTAGAATCTTAGACTTACGGCCCTTATTGACTCCCCGATGAACCTCAGAAATCACCGATTGTGGGGACTTTTGTGGGGAGACTCCCTCAAAACCCTGCGCATTTGTGGGCATTTCCGAGCAATCCCCAATTGAATTCCCGCCGCTCACCGGGCATCCGACCGGACCTTGCGCATTGCTTCGCCGCGGCGCTTTCGCCCCTTTTACAACCTCTGTGGGGGATTTTGTGGGGACCCCTTGAGCGGACTTCTGAGCCTCATTTGAGATTTGCGCCGCCGGCTTTCTGACAATCGCCTCCAGAGCGTTCCGTTTGGCTTGCATCCGGATGTGGCTGTAGTGCTTGAGCATCTGTTTCGAGACGTGTCCGGCGATTTCCATGATGGTCTGGTCGCCCGCGCCGCTTTCGGCCAGATCGGTGATGAGAGTGTGCCGGTTGTCGTGCCAGCGTCCCTCCACCTTGGCCCTATCGCGGACATTATTCCAGGCCGTCTTGAGAGTGGTTACCGGCCGGGTCGGGTCGTTGGGCATCGGCTTTCCAAAGGGGAAGATGTACCAGTGAGGTTGCGGCTTGCCGAACTTCTCCCGGTACCATTCGGCATAGTCGCTCATGCATTCGGCAAGCGCTGTGTTCAGCGGGATGGTCCGGCCCTCGCCAGCCTCGGTCTTGCTCTTGCCGACCGTCAGATACCCCTTGGCGAGATCCATCTGCGCCCAAGTCAGGTTCTTCAACTCGGCGTCCCGAATGCCTGCATTGAGAGCCAGCATGATGGCTGGAAATATGTGTGGAGAGCGCGCCTTCTTCGCTTCGCCGATCATCCTTTCTTTTTCCTGCTCGGTATAGGCCTTGGCAATCGAGCGTCCCACCTTTAGTTTGAGCAACTTGCGCTTGCGAAGTCTAACGCGTAAGAGGTCTCCTGGATCTCCGAGGAGGCGAAGCAGAAAGCCAACCTCCTCGTTGATGCTCTTCGGGGCGGCGCCTTCTTGAAGCCGATGATTCTGATACATCGTAATCGCAGCCTCGTTACAGTCCACGAACATGCAAGTCCCGAGAATCCGGCACACATGATTCACCGCATAATCGGCGAAAACAGCGGATTGCGGATTCCTCAATTTATAGGCGATCAGATACTCGGCCCCCAGGTCGGCAATCGTTCTGACCCGTTCGCGGCGAGTGTCGACGAAGTTGTTGAATCCCTCTTCGAGTTCGCGTTTCCGCTTCTGCTCCGCGGCTTTGGCGACTGTCTTGGAAGTGCTCTTGCTCGACTCCCGAACCCGCCTGCCTGCAAAGATAAATTCGTACCACCAAACGTCGCCCCGACAAAACACCGCCATATCGGAATCCTCAGCCTGCTCTTCGAATGCGTACGTCTCTGCGGCGTTCATTCGCAGGAACAATTCTCTCGATTTCGGAAGCTCCCCCGCTCGGTTGCACCTGCATCCACCGATCTAAATCGTACTCTCCGTAGCGGACCAATGCACCCAGTTTGCGGAACCGCGGGCCCCGGTTTTCGAGCCTCCAGCGGCGCAGTGTCCCGAGGCTAACGTGCAGTTTTTCCGAGAGTTCCATCTCCGTCAAATAGTCCTTTTCCATGGTGATCCCTCCTGTCGCTCGCACTTGCTCGGCATAGGGAAAGATTGGGCACGATTTTTCCTAATGTCCAATACCAAAAAGAGATGGCCCACCATCACCGAAACAGATGACCGAGTCCGCTGCA
Source organism: uncultured Occallatibacter sp. (assembly GCA_964560845.1). Classification (GTDB taxonomy): domain Bacteria; phylum Acidobacteriota; class Terriglobia; order Terriglobales; family Acidobacteriaceae; genus Telmatobacter. Next base: position 2,281 of record CAZLMY010000188.1, on the reverse strand, counting down.
ATGAAAGGGGTTGCCCCTTCATTTGCCACCGTTAGTAACTTCGCTTGCAACCTCTAGTAACGATTATGGTTCTAATCGAGATTACAGGGGTAAGAAGGCTTGTCGCCGGCACTTTCGCCACAGAATTCCAGCAGGATGATCGTGATTGCCTTTTGGAGGTGCGTACATGAGCATCTACGACAATCTGGAATTTCGCCTCCTGAAGTACATCGTTGCTGTCGCCGAGGAAGGATCGGTCACCAAAGCCGCAGCCCGTTTACACGTTGCTCAGTCCGCGGTGAGCACCCAGATTGCGAGTGTCGAGGAAGTGTTCAAGATTCAGATATTCGTTCGCATGCGCAACGGCGTGATCCTAACGGCTGTCGGTGAAGCGATCTTGCCAACCGCTCGTCGATTCCTGAAGGAGCGAGAGGACCTTGTCAAAGCCGCGCAAACGTTGCAAAGAGCGGGTTCGGGACCGTTCAAACTCTCATTTACCCCGTTCGTCGAGTCAGAGGTAGTCGGACTGATATGCCGATCATATAGGTGGCTGTTCCCAAAAGTGGAGATCCGAGCAGATAGCGCCGATATCGAGGAAATTCTGGAGCAACTGGCGCAGGCTTCAATCGATTCTGCGCTTGTGACACTTCCATTCGAGTCGGACGGGCTGTGCGTTCATCCGGTAATAAGTGAACCGATGGTGGTTTGTCTGCGAAAAGACGATCCGTTAGCAGCATTTGACGAATTGCCGCCCAAGTCATTGGATGGGAAGCTCTGCATTTTCAGCAATCCTCAGCGACACCCATTGGCACACGCTCGCCTGCTGGAAATGTTACAACGCGAAGGCATCACGCCCCGTCTCGGAAACCCAAATCTGGGCACAGGCCACATTCATTGGATGGTGAAGGAACGCCAGTGTCTGGCGCTGATTCGGCAGGGCGAATCTTTGGGCGAGGATTTGACAACAAGGCCCATCCAGGGTGTTCGATGGACAATTGACTTCGCGCTCGTTTACAGGCCGGAACAAGAACAGATGACCTTGCCGTTACTCTTCCGGGAACTAGAACGGCGAGTCACGAAGCTTATCCCGGTCCCCGATAAAAAATCGCCGCACTCTGCAGCCGGGGCCGACACGCGACAGCAACTGCTATTCGGTGAGCCGGAGCATAGGTTGAAAGAATCGGCTTGATGAGAATTCTCGATTTGATCGGCACATAGTCCCTCCAGAGTTTGCCATCTTTTTTAAATATTGGACGCAGGGAAACAACCGCGCCTAAGCTCCGGCATATCTCGACTGAATCGCAGTCGATGGAGGTGCCGATGTCCGATCCGATTCGCAACACAATTTCGCAGCAGGCGGTCCCCTCAATTCGCCGGTGGATGAGCTTCTCCGCCACAATCGCCGCCGTGTGCCTTTTCCTTCCAATTGCCGCTCATGCGCAGAGCGGCGGTTCGCCGTTCGACACTGGCTTCACCGCTCTACAAACCCTCTTTACCGGAACCATTGCCAAGGTCGCCAGCCTCATCGCCATCGTGGTTGGCGGGTACCAGTTTGCTCACGGCGAACCGGGAGCCAAAAAGACCCTCGCTGGCGTGGCCGCAGGCACCGGTATCGCCGTGCTCGCCACCAACGTTCTCTCCTGGCTTTGGGGTATCTGATTGCCGGCGAGATGGAGAGTGCAACCGCAACCGCTTAACCGTTTGAGTGTGAGGGGCAGAGATGCAGACACACACCACAACCCGTCGGAGGACTGGGGCCCCAGGCGACAGGTCTTCGTCGCTGGGACGCAGCAACCGGGTCTACAAGAGCCTGCACAAGCCCCTCACGTATCTTGGCGTCGAACGCACTCTGTTTTACTTCGTCTGCGTGGGCGCTGTGGGCGCGTTCAACCTGTTCAACAGCATGCTGGCAGGGCTGGCCGTTTTCATCGGCGGATACGCCTTTGGCAGTTGGGTTACATCGAGCGATCCAGCCTTCCTTCGCATCTTGGCCAAGTCCGAGCGATACAAGGCGCGCTATGACGCGGCCAAGCAGAGCATTCCCCGCGTGGAGGTGCTGTGATGCTGAACTTGGCCAAGATCGTCAAGCCGTGGAAGGAAGCCGCTTCTCTCAACGACCATATCAATCTCTATGGCTTCTGGAACGAGACAACGTTTCTGAGCAAGAGCGGCGACCTGGGCATGGTGTTGCGCGTGCCCGGCGTGGACTACGAAAGCCTGGACCATCAAAGCCAGGAATACGCCGTGAAGCGGCTGGAGTCGGCGCTCAAGGCGTTCGGTCCCGGCTTCCATGTCTACCAAT
>CAZLMY010000187.1:0-8216 GCA_964560845.1 uncultured Occallatibacter sp. | reverse complement strand
TGCCCTGCATCGCACACTGCTTAGTCCCCGACAGCAGGGAAGCGAGTAGCTTAGGTCTGGCTGGGCAGGGACACGAAGTATTCGGCCACCTGCTGCCAATTGTCCACGCGGACGAAACCTGTTGCTGCCAGATTATGCGGGGCGGTGTAGAGCAGTCCCTGACCCTCGAATCGGAGCAGGTTTTTGGGCAGATCGTCGATCAGATAGTCGGCGCGAAGGATGCTTTTGTTGCCGCAAAAGACGTAATGCGTGCACGGTATGAAGGGAAAGTGACGCTGCAACCAGCGGTACTTCGGTCCCAGGGAGTTGGGAACGGTCATGGCCTGCGTGGCGATGAAGATTTCAAAGCGCGAGGAAAGAGACTTCAACACTTCCTGGGCACCGGGCATAAGGGCCAGATCCTCGAAAAAGTCCTCGGCATCGAGGAAGGCTCGAAGTTGTTGCTGGCGGTCAAGCGGGGTAATCTCCCATAGCCCCTTGCCAGCCAAGTCGTCGGGGGTCACGTCCTCGTCAAATGTCTGGTTGTAGCGGCGCAGATGCTCGGCCAGCGTGTCCGCCATGACCTCATCCATATCCACACAAATGCGCTGCAAGCCGAACCTCCTAAGCGCGGGGAATGCGTACCGCCCTCATGAAAAGGTTAGCAGGCAGGGAAGGCTCAGGGCTAACTTGGTAAAAAGGCTCCCGTCTACTTGCGGACAGCGCGACCTGAACTGGAGCCAGCGGGTGCGCCGGGGAACGGCGGCTTTTGCTCCGGCGTCATTGCCGGGTCCCAGTAGAGCAGGCGTCCGCAACTGTCGCAGGTCAGCAACTCGCCTTCCCGAAGCTGGTTCCAGGTCTGCGGCCGCAGGCCCATGCGGCAACTGGTGCACTGCAGGTTCTCCGCGCGGGCAAGGCCGGTGCCGCGAGAAGCGCTGAGGCGATCGTAGCGGGTGAGCCACTCGGCATCAATGGCAGGGCGCAGGGTCTCTCGCTTCGCCGCCAGGTCGGCCAATTCGGCATCGAACTCCTTCTGGTGCTGGACAGCCCACTCGCGCGTCTTTTCCAGGGCTGCTGAGAGCGCTTCAACCTGGGCCCGAGCCGCGGAGAGTGCGGCCTCTTGCGTTTCGGTGCGCTCAAGGCTGGCAAATGCTTCATTCTCCAGCCGGTCGGCCTCGGCATCGGCAAAGTGGATCTCATGTTCCATGGCTGCAGCCTGGGCAGGCGTGGTCACGGAATTCGATTGAGTGCGGAGCCGAGCGGCTTTTTGACGATGCCCGGCAATCTCGCGATCCAGCCGGCTGCGCAGCGAATCCTCACGGTTCAGCGCGTCTGAAGCCTCCGCGGACTGGCGCTGGGCCGCGGCCAGCGCCGCCGCCGCCTTGGCCACTTCGGTGGGCAGTTCGCGTACAGCCTGCGCAACCCTTGCGCGTTCCAAATCAACTGCTTGCAGTTTTACGAGATTTTCAATATGTTCTTGCATCGGTGCAATGAAGTCTACGGCATTGGCCGGGGTTTGAGAAAATGGTGCGGCGGAGTCTTGCGAAAATAGGAGCGAATCTGGGGGCGAATGTGACTGAAGACAGGGCGTCCTTTGGGAAGAGAAACAGGTGGCTCAAGTGGGTGGGCGTCGGACTGCTGGTGGGGCTGGCCGCGGTGATTGCGACCGTGGCTGTGCTGGCGCGCCGGGCAGAGCCGTTTTTGCGTGCTCGCATCGTGGCCGAACTGCAGGAGCATTTCCACGCCCGCGTGGAGCTGGACAGCTTTCACATCGCGCTGGTCAACGGATTGTGGGCCGAGGGCAAAGGGCTGCGCATCTGGCCACCGGCAAAGGTCGCCGGCGCTACCGGTCCGACGCCGGATGAGCCGTTGATTCGCCTGGACGAGTTTCGCTTTCATGCTCCCTTGCGGTACCAACCCGGCCAGCCGATTCATGTGCAGATGGTCGAGTTGAAAGGGCTCTCCATCAAATTGCCGCCCAAGTCGCACTTTGGGCATGTTGCCGCCGATCCGCTAAAGCCTGGCGGTTCCGGGCTGGTGCACTTTGAGGTGGAGCAGTTGGAGTGCATGGGAGCGCACATGGTGATGGGCACCAGCAAGCCGGGCAAACAGCCGCTGGAGTTCGCCATTGCGCACTTCAAGCTGACAAACATCGCCTCCGACGGCTCGATGAATTTCGACACCGAATTGACCAACCCGCGCCCGGTGGGGACGATCCACTCCACCGGCCGCTTTGGTCCGTGGCAAGTGAGCGACCCGGGCGAGAGCCCGATTACCGGCGACTATCGCTTCGACCATGCCGACCTTTCAGTTTTCAAGGGCATTGCGGGCATTCTCGACTCGACCGGTCACTACCAAGGCACGCTGCGCGAGCTGGTTGCGGATGGGGACGCCAATGTGCCCGACTTCCGGCTGAGCCACTTTGGCAATACGCTGCCTCTCAACACGCACTTCCACGCGCGGGTAGACGGGACCAACGGCGATACCTGGCTGGAGCCGGTCGAGGCAACCCTGGGCCACTCGCACTTTACTGCCGCAGGGCAGATTGTGCGCGTTCCGGGCAGCCGCCCCAACAGCGACGACCTGTCTTTGAGGACCGCAGCCAACATTACTCCCGACGTTCCGATCCTCGGTCACGATATTGCACTTGACGTGAACGTAAGCCGAGCGCGGATCGAAGATTTTCTGCGCCTTGCCAGCCGCTCGCCCACGCCGCTGCTCACCGGCGACTTGACGCTGAAAGCCGCGCTGCATATCCCGCCGGGAGCCGTACCGGTGCATGAACGCATGAATCTGACGGGCGCCTTTGCGCTTGACCAGGTCCGATTTTCCAGCCCCAAAATTCAGGACCGCATTGAGCAGCTGAGTCTACGCGGGCAGGGACGGCCCAGTGAGATCAAGACCACCGACCCGGCCAGCATCCGCTCGCAGATGGTGGGGAGATTCGATTTAGGTGGCGGAGTGCTCAACTTGTCGGCGCTTACTTACACGGTGCCGGGCGCGAATATTCAACTGAAAGGTGCGTATGGGCTGGAGGGCGGCACACTAAATTTTGCGGGAACCGCAAGGATGCAGGCCACGGTGTCAAAGATGGTGGGCGGCTGGAAGGGCCTGCTGTTGAAGCCCGCCGACCGCTTTTTCCAAAAGAACGGCGCCGGCCTCGAGGTGCCGATTCGTATCGAGGGAACGCGCGAAGAGCCAAAATTTGGAATCGGACTCGAGCGATCGAAGTCAGGGACGGGCGCCTCGCGCTAGAGTACGGCGATGAGTTGGGCATGTAGACCACGATGACCCACGGCAAGGAGGATGTGAGCGACCCCATCGGATCACCGGCCGGCTCCAAGGGAACGGCCTTGATGGCGAACGCACTCACCTGCGGTTTGACGCACGGAGGAATGCCGGCATTTCCTCCGATATCTGGTGGCTTCCCGTGTCCACCAACTTGACCAAGGTCTATGTAAAGTTCGAGGATTCGATGCGATCTCACTCTTTGCCTGGTAACGTGCTCGATTTGTTTGAGAAAAATAAGCCAGTTCTTCGCTTTGGGCGATAATATGATGCTCGATACGACGAACACCGAGGTGCTGAGCTAGGAGCGCGCCGCTCCTGGAGAGCCCACGGTGGTGGTTTCTGTCAACTTCACCGCCTAGCCGCAAACCGTCGGCCTTGGAGGTGCCCGGCTGTACGGAGATTCAGACGGTTCCCAAGACGCCAGGAGTCCGTGTTTCCGTTTTCATTTCGTTTGGTAGCGTCCAACCGGGACCATTTGGAGTTCACATCGGAGAGTCGCAATAAGCGCGAACAGAAAGGGTCGGAGACTGGATGGCGGCCCGATCAGGTCCAGAATTTCTCTAATCCGGCAGAGGCGTTGCGACCATGTGCGTCAAGGCCGCGTAGGACTCGGTGGAGGGTAGATGGTTCCTCGTTGGATTCCCGGAGGGGCGGCGCGCGACGCGATGCTGCGGCGGTCGCGTGGAGGCGGCGCTGACTCGGGCAGGAGAGACGGGCTCAGCGGCGTGCTCTCCTTTGTGGGCATCGCCGCCATGGCAGGCGCAACCCTCGCACGGATATGGGAGGCACATTTAGGCGGCGCGGTCGCCTGCGTGCTGGCCGCTTTGGTATTTGTCGCCGCATGGTGGGCGGCGTATCGTACCCGTGGTCTGGCCGGACTGGCTGCCGGCATCAGTGTTGCCGCCCTGTCGGGCTACTCCCTTTACGACCTGTCGCAAGACAGCGAAGGAGGAAGCGTTCTGCTGGCGGCCATGGTCTTTATTCTTGTCGGACTGGACCAGTGGGTGCTGAAGTCGCAAAGCAACAGCGAGCGCGCTTAACACCAACGCCAGGGTTACTGCCCCTGTCGCCAGCGGAGCCATTTCGCCCAATCCGCTTGCAGCCACGGAATGGGCGGGCGCCTGGCGTCAATGGATGCTACTTGTCGACGGGCTTCTTCGCTGCCTTGGCGGTAGATCCCTTGGAGGCCGATGCGGTATCGGCCAGGGCCTGGTCAATCATCTGGAAGAGCCTGCTGCGATCCACAACCTCGACGAAAGGCGCGCCCTTGCTGTTCGAGGTAACAACCCAGATGGTGGGCGTGTGCTCAATGCCGATGCGCTGGCCGAGAGCGTAGTCGGCCTTGACCAGCCCAGTCAGGGTTCCTTGCGGGTCGATGGCGAAGGGCATGGCAACCTTGTGGTCGGCCGAAAACTTGTCAGTGAACTGGCGCAAGGCGTCGAGGCCGTAGATCGAAACCTGATTGGCAAAGACCTCGTCGCGGTATTCGTCGCCCAGGGCCTTGCTCTGGGTGTCGAACCAGCGCGCGTTGACGGCAGCTTTGAAGCTCCAGGCGTGCATGGGCAGCGGGAAGTCGTGACGAATCCAGGGAATATGGTATTTGGTAGCGGCTTCTTTCAGCAGCGGATTGGCGCGAGCGCAGTCGGGACATTCCATGTCTTCAAACTCCACCAGGGCCACGCGAGCGCCGGCGGGCGGACGCAAGGCGGAGGGGTCGTGGACCGGGGTCGTGGGCTCGGGACCGAACTGGGCGCGAGCGCCTGCGGCGGATACCAAAAGCAATGCAGCGGCTGCAAGGCTGAGGAGGTTGCAGGTCAGGCGGCTGCGAGCGGAGACGCGAGGGGCAAAGACAAACAATTCTGACATGGCGATTTGACGGCTCCCTGGCTTTGATTGTAACGGCAACGGGCACCGGAGGTTGCATACCTATGGCCGGCGGTCAGGATGACTCCTGGCCTCTCCTTGCCGTTGCGCTCTGCGGTCGGCCATCCATCGCCGCCACTTATAGTCGGCAAAGAGCGAGGCAGCGACAAGAACTACTGCGAGAATGCCAAGAAAAACCTTCAAGGGGCTCCAGTGGTGCACAGACCGTGACTCTATGATGCCGCAGAACCCCGCCACCCCGCCTTAAGCCGAAGCAAAACCAGATAGGAGGGTGACGGGGCATGGCGTTTAGCGGCCGACGACGATCACGACGAACGTGCCGGGAACCATGGTCGGACGAGGACGGGGATTATCGGCGGTCGGCGCCGGTCGTGGACCAAACTCGGCAGCAACCAGGTAAATGCGGTCGGCGCCCGCATCATAAGCCATCGTCCGGGCGCTGCGCTGGGTAGGCAGGCTCTCAATGGTGGGATAGCCGGGCGCCCCCGCGTCCACTACGGAAAGGATTCCATCACCACTGGATGCGAATGCCAACTTGTGCTTCGCGTCCCAGCCAGCGGCGTCGGGGCCGTCGCCAATAGCTGGTGTAGCCAGGGCTTTGCCGGTGTTCGAATCTACAACAGCCATTTTCTTGCCGTCGCAGACCGGAAAGAGGCGCGACCCGGCAATATCAAAGGCCAGCCCGCTGGGCGACTCGCAGCCTGCCGGCCACTCCGCGGTCAGCTTGTTGGTGTGAGCGTCGAGCCGGACAATTTCGCTCTTGTCCTCGATGTTGTCAAAGACTGTTCCCTTGCCGTCAACGGCGGGAAACTCTGGCTTGCCGGGAAGGGGGATGGTGGCGACGACCTTCCGCGTGGCGGCATCGATGACCGTGGCATCCTTGCTGCGCCCGTTGAAGGCCCAAACGGTACGGGTCGCCGGCTCAAAGACGATGCCGTCGGGGTTGGTTCCGGCGGGGATGGTGGCCACCGTGGCCAGCGTAGCGCGGTCAAAAAACACCACTGCATTGCCGCCGCCGTCGGAGATGTAGCCAAGCTTGCCGTCCGTATCCAGGGCGATGCCGTGGGTGCCGTGCAGTCCGCCGATGGAGCCCACCAGCTTGCCGGTCCGCGTATCGACCACGTCTACCCGTGCGCCGCGGGTCAGATAAAGTCGGTGCGCAGCGGAATCGGCCAGCAGGTAATCCCAGCCGCCCTCGCCGCCCAGTTTCCATTGGTCGATTACATGGTAGGGTTGCTGTGCGGCAGCCGGACGCGATGCGGAAACAAAGCCGCAAAAGAGGGCCACGGCCGCGAGTATTTGGCAAATGAGGCGAGAAGAGCTGGTTCTTTGCATGGGACGCTCCATTTTGGATCTTGGTGAATAGAAGAGCCTTCACCGTCGGCAAGAAGTATCACAAAGCAGGATTAAATCATGCTGAAGGCGACTTTGGCAGGCTGGATGAATCCTCAGACGCCAGCGGGAGGCGCACGGTCGCGGTTGTGCCCTCGCCGGGCTGGCTGGCCAGAACAATGGCCCCCCCGGCCCTCTCGACGATAGCCCTGGCAATGGCCAAACCCAGACCGGTGCCGCCGGTGGCGCGAGTGCGCGAGGGGTCGCCGCGATAAAAGCGGTCGAAAACATGGGGTAGCACTTGGGGGTCGATTCCCTCGCCGTGATCTTCGATGACCAATTCGACGGCATCTGAGCTGCGCGTGAGGCGGACCTCGATCTTCGACGCAGGCGGGCTGTGCTGCAGTGCATTCAGCAGGAGATTGGAAAGCAGCAAGCGACAGTCTTCAGCGGTCAGGGGGACGGTGCACTCCTCGGCGGGCAAAGCGCCGGCCACCAGCAGGACCTGGCGCAAGGTGGCGACGGTTTGAAGCTCGGTGAATGTGAGACGCAGGCACTCTGCTATCTCGGAGATGGACGGTGTACAGGGGCTTGAAGCAGCGCTTTCCAGCCGGGCCAGGGTAAGCATCTTGGCCACAATCTCCTCCAGACGCAAGCTATCGGCAAGGCAGCGCTCCAGGCCGGCTTTGTACTCCTCAGCGGTACGCCGCTTTACCCCCAGCAACTGCAGAGAAGACTTGATGACGGCCACTGCGGTCTTGAGCTCGTGTGCTGCGTCGGAGACAAAAGCTCGCTGCTGAAGGAATGAAGCCTCTAGACGGGAAAGCACGCTCTCAATGGCCTGAGTGAGCGGGGCCAGCTCCGGAGTAAGGCGGGCGCTGGCGGGCGGCGAAAACTGCCAGGAATCCACCGACACATTGGAGGCCAGCGCCGCCAACTGGCGCAGCGGCAGCAGTCCGCGGTGAAGCAGCCAGGCGATGAGCGGCCCGGTAACCAGCAGCAAGAGCAGACTGCCTACGGCATAGAACTTGACGGCCCCGTTGATCGCCCTCCAGACGTACTCGGTGGGCGCGCCGTAAAGGATGGTGAATTGGCGTAGCTTGCCGCCGCCGGGCTCGGCCACGTCGATGATGCGCGACGCGTTAAAGAGAAGAACGCGGTAGTGGCGGCCGTTGACGATCATGCGCGAGTACAGTCCGCGCGGCGGCGCTGAGAAATCGGGCGCCAGGCCCTGCCAGTTGGCAGAGCGGCCCAGTAGCCGGCCGTTTGCGGCGTAGACCTGGTAGATATCGTCGGGTGGCACATGCAGATCGGACTGGACCAGCATCACGTCGTCCTGGGGGTGGTCGTCTGCATCCTGCACAGCGCCCAGAATCGAATCCACCCGTCCGTGCAGCATCACGTCAAAGGAGCGGAAGTGGCTGTGGCGCTCATAGCCATAAGAAAGGACGACCACCAACACTGCCGAGGCCAGCTCCACCGCCAGCACGGCGACAATCAGCCGGAAGGCAATGGAGCGTGGATGGATGGGTAGTTTCATCGGCTATGTTCCGCTTCCAGTTCGGGCGCCAGCCGGTAGCCGCGCCCGCGCATGGTCTCAATGACGCCGGCGGTTTCAGCGCTCGCGTCGGGCAGCTCCCCGTCGGTCTTGACCACAGCCTGATCGAGCTTCTTGCGCAGGTTGGAGACGTGGGCCTCGATCACGTTCGAGTGGTGCTCCCAGTTGTAGT
>CAZLMY010000186.1:0-8291 GCA_964560845.1 uncultured Occallatibacter sp. | reverse complement strand
CCGGATCGCCGCCCTGGATCATGAAGTCGGGAATCACACGATGGAAGATGGTGCCGTTGTAGTGCTTGTCCTTCGACTTGGCGCGCGTGGTGGGGTGGGTCCACTCCTTGGCGCCCTCGGCCAACTCGATGAAGTTCTTTACGGTGATGGGCGCGTCGGCCTCAAAAAGACGAACCGTGATCTTGCCTTCGGTGGTGGTGAAGACGGCGTAGGTACCGGCTGCGAGTGCCATGGGTGACTCCTGGTTTCGATGGGTTAGCGAGGGATCTCCGGTCTCAGGGTCGAGACCTCAGATCCGGCTCTTGTTGGATTCAAGACGGGTCGTTACGGCTTGGCAGGGGAGGGCATGGCGGGATGGACAGCGGGAGCCGCAGGCGCGGCGGCTGCCGGGCTGGCGGGCATCGGCTGACCATCCCGCACAATGGTCACCTTCTTCAGAACTACAGGCGTCAGCGGCTTGTCCTTTTCGTCGCGCTCGACACGGGCAATGGTCTTTACCACCAGAACGCTGGAGTCGTCGCACTGCCCGAACAGCGTGTACTTCTGGTTGAGAGTGTCGTAGCCCTGTTCCGTAATGAAGAACTGGCTGCCGTTGGTGTTGGGTCCGGAGTTGGCCATTGCCAACTTCCCAGGGCCGTCGAAGTTCAAATTCGGGTCGAATTCATCGTCAAAACTGTAGCCCGGGTCGCCCATGCCCGTGCCGGTCGGGTCGCCGCCCTGAATCATGAACTCAGGGATCACGCGATGAAAGATGGTGCCATCGTAATAGGGCTTGTGGTGCTGTATCTTCTTGGTCGCGGGATCGGTCCAGTCCTTGGTGCCCTCGGCCAGTGCGATGAAGTTCGCCACCGCTTTGGGCGCCTGTTTCTCATAAAACTGGCAGGTGATGCGGCCCATGGAGGTATCCATGACCACGGTCGGCCCGTTGGGATGGATCATGGCGGCCGCGGTGGCCTGCGGTGCATCCGGCAAATCGTCTGCCGGCTTGGTGGAGGTTTGGGCGGGCGCGGAGACAGCCAGAGCCGTGGCCAAAGCAGATGCGATCAGTGGGAACGTGAGTTTCATGCCGTGTTTGAGGGTAAACCATGTGGCGGGTGCTCTGCCAGAGCCTGACCCCGGGACGGCGCCAGTGAATCGAACCGATGCGCAGCGTGCGGAGTAGCGTTACCATGTTGCTATTCTTTCCCCGGCCTCCTGATCGGCTTCGCTTTGCCGGAGAAGAGAGAAGGGCGCAATGGCAGCTCCAGAACCAACCCTCAAGTTGGCTATCGTATTCGAGAGTGCGGACCCGGTGGCACTCGGCATCGTGAAGGCCGCGCTGGAAGAGGCGGGTATCGAGTTCTCGGCGTCGGAAGACGCGCGCATGGGCTACGCCTTCAGCCCGATTCTGAATCCCGTCTGCAGAATCCAGGTAGCGAGACCACGGCGCGCCGAGGCGCTTGAACTCATCGAAGGCTTGCTCGGCAGCGTGGATGCGGAGGCGGCAGAGTAGGGAACTAAAGCCAGTGTTTTTTGGGGTGGCCCAGGTCCCGATTTTAGGCCTTGGGAATTGACCTCGTAATCAGACCCCGCGCGTCGTTCGAGCGCGGGCCGGCCGAAGGCGTTTGGCCGCACCGCAGGTGCCCGGCGGAAGGTATTTGGCCACACCGCAGGTGCCGCAGATCTCGATTTCGAAACCTGGAATTGACCTCGCCATCAGATCCCGCGCGTCGTTCGAGCGCGGGATAGCCGAAGGCATTTGGCCGCACCGCAGGTGCTCAGGCGAACTTCAAGAATCGGTCTGCTTTCAACCGCGCTCCCGGGAAGACCAAGTCCAGGTTGCTGGCTCCGATGCTTTTGGTCACCGCCTCGCCCAGCACTTGGCGAAAATCGGTGGTCACGGCCAGGTCGCGGCCTTCGTTCAGTTGATGGTCGGCCAGGCCCGGCCAGCGTCCGTAAACCTTGCCGCCTTTCACGCTGCCGCCAAGAACGAACATGGCGTTGGCGTGTCCGTGGTCCGTGCCCCCGGTGCCATTCTGCCGCGCGGTGCGGCCAAACTCCGACATGGTTACTACGGTTACCTGTTCGGCGCCGTCTCCGAGATCCTGCCAGAAGGCAGCTAGGCTGGTCGAGAAGTCCTTGAGCCGGTCGGCTAGCTGTCCGTTGACCCCTCCCTGGTACTGGTGGGTGTCCCAGCCGCCCACATCGGTGAATGCGGCTTCTACCCCCAGGTTTGCCTTCAGCAACTGGGCAATCTGCTTCATGTTATTGCCGAATTGGGTGTTCGGGTACTCCACTCCGGCAGCGGGCTTGTACTGTGCGGGATTGGCGGCGCGCAGCATCTTCACGGCATCGAAAGTCTCGTCGCCGGCAGCGTGCAATATTTGATCGCCGCTTTCCCCATACATAGCCTGTAGAGCCTGGGCGGCAGGCGAGGGCGCAGGTCCGCGTCCGCCCACCGTAAAGTTGTTGACGTTGGAGAGGGCAATGGCAGGAATCTTCCCGGCCAGAGTCCGCGGTACTTCGGAACCCAGGGCGAGGGCGCGGAACGCTGTGTGCTCTTGCTGGTGGCGCAAGTCCTCAGCCTGCAAGGCCCGGTTGAGCCAGCCATCTTCGGTGCTCTTTATCCCCGGCGTGCCTGACTCCATGAAGTCCTGCGCATCGAAGTGGGAGCGGGTCATGTCAGGCGAGCCGGCGGCATGGACGATTGCCAGGTGGCCTTGGTCGTAAAGCGGTTTGAAGGCCGCCATTGAAGGATGCAGCCCAAAGAATCCGTCCAGATCCACAACCTGGTTGGCCGGAATCGCGATGGTTGGCCGCATGGCATAGTAATTGGGCTCGCGGTAAGGCACAACCACGTTCAGGCCGTCTGCCGCGCCACGCTGGAAAACCACCACCAGCTTCTGGTTGGGTTTGGTGGCGGTTTCCGCCAGCACGGCACGCACCAGAAAGCTGGGAATCGCCGCGGTGCCAGCAATGGCCAGGGCCCCGTTGCGCAGGAACAATCTACGATTGGTCTGCATGTTGATACCATCCTCGATGCAATGAACCGTCTTGATGCAATGAACGATCAGTCGTTAGCGTCGCTGAAACTCCGGCGACCCAAGCAACAATCCCGCCAATATCTGATCTTGCTTTTCTTGAGCCGAAGCCGTCATCGCCTGGTTCCGCGATTTAGCTGACACTTTCAGGGGCTGGGCTTTGTCGGTCGGCGAATTTTGCGCCTCGAACTGTCCTAGAACCGCTTTGCGGGTCGAATCGTTGAGTCCACCGGCAACCAGCCGAGACTCCAACCGCCGCTCTTCCGCCGCCGGATCGAACACCGGCAGGGAATTAGCCGTTACGGGAGTCGCCAGGCCGGGCGTCGCCGGACCGGCATTTGGTTCCGGTGCGCTCCATGCCACAGTGACTCCGGGCAGCCGGTCGGCGGCCAGGGACAACGCGAAATTCATGCGATTGACCAAGGCGCCGGTGTTCACCCACTCGCTCGCCTTCCAGTTGTAGCCCGTCGGCGGAACCGCGCCGTAGAGCGGCATCCCCATCTCCCGCAGCGCATTCAGGAGAGGCTGCAGGTTATCGGTAGTGGCGTTGCTGGCTCGGGCGGCCGACACTACAAATTCCAACGGCGTTTTCATCTTGGCGCGATAGGCGTCCGCAGCCCAGAATTCGGGTGAGTGGAACAGCGTGGTGAGCACCGCGGAAATGTCCCCGCCGGTTTTCTTGTAAGTCTTGGCCATGCGGTCAACCAGGGATTGCGGCGGTTCGTCGCCCACAAAGCGCACTGCCAGCTTGCGCGAGAGAAACTGGGCCGTGGCCGGGCGCGTGGCCAGCATATGCAGCAGCTCGCGGCCCTCCAACTCGCCGTTCTCCTTGATCTTCTTGCCCATTACCTTCTTGACGCCCGGTTCATGCCGGTTTTCATCGAACTTGAAGTCCCCGCCTTTTTGGGGTCGATCGACGGTCCAGCCCGTCAGAACCCGCGCCACCTGGGTCACATCGGCTTGCTTGTAGCCTCCGTTTACCCCCAGCGTATGCAGTTCCATGAGTTCGCGGGCATAATTCTCGTTCAGGCCTTCCGGCGCCTTTTGTGGGGCGCCGACCCGTCGTGCCGCCGCCTTCTTGTTCCGCTCGGCTGCCGGCGAATCCGGCCCCATGCTGCTGGAATTGTCAAGATAGAGCAGCATGGCGGGGCTATGCGCCGTGGCCACCAGCAGGTCTTCGAACTTGCCCAGCGCGTGCGGCCGGATCACGTCCCGCTCGTAGCTCACCAGGTAGTAGGGCGTTTCCTCGTTCTTGTGCAGGAAAACATTGAAGTGATTGAGCCAGAAATCGGTCATCACTTCCTGCAATTGGGCATTGGAATAGATGTCGCGCACCAGCCGCTGGCTCATCAGCTCGTCGGCAACCACGCGCTGCGGGCTCTCAAGAGCACCGACGATTTCCTTTTGTGCCGGTGTCATCCCCGCGATCATCGCTTCGCGTTGCGCGGGTTTCAGAGCCGTGCGAAAACGCTCAAACTCCTGCGGCGACATGGCCGCGAGCCGGGCAAGCCGCTCTTGCTGGGTTAAAGCCAGAATGCGGGCAATCTGGACCTCTTCAGGAGTAAGTGCTTTCTTGGCAGTGCGGGGCTTGTCGGGATTCAGTGGCGCATCGGCCTTTGGGGTCGTCATGGCGCCGGCCATGGCTCCATCCGGCATGGAGGCAGCGCCCATCGTTGAGGAGCCTCCAGCCATCCCTGCGTTGCCGGCCATTGCCGGTTGCGCCTGCTGCGGAACAATTGCCGAAGCGGGTTCCAACTTCTTCAGTTCCTTTTGCACCTGCCGCTCCTGGAATCGAGCGATTTCGTTTTCGTAGACGGCGTGAAGCGTTCCATCTTCGGGAATGGGGACAATTCCATTGGCAGCCAGCCGGATCATTGCGCCGCTGGGCAACTGCACCAGAAGGGCTGCCGGCGTGTACTGCATGGCAGGGAACTGGGCCAATCGTGCAAACAGATCGGGCTCGGGCAGTTTTTCAGGGTGCAATTGCTGGGCAAACCAGTTCTCCAGGCCGATGGCCTTGACTGCTTCCAAGTCCCCGGGCCGGGGTCCGAAGGTGAAGCGATTCAGTGCGTGCAGAATGCGCTGGTCGCCCTGCAACTGACCGGCAGGAAAAGGCTTATCCGGAGATGCTGAAACCGCAGCCTGATTAGGCGCGGTCGCAGCGGACTCGGCAAACAGTGGGCCGGTTGGGAACAAGAGGCTCAGGCACAACGATGTGGCCAGCGATCCTCGGATGCGATTCATGGTATCTCCTGTCCGGGTTGGCCGGAGATCGTTCGCGCGCCACGGGCTTCAGTAGAGAATACCCCGTTCTGAAAGTTAAGTTGCGCCTGCCGGGGCTGCCCGGTTCCTTTCCTGCAAACAGCAACGCAGCAATTCAGGGGATTCCTGCATTGCTGCAATCACATGCGCCTCCTCAGGCAACCAGCAATATTTCCGGCGATAGGCTGGGAAATCTGTCCCCATCGTGCGATCACTTAATTAGACGACTGTAACCAACCGACCGCCATACACCACGCCCACTCTGGCCTCGCCTTAGACCTGCTCGAAGCTCGGTTGACAAGGGCAGGTGCCGATCATATAGTTTGAAGTTCGCTCGAATAGAAAGCGTAATTTGCCCTATCCAATGGGGCGATTCCGATGGAGGCATTTCGGATGCTCAAGAGGCCTGCTCGCTGGTTCTCTCTTTTGCTTTGTTGCTGCTTAGGCATGTGCGCCGCGCCTGAATTCGTGTTGGGCCAAGGTACGGGTTTGCTGGGTGCCTTCGATGGCCAATCGGATGTGGGCGCCGTCGTGCCCCCGGGGACTGCGTCGTTCGACCGCGTTTCAGGCGTCTATACGGTTACCGCGGCGGGTATAAATCTTTGGTCGACAACGGACGGATTCCACTTCGTCTGGAAGAAGATGTCGGGCGATCTTTCTCTGACAGCCGATATCAGGTTTCCAATTATTGCCGGGACCCACGACCCTCATCGCAAGGCCGTCTTGATGATTCGCCAGACACTGGATGCCGATGGCGTCTATGCCGATGCCGCGCAACACGGCTCAGGTTTGACGGCCCTGCAATATCGCCGGACAAAGGGCGCAACGACGCAAGACATCGAGTTGAATATCGATGCGCCTCAGCGCGTGCGTCTTGAAAAGCGCGGCGATATCGTAACCATGTTCCTCAGCAATCGCGGCGAAGCCCTGCACCAGGTGGGCGCCTCCATCAATCTGCATTTCGCTGGTCCATTCTATGTCGGCATCGGTGTCTGCGCGCACAACAAGGACGCGGTGGAAACTGCCACGTTCTCGAACGTGGAGCTGAAACCGCCTGCGCCGCCTTTATCCCCCGCCAAACTCGCTCTCTACAGCACGCTTCAAACCATCGGCATTCAAGATAACTTCCGTCGCGCGCTGGTGGTCTACACTGGGCGCGCGCATCTGGAAGCCCCCAACTGGAGCCGGGACAACGCCAGCCTGATCTTCAACCAGGATGGACGCATGTTCAGGATTGCCGCGGAGGGTGGCAGCCCGCAGCCAATCGACATTGGTTCGGCATCCGACTGCACCGGGAGCCATGGCTTGTCGCCCGATGGCAAATGGCTGGCGATCACCTGCACCACGCCGGGGAATCCAGGACGGCGTGTTTACATCGTCCCCTCTGCAGGCGGAACACCGCGCATGCTTACCACCAATCCGGATTCCTATTGGCACAGTTGGTCGCCCGACGGGAAGACCATTCTGTTTACACGGCCCAGCCACGGCTCGGGCAACATCTTCGCAATTCCATTCGAAGGCGGAACTGAAAGAGCATTGACCACCGGCTCCGGCATCAGCGACGACCCCGACTATTCTCCCGATGGCAAATACATCTATTTCAATTCAGATCGCTGGGGCGGCATGCAGATCGCCCGTATGCTTCCGGATGGCAGCCACCAGGAGCAGATCACCTTCGACGAGTGCAAGAACTGGACGCCGCATCCATCGCCCGATGGAAAATCGGTTGTATTCGAATCCTATGACAAGAGCGTGACCGGGCATCCGGGCGATAAAGAGATCGCACTGCGCATCTTTTCTCCCGCCGACAACAAGATTCGCGTGTTGGTGAATCTGCTCGGTGGGTCGGGAAGCATGAATGTGCCGTCCTGGGCGCCCGATAGCGAACATCTGGCGTTTGTGAGTTATCAGATGCTGCCTGCCGACGACAGCGGGTCAACCGAATAACCAATGGAATTGAAGATGAGGAATCGAATGAGAATCTCGCAAATCGTAGCCTTTGCAGCAATCGCCCTTGCGCCTGTAGCGCTGAGCTGCGCGCAAACAGCACCGCCGCGTCCGCACATTACCGGAGTTTCTCACCTGAGCGTGTACAGCGCCGATCTGGCCAAGACGGAGTTCTTCTATGTGCACGACCTGGGCGCGCAGAAGCGAACAGATCCGCAGAATCCCGCGGGAGTTCGCTACTATTTCAGCCCCGTGCAATTCGTTGAGGTGTTGCCGCTTCCTGCGGGCTGGACATCGAAGAGCCGCATGGACCACGTGGCCTACAATACCGCCAATGCCGAGCAGATGAGGCTCTATCTCGCTGCGCACGGAATTGCGGTGCCTGCCAAAGTTGAAACCGGAAGCGATGGGAGCCGCTGGGTCAGTGTCTCCGATCCCGAAGGGAACAAGGTGCAGTTTGTTCAGCCTCCCGCCAAGCCGGAGCCTGTGCCGGTGAATCCGCTCAGCGTGCACATCATCCATGTCGGCTACGTCACGCACAATGCGGATGCCGAGAACAAATTCTATCGCGAGCTGCTGGGCTTCCGTCCTTACTGGCACGGCGGCATGCACGAAGACAAAGCGGAATGGATCTCGCAGCAGGTTCCCGACGGCACCGATTGGATCGAGTACATGATGGCCGGCGGGCCTGAGACCGTTGGGATCCCGGCGAGCATGTCGCAGGAGACCGCCGGCGTGCTGAACCATTTCTCACTCGGCGTCTTCAATATCGAGAAGTCGGTCAACCTGTTGTATTCGGGTGACCGGCTAAACGCCAAACACAGCCCCGCGCAGCTCGGGCGCGACGGCAAGTGGCAGTTCAACATGTACGATCCGGATGGCACGCGCGCCGAATTGATGGAGTTTCAACCGTCCGTGAAGCCATGCTGTTCCGAGTTCACCGCAACGAGTCCAACCAGGTGAGAATCGAACTCAAGGCGGCTCGGCTTCGCGGTGTGTACGAGTCGCCTTTGTCCAGATGGTCAAGGAACCTCTGGCGTAAAAAATTGGCCACAGATGAAC
>CAZLMY010000185.1:0-8364 GCA_964560845.1 uncultured Occallatibacter sp. | reverse complement strand
AGCGAAATCTCGCGATAGGCCATGGCGTGCTTGGAGAGATCGTCGTACATCACCAGGGCATGCTTGCCGTTGTCGCGGAAATATTCGCCGATAGCTGTGGCCGCATAAGGAGCCAGGTAAAGCATGGGGGCGGGCTCGGAAGCGGAGGCAGCCACCACAATCGTGTGGCCCATGGCGCCGGCTTCGGTCAGCGTCTGGACAACCTGGGCGATTGAAGAGCGCTTCTGCCCAATGGCGCAGTAGATGCAGATCAAGTCGTTTTTAGCGTTGTTGATGATGGTGTCAAGCAGCACGGCGGTCTTGCCGGTCTGACGGTCACCGATGATCAATTCACGCTGGCCGCGGCCGATCGGGATCATGGCGTCAATGGCCTTGAGTCCGGTGGCCATGGGCTCACGCACGCCCTGACGGTCGATGATGCCGGGCGCGAGGCGCTCGACGGGCAGAGACTCCGTCGATGCGATGGGGCCCTTGTCGTCGATGGGCATGCCCAAGGCGTTGACCACGCGGCCGATCATGCCCATACCAACCGGCACGCTCAGAATGGTACCGGTGCGCTTGACCTCGTCGCCTTCGCGCACTTCGGTGTAATCGCCCAGGACCACCGCGCCCACCTGGTCTTCTTCCAGGCTGAGAGCCAGCCCGGCGATTCCATGCGGAAAGCTGAGCAGCTCGCCGGCCATGACCTTGTCCAGGCCGTGCAGGCGGGCAATGCCGTCGCCCAGGCTGGTGATGGTCCCGACTTCGTCGACCTGAACCTTCGAGTCGTAATTCGCGATCTGCTCGCGAAGAAGTTGCGTAATCTCGTCTGCCTTGATCTGAGCCATTTCTGTCCTTTGCAGCTGGCAGCTAATAGCTGACAGCTGACAGTTTTCTGCTTAGCGCGATCCGCGGGCCATTCCGAACTTGCCAGCCCTGACCGCCAAAATCACAAACCCGTTTCAAAAACCAAAAATACCGTGGACTGTAAGCTGTCAACTGTTCGCTGTCAGCTGCTCCTTCAAACGATCCAGCCTGCCGCGCAGCGAACCGTCGTAGACCGTGGAACCGATGCGTACAACCGTGCCACCCAAAATGGTTGCGTCGAGCTTGAAGGTGGCTTCAACCTGCGTGCCGGCCACTTTGCCGATCTCGGCCACCAGCGCAGAGCGCTCGTCCGAACTCAGTTCGCGGCTGGTCACAATCTCCGCCTGGCTGATGCCCAACTGCTGCTGCAGCATCTTGCGGTAGCTGGCTGCCACTTCGCTCACCGACCCGATGCGGCCGTTGTCGATCAGCACCGCAATCAGGTTGCGCAGTTCCTTGCGGAGGCCCAGCTTGGCGTTCAACTTGTCCAGAATCCCCACCTTCTGCAGCGCGGGAATCGCCGGGTTTACAAAAAACTCGCGCAACTCGACGGAGCCATCCCAGGTTGCCAGAAAGTCGGTGAGCTGCTGGTCGATTGCCGCGGTGTCCAGCTTGGCGGCCGTGACGACATCGAGAAATGCGCTGGCGTAACGTGCTACGAAGGCTGCCATCTAGTTCTGCCCTCCCAGGTTTCCGCCGCTCTTGGCCATGTCGCCTACAAATTCGGCAATCAGGGCGCGGTCGGCTTCCGGCGTCAGAACCATTTGTCTAGCGGCCTGATCGATGGCCAGGTCGGCGGCAAAATGACGCAGGGCGCGCTTGGCTTGCGCCGCGGCCACTTCGATCTCCTGCTCCGCTGCCTGCACCATGCGGTCGCTTTCGTCCTTCAGTGCGGCCTTGATGCGGACCTCGTCCTGCAGGCTCTCGGCCTCAATCTCGGCGCGGAACTTGGCGATCTCCCCGTCCAGGTTGGCCATCTTGGCCTCGACCGCTGTCAGCCGGGCGTTGGCGTCCTCGGTCTGCTTGCGGGCCTCGGCAATGTTGTGGCTTACCGTCTGCGAACGCTTGCGCAGCACGCGCGGCATCACCCGGACCAAGGCGATGGCCACGACCAAGAAGATAATTCCGAAATTGATAAACTCGGAGATCCGGGCCACAGTCTCCACGTCCATGTGGAGCGCCTTGGCAATGGCTTTCACCACCGGAGCGTGCCGGTAGACGTCGGCCTGTTCCTGCTCGGTCTTGGGAGCCTCTTTGGCCGGAGCCGCATCGGGCTTGGCCGTCTGCGCCGCCGCGGGCGCCGGTGCTGCCTGGGCCGCGGGTGCTCCTGCCTGGGCTGTCATCCGGCAAGGCACGGCCGTCAGGCCGGCGGCCAGAACCGCCAAAAGTGCCAAGCGGAAAATGCGGGTGGGGCGAAATGCCTGCGAAAAGTTAGAGCGCAAAACCGAATTTCTCAACGGGAACCCCCGGCGGCAAGCGGAAGCACCGCGAGAACCACCTGCTTGACCAACTCCCCTGAGGAAGCCTGAATCGATAGCTTTGCTGTTTCAGCCTCGGCTTCCAATGCGGCCTTGGCGGCGTTGACGGTCAGCGTGGTCTGTTGACGAACGGTGCCCAGAGCAGCTTCCCGCTCGGCGTTCCATTGCTTGACGCGCTGCTCGCGGATCTTGTAAGCCTCGCTGCGAGCCTGCCGCAGCTTGTCGGCGTACTCCGCGGTCTTGGCCTCGGCACGCGCTATCGCTGCGTGCGCGTCCTCGATGGCGCCCTCTGTGAGTGCCCGGCGCTGTTTCAGCATGGCGCTCAACGGCCCCTGCACCAGCAACTGGTATGCGATAACCAGCACGATGAACAGCAGCGCCGTGGGTATGGCGCCCAGCATCAGCGCCCCGAGTTGTTGAAGAATATCTGGCATGGCGGTATCTGCTTGTCCAAGTTGCTTGAATGCTCAATTTGCTCGCTGTCGCAGGGTGTTCTCTGTCCAGGGGGAACACCTTTTTGTACCAAGGTCAGCCCCTCAAGTCAACGTAGTTGGGCAGATCCGGCGGGCTTCTGTGACTGCTGTCACGATGAGGAAGGTTCGCTACAAGAATTGACTTGCTTTTGCCACTAATGAGCCTAAACTAACAATATCACCTAGACCCGGTCCAGGGTCCAGCGGGCTATCGGTCTTGGGAAGTCCCTCCACTCCCAGGCACCGGTAGCCCGCTTCTTCATTTTCATGCACGTTTCCGAACCCATCACCGCGCACCGCCCGAAGAGAATATTCACCGTTTTTTCTTGTGGCTATCCCCTGCTTCCGAGGTCGTGCTGCGGGGAATTGCGGCACTCGCAAATTGGGTAAAATCGGCATTTCACAAAGGCTTTCGTCTGACGCCTTCCCGGGTGTTCAGACCCGAAACCACGCCACGGTGCTCTGCAGTTGTTCGGCCACGTGCGACAACGCAGATGCGCTCTCGTTCACCTGTTCGATGCTGTTGGCCATCTGACTGGCGGCACGGTCCACGCTGACCGTTGCGGTGGCGATCTCCTGGGTCGCAAGCGACGCCTCCGACACCCGCGAGTTGGCATTCCCGACGCCTGCCGACGCCTCGGCGATATTGCAGGCCATGTCCTTGCTCACTGCAGCCTGTTGCTCGATGGCGGTAGCGATCGAGGTCACAATGCTGCTCACGTCCTGGATTACATGCGAGACCTTTTCGATTTCCGCAATGCTCTCGGCTGTCGAAGTCTGCACCCCCGAGACGCGCGTCCGGATGTCTCCGGCGGCGGCAGCGGTCTGCCTGGCTAACTCGTTGATTGCGCTGGCCACCACCGCGAATCCCTTGCCCGCGGCGCCGGCCCGTGCTGCCTCAATGGTTGCATTCAGCGCCAGAAGGTTGGTCTGCGAGGAGATCTTTGCGATGGTTTCTGTGATCTTGCCGATCTCGCGGGTACTTTGGCCGAACTGGATCATTTTCTCGCTGATCCGGGCCGCTTGCTCCACGGCCTCTTCGGTGACCTGCCGCGCCTGTTCCGAGTTGCCGGCAATCTCATTGACGGTCGCGGTCATTTGTTCCGTACTGGAGGCAATGCAAGTCAGGTTGGTGGTTGCGTCTTGCATCCCTTGCGCCACCGACTTGGTATTTGCGGTTAGCTCCTCCGCCGCCGCTGCCACAGCATGAGCTCTGTCGGAAGCCTGACGCGAACTGCCCGACATCTGGCCCGCCGCGCCGGAAAGGTCCCCACTCGACGACGCCACCCGTTCAGCGCCGCACTTGATCGCCTGCACCGCGCTCTTCATCTTCTCGAGCGTATGATTCAGCGCCCTGGCCATCTGCCCAATCTCGTCTCGGGAACGGACCGCGAGCCGCTGGGTCAAGTCGCCCTCCGCGATTTTTTCCAGCGTGCGCACCGTCAGGCGCAGGGGCCCGACCACGCTGTTTGAGATCCACAGCGCGCAAATCAGGCCCAGCACCAACGCACCGGCGCCTGTCTTCAACGCCAGGTCGACGGCCTGTTTGCCCTGCGACCGGCTTTGTGCCTCGACCCCGGCCTCCATGCCGCCATAGACCTTTTCCATGGTCGCCTGCAGCGCGGAATACCCTCGTTTGATGTTGCCCTCTTGTTGCTTGACACTCACCAGCGAGACCGACAGCACTACCAGGCCCAACTTCTGGCCGTTCTGTTCGATGGGGGCAGTGACGCGGCTCGCCTCGTTTGCATCCCCGCCGGGCTTGTGGAATGTCGCCAGCTGTTTGCCCTGCGCGTCGGAGATGGTGCACTCCTCCACGTCCCGATCGGCGCTGGCCTGCTGGCAAAGGCTGCTCAATGCGTTGGTATCGAAGGTGAGCAACGCGGTCGGCGCCAGGTTCGCCACCAGGGCAGCGAGACTCTGGGCTTTGGTTTGCAGCGCCGCCTGACTGGCGCCGATTTGCTCGTCTAGAACCCCTTTGAGTGCCGAAGCCTGCTGCCCGGCGGCCGACCCGGTCATCGTCGAAGTATCCCTCGACAGCTTTGCCAAAGCCTCTCTCTGCGCATGAACCGAAAGCCAGCTCATCCCAGAGACCAGCGCGACGACCAAGGCGGCAATCGCCAGGATCATGCGCAGCCGCAGACTCACGTTCACGATCGACATGGGTACACCCGCTCGCACCGTGGCTACAGCGATTCCACTCTTGCGATACCCCGAAGGCCATGCCCTCAAGTGGCTCTTTCCTCAAGAAAAAGCCACTTTCCGCCGCGCCAAAGGGGCACGTGAATTGTGGAAACGCCCTAATTGCCAACCGGGATATAGTCCATCTGCTTCACAATCGCCTGCCCGTCCGGTCCGGCAACAAAATGCAGGAATTCCTGCGTCGTTCCCTGCGCCTCGCCCTTGGTCAGCAGCAGCAGAGGCCGCGTAAGTTTGTAGGACCCCGAAACAACGTTTGCCTCCGTGGCCGCTACTCCATCCAGATCCATGAGCCGGATCGGCGCTCCCTTTGCCGCGATCGAAGCTGCCATGCCAATCGACACATAACCAACCGCATTCGGATTGGTCAAGATCGCAGCCACCATCTGACGCGCATCGTCCATTGCTTTGGCTGTGACACTCGAATAGGCTTCGTCGCCCTTCTTGCGATGGGTCGCGACCATGGCCGCTCCCTCTCCGCTCTCCTTGGTCTCAAGACCGAAGTACTCCATGAATACTTCGTGGGTTCCGTGTTTGCTGTTCAACGTGTAGAGCACGATCGGCCCAGCCGGCCCTCCCAGCTCCTTCCAGTTCGCGATCTGGCCGCAATAGATGCCCTGCACCTGTTCCTTGGTCAGACTCGCAACCCGGTTGGCTTTGTTGCCAATCAAGGTCACTCCGTCCAGTCCGATCCGATACTCCACCAGCTCGCTTGTCTTCTCCGCCGCACTGAGAGGACGCGACGACATGCCGATACTTACCGTGCCCTTGGCAACCAACTGGATCCCCTGCCCCGAGCCGCCCCCGCCCACCACAAAGTCCACGCCTGGATTCTTCTTCTTGAACTGCTGCGTCGCCGTCTCGACAATCGGCTTGACGGTGGTCGACCCTGCGATGGTGATCTGGTCGGCCGCGCCGGCAGACATGCAACTGGCGACGCCCAATGCCAGAACACAACTCAGCTTCTTGACATAACTCATCGATCTTCTCCTTGTTGAACTCCGAAAGTCTTGTTGAACTCCGAAAGTCCTCATGACCCGATCGCGCCCGCTGGGCGCAGGCCACCGTTTCCATCGGGAACGCAAGATTCCCATGTGCGCACTGATCGGCTGTAACCCGGAACCTGAGAAGCAGGATTAATGGGGGCGGTGCGCATCTTTTCAAAAAGGGGCGCCGGCCCTCTTTGGGACTTATAGGTTACCCCGGTCGTGCCTTCGCTCAAGACCCGCCCTCCCAGGACGATCTGACCGGTCATGACTTTGCGGAAATGCTCGGTTCGGTTGCGATTCTGCTGCGTCGCGGCTCTGGCTTCTGTCCTCTGCCCGGCATCGCGAAATCTCCGCGTCGCTTCGCTCCGTTCTTCTTCCCCGCCATCCAAGGCGCTCGAATCGGCCTTGCCAAAATCCGGTAGTCTGCGGCCATCCTTGATCAAGCGCACCTCGGCAGACCGGCAGATCCTGAGCCACCTTTCATCCGGCGAGTTGGAAGCCACTGTGGGCTGGACGGTCGACGACGATACCTCCTCCGACATGTTGCGCGGCCGCATCGAGTACCGACCGCAAAGCAACCGGCGCAATTCCTGCCCCAGCATACGATTCATCCAGGTCGCAAAGACAACGCGAAACGGGGGCGCGGACTACGACTGGCAGGGACACGAGCAGCTCCGCAATATCCTGCGGACCTTGAGCAACAGCGATGCTGGAATTGTGGGCGGCTACTTCGTCGATCACGAGGCCTTCGCATGCACTCCCGGCGCCGTTTGCTCACCCTATTTCCGCGACTATTGGGCAAATTCGGACGAATCCGGCGACGGCTTCGAACGCGGTGCCGAGTCCCGGTCGGCATCCCTGGTCGACTACTCCTTTGGTTGGGAGATCCTGGAACAGATCTCGCTGGAGAGCTGCGCGCGTTGCGTCCCAACGGGCAAATTCCTGGGCTGTGCGGAGTGGGGAGCCCGTTGGCCGGCTCAGGGAGAACGCCAAATCTCCCCGATCCGAATCCGGGAAAACCCTTCGAAGACATTTCGTGCGGCGCTCCGGAGATTCGACGAAGTTTACGCCAACTCTCGACTTCCATCCACACCAACGCTGTCTGGAGAAAACCCGGAGTCCCTCCGGGCCGGCAATCGTCCCTTCCCCGCCATGGCTCCGGATCGTCGGTCGACATTGCAGAGAATTATTGCCAAATAGCGCATGATGGAGACATCCAGGCCCGGTTGAGAGCGACCTGGAGGCCGAAAACGGGAAGAATTCGCACCCACCCCTATCCTCCCCCCTCCCGGTTTTCGGCGTATCAATCAGAAAACACAGAAGTTACGTCGAAAATGGTCGCACAGAGGCATTGAAAACAAACGACTTACATCGATCGAACGCGTTGTTTGGAGCCCCGAAATTGCGCTCTCGGGCCAGGTTCCTCGGTTCTGCCTTAGCCGGATTAGGGCCGTGGCCGCAGCGCCGTCAGGAATGCCTCTGCTCCCAGAGTGTTCAGCACATCCTGCGGCGTCAGCCAGGCCCGGCGCAGTTGACGGATTCCGCTTTGCAGCTTTCCCAGCTGCCGCGTGTCGTGGGCGTCCGAGTCGATCGCGATGCGGCAGCCCAGTTCCTTGGCCAGGCGCAGGTCGCGCTCGTTCAGGTCGAGCCGCTCCGGCGCGGCGTTGTGCTCCATGGCTACGCCCAACTCTGCGGCCCGCCGCAACACGGTGCCCATATCCAGCGCAAACGGTTCCCGCCGCAGCAATAACCGGCCCGTTGGATGCCCCAGCACGCGCACGTAAGGATTCTCGATGGCTCGCAGCACCCGCGCCGTCATCTCTTCGCGGCTCTGCTCGAAACGCGTATGCACGCTGGCAATCACCACATCCATCTGGGCCAGAACCTCGTCGTCCAGGTCCAGTGCGCCATCGGCCAGAATGTCCACCTCGATGCCGGTGAAGACGCGAATGCGGCCTTCCATCTGGGCATCCACCTCGCGGATTCGCTGGATGTGCTCAACTGCCCGCGCTTCATCCAAACCGTTGGTCATGGCCAGATTCTTGGTGTGGTCGGTAATCGCGATGTACTGGTAACCGCAGGCCAGCGCCGCCTCGGCCATCTCGCGGATGGTGTTATGCCCATCGCTGGCGGTGGTATGCATGTGCAGGTCGCCGCGGATATCCGATTGCTGAATGAGTTGCGGAAGGCTATGCCGCGAAGCACTCTCGATCTCCCCCAGGTTCTCGCGCATCTCCGGCGGCATCCAGTCCATGCCCAGCGCGGCATAGATCTCTTCCTCCGTAGCCGCGGCCACCACCGCGTTGTCGTCCAGCCGCGCCAGGGCCCATTCGCTGAGCGTATAGCCCATCTTGAGGGCCCGCTGGCGAAGCGCCACGT
>CAZLMY010000184.1:0-8571 GCA_964560845.1 uncultured Occallatibacter sp. | reverse complement strand
TTCGACGAGTTGCCGCGGGTGACCATCCAGTTGCCCATGTACAACGAGCAGTTCGTCATCGACCGGCTCATAGAGGCGGTCTGCGCCATGGAGTACCCCAAGGACCGGCTGGAAATCCAGGTCCTGGACGACTCCACCGACGAAACCGTGCAGGTGGCCGCCGACATCGTGGCGCGTTACAAGGCTCTGGGCAATCCCATCGAGTACATTCACCGCACCAATCGGCACGGGTTCAAGGCCGGGGCCCTGGATGAAGGCCTGAAAATCGCCAAGGGCGAATTTGTAGCCATCTTTGACGCCGATTTTGTGCCGCCGCCGGACTGGATCATGAAGGTAATCCACCACTTCGCCGAGCCGGGCGTGGGCATGGTGCAGACGCGCTGGACCCACCTCAACCGGGACTATAGCCTGCTGACCCAGATCGAGGCCATCCTCCTGGATGCCCACTTCGTCATCGAACATGGCTCCCGGGTGCGCACCGGAGAGTTCTTCAACTTCAACGGCACGGCTGGAATGTGGCGTTTGCAGGCCATCAAGGACGGCGGTGGCTGGCAGCACGATACGCTCACGGAAGACACCGACCTGAGCTATCGCTCGCAGATGGCCGGTTGGCGCTTCAAGTACCTGCCCGAGGTCGAGTGCCCGAGCGAATTGCCCATCGAGATGAGCGCTTTCAAGACGCAACAAGCGCGCTGGGCCAAGGGACTGATCCAGGTATCGCTCAAACTGCTGCCCAAGATTTTCAGCTCGGAGATGACGCGCAAGCGCAAGATTGAGGCGGTGTATCACCTGACGGCCAATATCGCCTACCCGCTGATGGTGATCATGACCGTGCTGTTGGTGCCTTCGATGATCTGCCGCTTCTACCAGGGCTGGTTCCAGATGCTGCTGATCGACGTGCCGCTGTTTACCGCATCGACGCTTTCGATCGCCGTCTTTTATGTATTGAGCGAGCGGGAGCTGTTCCCCAAGACATGGATGAAGACCCTCCTCTACATGCCCATGCTGATGGCCATTGGCATTGGGCTGACGGTGACCAACACCAAGGCCGTGATGGAAGCCCTGTTTGGCGTCAAGAGCGCCTTTGTGCGGACGCCCAAGTTTCGTGTGACCAAGAAGGGTGAGGTCTCGCAGGCCAAGAAATACCGCAAGCGGCTGCTTTTGGCGCCATGGATCGAGATGCTCCTGGGCGCCTGGTTCCTGTTGGCGATTCTCTACACCTTCTCGAATCACAACTACTTCACTGCACCCTTCCTGATTCTGTTTGTGGTTGGGTTCTGGTATACGGGGCTGATGAGCCTGCTCCAAGGGCGGTTTGACCGCTGGAAGGGCGCGCCGAAGGACGAAGAGGCGAGCCCCAGACCGTTCCCGGTCGGGGTGTAAGCGCGGTGAAATAACCTCGATTCCTGGAATTGAAGTCATTTCTTTTGCTGCAGTCTCACAGAGTTGCGCTAAGTCGCTGAGTCTTGGAATGGACTGAGCGAGTCGGCGCCCGATTCGCGGGCATAGCGAGCTAGCAAGTTAGCGGGCGCTGTTGGTCATGGCAGGTTCCATCTGCAGGGCTATCGGCCGGCAGACTTCTCTCACGTCTCGTAGGCCCATCACTTACAATTCGTACAATTCTTAAACTCAGGCGAAACGCGGCTTGTACGGAGGGTAAAGTGTCGAAGGGGTCCTGCATTCGGTTTGTCGTCACGCTTGTTGCAGCGGTAACCTGCTTTCCCTTCATCGCCCTGGGTCAGGATGCGCCGGATGCGCCCGTCCTGAAGAATTCGGAGAAGGCCGATATTCTGTTCGTGGCCACGGCACCCGACACGGACAAGGACCAGAAGGGCAAGCCCGCCCTGGCATCGCTGGATCCGGTGGCGTTTGTGGTTGGCAACGAATTGCGCGACTGCGCCCCTGCGCATCCCAAGCAGGGCGAGGACAGCATCCCCAAGATCACCACGGAGATGCTGAGCAGCGCCTATGCGGCGGGGAACCGGTTTGCCCTGTGGTGGGCCGGCGCGCCCTGGGGCACCGCGGAGGCCGTCAGTTCCTGCATCGATAGCGATCTGGATTTGCTCGGCTGCGCGCACCTGCACCCGGACAAAAACCACTCCAGCCTGCCTGCGGATTTCAAGGGGACGGCCTGGACCGGGCCCCCGCCGACTGCCAGCCACACAGTGCTTCGGGTGCGAGCCGGCAACGAAGACAAGGCTATTTTTCTGAAGGCGGCAACGGCGGCCTTTGCCTCCCGTCATGTTCCCACCGTGCCGCAGGACATCCACGCCGGCCAGATTTGGAGAGTCCAGCTGCGGGCCGGACATACCGCGCTGGTGGGCAGCACCCTGGTGCAGCTTGCTTCGAAAGAACCCAGGACCTATTACTCCTATCACCTGTTCCTGGTTGCCGAAGAGAATGGCGGGACCTATCTGCCGGTTCTGGCCCACTACCATCGCTCGGTGATTGTGCTGGACAGCTCCGAGGCCTTGCCCAAGCGTGG
This sequence comes from uncultured Occallatibacter sp., assembly GCA_964560845.1. Lineage (GTDB taxonomy): Bacteria > Acidobacteriota > Terriglobia > Terriglobales > Acidobacteriaceae > Telmatobacter. Next base: position 6,086 of record CAZLMY010000184.1, on the reverse strand, counting down.
GGAAGTTCTGGCCGAAGACAACGGCGCGGACCAGGAGGAGTTTGTCGACAGCTTCCCGCTCTTCGCCGGCGAGCCGGACGCGGTCATCAGCAGTCACACCTACTACGAGTCGTGGGCCTACTCGGTCTACCGGCGCGTGGGAGATCACTACCAGCATCTCTACACGGGATGCGGCGGGGGCAGCTAAGCAACACCCAGAGTTCAGGGAATTCGAGAAGGATCAAGTACGTTAATCTGCTTGTAACGGACAAAATCCTGCACATTGAACGTCAACAAGTCCTTGATCCCGTGCACTTCCATGGCCGCGACCAACCTTGCATCGTGGGCGTTCTTCCCGGACACGCGGTATTCGAAAACCAATCGCTCCCACACGTTCTGCAGCGGGGTCTCTGGCAAAAGCGCAAACAGCTGCTTAAGGGAATTCAATTCCGCCATGGCCGCTTCGATCGTGAATCCCGCGCCATTCGCGTCAATCGGGCGAGTTGTCACATCCCAGAACTCGACGAGATTTTACTGCGTGATGTGGATCGGCTGATTTCTGTCGTGAAGAAGCTTTACCGCCCGCGCCGCAATTTGAGAGTGGGAATGGTGGGGTTGAACGAGTCTTAACAGAATATTGGTATCGAGAAGAGTAGCCATTTACAGGCCGCGTCCGCCATAGATGGATTCCCGGCTGATCGCATCTTCGGATAGGAGCGGCGATGTGGTCGCGTGGCTCTCTACCCATGCGGCAAAGTGCCGCGACCAGTCATCGTTAATAGGATGGCCAACGATCCCGGATTGCGTTGTGAGCTGCTGCCTGATGCATGCTACGCCCATCTCGACAGCTTCGTCAGCCGCGCGGATGAGGCCTGCCTGAATTGCCTGCCCAACTACGCGCTCCTGTTCCGGATTGAGTTCAATAGCCAATGCGGCCTCTCAATGACGCAATTCTACTCCATGCGGCGGACCTGGACGCCGTAATCAGGGCACTTTCCGTTCACCCCTGGCTTGTTGTCGGGTCCGTAGACGCCTGATCCGCGAGCATGTTCACGCCCGCATTGCGGCTCTCGGCGGCGCTTCCCTGCCCCCTCCGCTACAATAGATAGAAGCGCCTGCCGCGGCGGGAACTCGATTCCCGCCGCCGCCAGGCGCATCAAAGCATATGCTAGCCAAAAACCTTCCGGAAGCCCTGACCTTCGATGACGTGTTGCTGGTGCCCGCCTACAGCGACGTGGTGCCTGTGCAAGTCAGCACACAGACCCAGTTGACCAAGAACATTACGCTCAACACCCCGCTGCTCTCCGCCGCAATGGATACGGTTACGGAGTCGCGCATGGCCATTGCCATGGCCCAGCAGGGCGGCATCGGCATTGTGCACCGCAATCTCTCCATCGCCGACCAGGCCGGAGAGATCGACAAGGTGAAGCGGTCTGAAAGCGGCATGATCGTGGACCCGGTCGTGATCGGCCCCGACCAGATGATCGGCGACGCCCTGGAAGTGATGCGCCGCTACAAGATCTCCGGCGTGCCGGTAACGCGCGGCAAAAAGCTGGTCGGCATTCTCACCAATCGCGATCTGCGCTTCGAAACCCGCACCGACATTCCCATCGGCGACGTGATGACCAAGGAGAACCTGATCACGGTTCCCGTCGGCACCACTCTGGAAGAAGCCGAGCTGATCCTGCACAAGCATCGCGTAGAAAAGCTTTTGGTGGTTGACGATCAGTACAACCTGATGGGGTTGATTACGGTCAAGGACATCCAGAAGAAGTTGAAATACCCCATGGCCAGCAAGGACGATCAAGGCCGGCTGCGCGTGGGCGGGGCCATTGGCGCCACGGGCGACTTCCTGGAGCGGGCCGCCGAACTGGTGAGAGCCCGCGCCGACGTGCTGGCCATCGACTCCGCGCACGGCCACTCCTCGCGCGTTCTTGAAGCCGTGCGCGAAGTGAAGAAGGCCTTCCCCAACGTGGGTCTGCTGGCCGGCAACATCGCTACCTACGAGGGAGCGCTGGCGCTGATCGAGGCCGGAGCCGACGCCATCAAGGTGGGCATCGGTCCCGGGTCCATCTGCACCACCCGCATGGTGACCGGCGCGGGCATGCCGCAGATTACCGCCATCTCCGAGGCCTACCGTGCCGCCCGCGAGCACGGCATCCCGGTCATTGCCGACGGCGGCATCAAGTATTCCGGCGAAGTGACCAAGGCGATCGCCGCCGGGGCCAGTTCCATCATGATCGGGTCACTGTTCGCAGGGGTGGATGAGAGCCCGGGCGAGACCATTCTTTACCAGGGCCGCAGCTTCAAGAGCTATCGCGGCATGGGTTCGCTGACCGCCATGAGTCAAGGCTCGGGTGAGCGCTATTTCCAGAGCACCGCGGACCTCGCCAGCGCCGAAATGGGCACTGAGGGCGTGGTGCAGCGCGAGCGCGCCAGCCAGAATCGCCTCGCCAAATTCGTCCCCGAAGGCATTGAGGGCCGCGTACCCTACCGCGGACCGCTGGAGTCGATGGTGTTCCAACTGGTCGGCGGCCTGCGCTCAGGCATGGGCTATGTGGGCTGTGCAACCGTGCCCGAGTTGCAGGAGAAGGCACAGTTTGTGCGCATCTCCGGGGCTGGGCTCCGCGAGAGCCACGTGCACGACGTGATCATCACGCGAGAGGCGCCCAACTATCATGTCGAGTAGGCGCGGCCTGGCATTCTGGGTCAACGCCTGGTGGCCGGTAGCCTTTGGGATTTGTCTGATTGCGTTGGAGTCCACCGAGATGATGGGCTCCAACCATACAAGCGGCCCGCTGCGCGCCCTTTTTCAGGCGATATTCGGTCATGTTCCCGACGACCGTTGGGAGATCGTCCACGTGGGCATCCGCAAGTCCGGCCATTTCCTGGGCTACGGCAGCATCGGGCTGTTCTGGCTCCGCGCCTGGTGGATAACCCTGCCGCACTCCAGGTTCGTCCAAGATGCCCTCTTGGCCCTGCTCGGGACGGCCCTGGTGGCAAGCTGCGACGAATGGCACCAGACCTTCCTGCCCAATCGCACCGGCACCCCCGTCGACGTATTGCTGGACTGCTCCGGGGCAATTGTTCTGCAATTGTTCGTATACGTCTTCATGCGGGTTAACCAGCCCAAGAAGCTGGCCCGGGCCGAATTCGCCTGAGTTCCCGGTGTAGATTATTGCCAGATAGCCATCTGCGAGGTACTGGTGGCTGTTAGGGAAGTTGATGAAATGTAGGGGAAGGCCCCATACGTTTGGGAGACTTGGACCTGAACCAGGTTTCCCGGGATAGCGTTGGCCGTCGAAGAGGAGCAACTTGTGGTGCTGGTGCAGTAGGTGACGGTCGCGGTCATTTGCGCGGTGCCTGAGAGGGATCTCAGGTGAGCCGTAACCTGAGCCGCAGTGGGAACGCACGTGGAATTGGCGGCGGAGCAGGAGCTGGTTCCGTTGACAGAGAGCCAGCGGGCGGTGTGGCGCGCCGCCTCGGCCGCGGCGTGGAACGTGAAGAGAAACAGGGTGAGATAGATTAGGCCCACGATCAGCATGAGCAAAAGGAACGTGGAAACCGCGAACTCCACAATTTCCGCACCGTCTTCTTCCCGCAGAACTGCGCTTTTGCCTCCGATCCGCAACCTTCGAAACAAATTACTCACGGTCCTATCCACCTTCCGCTAAAACTGAAGCATCGACAAAAACTAGGGGGCCAGCTCAAAAGTGGCCGATCCATAGACAGGCAACGTTGCTGAAAGACCCATGATCTTCATACTGATCCAGGGAGCGACGTTGGCTTTGGTGTTCACCGTGACAAACAACAGTGGGGTTGCCCCGCTGCAGGTTGCGGTTGTGACTGCTGGAGAAGTGCAGCTGCCGCTGGTGATCTGGGCGGTGCTTCCGGAGGCGGCGCACCCGCAGTACACGGTGGGAGTAACAATCATGCTGGATGGAACGTTGGCTTCGGCTGCTTGGGCTACCGTCGCAACATTGGTTGGAAAGGTGCCGGAATGCGTCCGGAAGTACTGGGAGGCGTAGGTGGCGCCTTCGTGTGAGGCGTTGGATACTTCGATGGCATAGTAAATCAGACTCGCGCAGCCGACAACCCCCACGAGAATTGGCATGTAGATAAAGGCGATGACCAGGGCCAGCTCGACCATGGAGCTGCCCTCCTCATCACCGCGAATCTTCCGGAATTTGAACATTTACTGCCTCCGCGCCTTGCCAGGCGGCCAACCTGGCCGGATCGTGCTATTTCACCAAGGTTACCCCACCGGCAGCGGGGCCGGAAGCCGTTCCGTTGAGGACGAGACCGCCGCTGCCGCCTGCGAGAAGATCTGCAACAACGAAGCTTCCATTGATCGTATCCCTTCCGTAGTTAGACATGTAGACGATGGTGTTTGGAGCGTAGAAGGCCCCGTTAATCACCGTGTTGGTGCCGCCGCCAAAATACAAAGAGTCGGGGCTTGCGGGAGTTGTATTGCCATCCCAGATCGCGATGCCGGGAATCGCCCCGTTCGTGGCGCCCGCCGTGGTCGCAGCCGTAAGGGTGATTGTTGTGCCGTTGGTAAATCCTTCGTTGAGGCCGCCATCGGGGCCCCCATTCAGATTGGTACCCGGCGGAAAGTAAAGCGTGACTCCTGCGCCTCCGGTGCAAGTGGGACACGACAAGGTACCGCCGCCGCCGAAATCGAAAGTACCGCTGAAGATGTACAAGCCCGGGGTCAGTGTCAAGTTGCCAACATGCGTTGTGATGAAGTTACAGTATGCGGGACCACCATTGTTCGGAGGAAGGGTCAAAGTCGAGACATAGGTCGGACCTGCAAAGAGGGAGTCGTTTGCATTGCAGCCGCCAGAAAATGTGGGCACCGTAGGGGCGAACGGATTGACGCAAGTTCCACCGTCCTGAGTGATGGATCCATTAGTTGCCGTCGCATTCGTGACAGTACCGCCTGTGCTGGTGAGAGACGTTGCTGTAATCGGAGACCAGGACCCAATGGAGTCGATCGAGGCGGCCGCGCAAATGCCGCAGTTGGTCGCATCGATATTCCCGCTGTTGCTGGCCAAGATTGACCCACTCACCCCAGCCCAGCTTCCGGATCCCGTGATGGAAGCGCCGGTTGCGATCACGCAGCTTTGTTGTGGCGGCTTGGAGGCCTCGGCAAAGGCGGAGACATTGATCGTCTTATAGGCCGAGCTGAATACTCCCATGAACACCGTATTGGTGGGCTGGGTCACAATCACCTGTATGTCTGAGTTGCCGGCGCTCACCACCGTCGGTACAACCGATACGGTGGCAGCGTTGATGCCGCCCTGCTGTTTGGCGGCAGCCAGAGCTGCGGCCTGGGCTGTAGCAGTCGTTGTAGCGCCCTGTGCGGAGGCGGCAATTGCGGCCGCATCCGCGGCTTGCTGCACCACGCGTTTCACGCGATAGATCATGCCGGCATCGACGGCCAGCCCTGCCATTGCGCAGAAAATGATCGCCAGAAATAACGCTACGATTACCGTGGATTGCCCGTTTTCGTCTGCCAGTATCTTCATGGTGGTGAACCCCAAGCTGTCTCCTTGCGGAAAACAGGCCTGCCGCTATTGGTATCGGCAAAGACGCCGCAATCTGAATTGGAAGGCTGGCAGATATTTTAACAAAAGTAACCGATTTGTGTTTCGACCGGGAAGAATCGGGACGAATCGTATGGAAGGGGTTCGGCTCAAGACCAAATGGAGGCTGACAGCCGCAAAATCGCAAGAACAGCTCGCAAGCACACAACGGGCGCACCCCGCTTGGGAGATGCGCCCGTTGGTCCTTTGCAGCAGGAAGAAAACGCCCGGACCGGAGTCCTAGGCAGCTTCTTCGCCGCTCTTTTCTTCGTCTTTCTTGCTCTCTTCCAGCTGCTTTTCGAGCTCGGCGCGCTTCTTGGCCTTGACTTCGTCGCGCTTGGCCCGCTTTTCGTCCAGTTGCTTTTCGGCGCCCAGCAGTTCGATGAAGGCCTTCTCGGCTCCGTCGCCCTTCTGGAATCCGGTGCGCACGATGCGCAGGTAGCCGCCCTGACGATCGCCGTAGCGCGGGGCCACGGTGTCGAACAGGCGGGTGACCGAGGTATCGGTCATGAGAAAGGC
>CAZLMY010000183.1:0-8588 GCA_964560845.1 uncultured Occallatibacter sp. | reverse complement strand
CGCGGCCGATGGGCGTGGTGTTGAAGTAGGGAACGCCGGCCGTGGTGATGTGAAAGGCGCCGGCCTGGAGCGCGGCAATGCCCTCGCGCACCAGCGGACCGCGGCAGTCGATGAGGCGTGCTTTTTCAGCGCCATATTCGAGAGCCGCGCGCGGAATGGCGTCGTAGTCGGTTTCGTCGGGCTGGCCAAGGTTCGCCGTGTAGGCGTAAGGGATGGCGCCCTTCTGCTTCATCCAGTGCAGAGCTGCGGAAGTATCGAGCCCGCCGGAAAAAGCGATACCGACTTTCTGGCCGACTGGCAGGGATTCGAGAATTGCGGACATGCTTGGGAACCTCTTCGAACTTCTAAGTTTCTGAGCACCTGGATATACACATGTTGGGTGCCCCAGGTCCCGATTTTGGGACCTGGGAAAGCACAAATCCATCCGGTCGCTCTACGAGCACTTACTTCAGGTCAAACTTCTCAACGTTGCCGACACCGCCAAGCAGCAACAGCAGCAGCGCCTTTTGCGCGTGCATGCGATTCTCTGCCTGGTCGAAGACGATGGACTGCGGGCTGTCGAGAACCGCGTCGGTCACTTCTGCATTGCGGCGCGCGGGCAGGCAGTGCATAAACACCGCATGGGGCGTGGCCTTGGCCATCAGCGCTTCGTTCACCTGGAACGGCCTGAAGATCGGGGCGCGTTTTGTGGACTCGTGCTCGAAACCCATGCTCACACATACGTCGGTATAGATGGCGTCTGCGCCCTCGGCGGCTGCCTGCGGATCTTGCAATAAGCGAACTTCGCAGTTGTTGGCCTTGGCGATCTCTCGCGCCACGGTAACGATTTCAATGTCGGGCGAGTAGCCGCGCGGTGTTGCGATGGTGACGTTCGCGCCCAGTTGCACGCCGGTCAGCATGAGCGAATGACATACGTTATTGCCGTCGCCGACATAGGTGAAATTCATGCCCGCGACGGAGCCGAAATGTTCCTGCAAGGTCATGAAGTCGGCCAGCGCCTGGCATGGATGTTCGAAGTCGGAGAGTGCATTGATCACCGGCACGCGCGAGTTGGCGGCCATTTCGGTGATGGTGTCGTGCGCATAGGTGCGCAGCACGATCACATCGACCCAGCGCTCCACGTTGCGTGCCACATCGGCAACGGACTCGCGCTCGCCCAGCAGCGAGTTGGTCTGGTCCAAAAAGATTGCGTTGCCGCCGAGCGTGTTGATGCCGGTCTCAAAGCTCAGCCGCGTGCGCAGGCTGGCCTTCTCAAACATCAGGACCATTTGTTTCGCATCGAGGGCATGGCGATACTCGCGCGGATTGCGCTTCACATCGTGGCCTAGTTTCAGAATGGCGCGCACCTCGCCGCTGGACAAGTCGGCGATGGAGCAAAGGTCTTCGCCGGCAAGACGCGCGGCGGCGGCAAGAATGTCGGGATCTGTCTGCACGGGGACTGCTGCCTCCAGGCGATCGATGGTTGCTTTGCTAGCCATTGTTTCCTCCTACGGACTGGGCTTGGCTCTGTGCTGCATGCACGGTGCCCGTTTGTTCAGTGAGAATTTCGTCCAGCGCCGCAATGGCGGTGTCCACATGCTTGCGCTCCAGAATGTACGGCGGCAGGAAGCGCAACACCGTATCGCTGGTGCAATTGATGACGATGTGCCGCTTCAGCATCTCGGCAACTGTCAGCTTGGCGAGTTCAGCCGAATCCAACTCGGCTGCAACCATCAGGCCTTTGCCGCGTACATCCACAATTGCTTCGTGACGCTTGGCTAGCTCGCGCAACTGCTGCTGGAAGTAATCGCCAACTTCAGTGGCGTTCGCCAGCAGCCCGCTTTTTTCAATGGCGTCGATGACGGCGATGGCAACGGCGCAGGCCAGCGGACCGCCGCCAAAAGTGGTGCCGTGCATGCCGGGATGGAAGGCGCGCGCCACTTCTTCGGTGCACAGCACCGCACCCATGGGAATGCCTCCGGCGAGAGGCTTGGCCAGCGTGGTCACATCGGGCTGAATCCCGTAGTGCTGATAAGAGCACCACTTGCCGGTGCGTCCCATGCCCGATTGAATTTCATCCACGATGAGCAACGCGCCGGTGGAGTCGGTCAGTGCGCGGGCTTCGGCAAAGAACTCTTGCGTGAGCGGCCTGACGCCGCCTTCGCCTTGAACTGCTTCCAATAAGATGGCGCATACATCGTTGGAGAAATGCGCACGCAAATCTTCGATATCGTTGAAGCGCACAAACTCGACGCCGGGAACCACAGGCCCGAACGGCTCGCGATATTTGGCCTTGTACGTGGTGGACATGGCGCCGAAGGTGCGGCCGTGGAAGCTCTGTTCTAGGGCCAGGAACTTAATGCCGATCTGCTTGCCTTCACTGCGTTTCAAGCCCGCATACGCGCGCGCCATTTTCATCGCGCCTTCCCAGGCTTCCGTACCGGTGTTGGCAAAAAACACGCGATCCAAGCCGGTGCGCTCGGTCAGCAGCATGGCGAGTTCGGCCTGTCCCTCGTGAAAGAACAGATTCGATGTATGAACCAGCTTGCGGCTCTGCTTCGCGATGGCTTCTTCAATCACCGGGTTGCCATAACCCAATGCATTGACGCCAATGCCGCTGAGCAGATCCAGGTACTTGGTACCGTTCTCGTCAATGATGTGGACGCCCTCACCACCAACAAAGAGGATGGGGTTGCGCTCGTAGGTAGAAAGCAGCAGCTTGGCCTCGGCGGCCCGTATTTGATCGAGTTTCGTCACTTCAATCTCCTGACTGCGGTCCGTTGTAATTGAGGGCCGCAAGTGGGGTGCCTCCGAATGTCATTCAAAGACAACCGCAGATCCTTCGACTCACCACCCCCAGGCTGAACTACGCCTGGGGCCCCGTTCGCTCAGGATGACAGCAGTCATTCAATTGCGAACTTCTGGGCAGGACCGCTAGGCCACCATCACTTCGGTGCCATAGGCTACGCGGGAACTGCAAAGATCGGGAAGGGATCCGGCTGCTTCCGCGGGTAGAATTCTTACGCGCTTCACGCCGTTCAACAATGCTTCACGGCAGGCGCTGAGCTTGGGTAACATACCACCGGAGATCACGGCGCTCTTGGCCATCTCCGCAATCTGATCGATTGACAGCCATCGGAGTACCTCGCCCGTCGAGCCCTTCACACCAGGCACATCGGTCAGGAACACCAGTGCGTCGGCGTGGCATGCCACGGCGCAAGCAGCGGCCATCTCGTCGGCGTTGATGTTGTAGTATTCGCCGTCGAAGCCGAGCGCAATCGAGGAGATGACGGGCACGCCGTTCAACTGCCAGATGGCTTCAATCCAGCGCGGATCGCTGGCCGTGATTTCCCCTACAAAGCCGAGGTCGGGCGCCGTCCGCTTTTTGCGTGCACGAAACAACAGACCATCGCCGCCGCACATGCCCACCGCGGGCTGGCCCAATGCGCCCAGCGCCGCCACCAGGCTCTTGTTCACTTTGCCGCCCAGCACCATCAGCGCAATATCGCGGGTCTCGGCATCGGTGACGCGCAAGCCGTTGATGAATTCGCTTTGTTTGCCCAGGGCTTTGAGCATGCGCGTCAACTGCACGCCGCCGCCGTGAACCACAGCAACCTGATTGCCGTCGCGAACCAGATCTGTGATGGCGCGGACGCACCCTGCCAGCAATGCGGGCGATTCAAGGCCTGCTCCACCTAATTTAACAACATATTTCATTCAAGCCCCTCCGCCTCACCCCAACCGAGCATGACGTTCATATTCTGCACGGCCTGCGAGGACGCGCCCTTCAACAAGTTGTCGAGGCAACTGACGACGATGGCGCGATGACCGTCCGGCGCCAATTGAAAGCCGATATCGCAATAGCTGGTGCGCGCCACGTACTGAATCTGCGGCAGCGCTTTGTCGCGGATGCGAACCATCGGGCTCTGAGCGAAGAATCGATGATACACAGCAGAGATGGTCGGCGCTGTCTGTTTCTCGCGGAAATGCACATAGATCGTGGAAAGAATGCCGCGGGGAATGGGCAGCAGATGCGGGGTGAAGGCCATCTGGCTCGCGTCCAGTCCAATCTGCTCAAGCAACTCTCCGGTATGCCGATGAGTAAAGGCGCCGTAAGCGGAGAGGTTGTCGGCAGCGTACATGTAGTGCGTCTTTGCGGTCGGGTTCTTGCCCGCGCCGCTCACTCCACTTTTGGAATCGGCCACAATGCCGCGTTCGAGATCGATCAACCCAGCCTCGACCAGCGGCCGCAGCGGCAGGATGATTGAAGTCGCGTAGCAGCCAGGGTTGGCGATCAGCCGCGCGCCAGCAATCTCGGCCCGATGCAGTTCGGGCATGCCGTAGACAGCCTGCGCCTGGGTCTGGGCGGCCAAATCGGAGCCTTCATCTTCAAACGCATAGACGGCGCGATTGACGGGCGAGACAAGCCGCCATGCCCCGCTCAGATCGATGACCCGGATGCCATGCGCCAAAGCCTCGGGCGCCCATTCGCGGGATTGCTCGTGGGGCGTGGCCAGAAACAGCACTTCGACGCCACGGCTCTTCAGCAATTCCCAGGAGAAGGGCTCCTGCTTCAGGTTTCCGTTGCCGTGGCTGTCGGCCAGTTCCGGGTGAATCTCGGCCAGGGGAACGCCTCCCCGTGCCAAATCCTTCGGGTCTACGCGGCCGGCAAACACCGGGGGCGTGTTTTTGAGCCGGGGATGATGCAGCAATAGCCGCGCCAATTCGGCTCCCGCGTATCCAGTCACTCCAACAACTGCGGTCTGTACGGTATCGGTCATGATTCCAGAATCGTCCTTAACCGGGCTTCCACTTCGCCTGCCCGGCGCGGGTCTGGACAGATGACCAGAACAGTATCGTCGCCGGCGATGGTGCCCACCACGTCCGGCCATGCTTCGTAGTCCAAAGCGGCTGCGAACGGCTGGGCCCCGCCCATCACCGTTCTCACCACCACCTGGTTCATGGCGCTGCGCACGCGCAGGCCAAAACTCTCAACCATCTCCGCCACCGATGGCGGACTCTCGTCTTCCACTGTACCAACTCCGCCGCTGCCTCCGTTGCCGTTGGGCAGGGAGTAGCCGCGAGGACCCTTGGAAATGTGGAGTTCATGAATATCCCGCGACAAAGTGGCCTGGGTGACCTCAAAGCCGCGCTCCAGCAACTTGACCCGTAGGTCGTCCTGGTTGCTCACCAGCGAGTTGCCCACCAGATCCCGTATCGCGTTGAGTCTTTGAGACTTCATGCCACCATCTCTGCGCTCGATTCGCCTTTTTGAACAAATCGAAAGCGCGGCTCGCTGAGAGGCGGCCGCGCTTGTATAAATATACATCGAATCTGCATAAGTATGCAATCGGCTCAGGTGTTTTTATCGAACCTTTCGCGATCTCTCTCGTCGGGCTTGGGCACACTTGCCGCTTCTGTGCAAAGTGACCAAGCAGGAACCATCATCCTTACCGTCACCACCCCAGGTGACCAATAGGGTCCGGAAAATGCACGGCAAACGCCACCATGTGGGCAAAGCGGGCCTCAACGCTGATACACTCTCGACTGGCCGCGGAGACAAAAGTCCGCGTCCCCTATTAAAAAACAATGACATCTTTCGCACCGATCTCCACCATCAATGACCTCTTTCGCCGCGTCGCCGCGGCAGCCAACCCGCGCGCCATTTTGTGGCAGGACGAGTTTGGCCAATGGCAACCGATTTCCTCAGACCAGATCTATCAGCGGGTTCGCTCGCTGGCTCAGGCGTTTCTCAGTTGGGGCGCCCAAAAGGGCGACCGAATCGCCCTGATCGGCGAGAACCGCTGGGAGTGGGCCGTTACCGATTTCGCCGCTTTGGCTATTGGCGCCATCGACGTACCCATCTATCCCACGCTCACCGGCGAGCAGGTGGCGGCATTGATAAGCGATGCCGGGTGCAAGATTGCCGTGGTCTCCACGCGCCAGCAGTTTGACAAGCTCAACTCGCTCCGTTCCCAAACCCAGCTGGAGCGCATCGTCATGATGGACCCTGGCGGTCCTGCCGACGAGGCCATCTCCTTTGCTTCGCTGATGGACGACGCGGACGCCTGTGGCGCCGAGCGCGATCCGATCTTCGACGCCCTGGTGCGTTCTGTCGAACCCAAAGACCTGGCCACGCTGATTTATACTTCGGGAACCACTGGTGAACCCAAGGGCGTTGCTCTGACCCACGGCAACATCGCCAGCAACCAGAATCTGGCCGCGGCCGACTTCCATTTCACCTCGGCGGATGCCTGCATCTCCTTCCTGCCGCTTTCGCACATCACCGCCCGGGCCCTGGACTATGTCATGTTCGTCTCCGGCGCGCAGGTTATTTACTGCTCCAAGTTCGACAAGCTTCCGCAAGCCATGCGCGAGGTCAAGCCTACAGTCTTTGTGGGCGTACCGCGCGTGTTTGAAAAGATCCACCAGGAGGTGGAACGCCAGGCCTCGCTTTCGCCCGTCAAAAAGCGGCTGCTCGCCTGGGCCATTCGCCTGGGAGCCCGCCACAGAGACACGGTCTATGATGGACGCAAGCCGTCCTCGCCCTTGTGGACGCTTGCTTCAAAGCTGGTGTATTCCAAGGTTCGTGCGGCATTCGGCGGCCGGGTCAAGGTCTTCGTTGCAGGCGGCGCGCCGCTGGGCATCGACACCGGCAGATGGTTTGCCTCTGTCGGCATCGCCCTCTGGGAGGGCTACGGCCTCACCGAGACTTCGCCCGTGATCGCGCTGAATACACCCATTAGTCATCGTCTGGGCACTGTCGGCCGGGTCTTGCCCAATGTGGAAACAAAGATAGCCGAGGATGGCGAACTGCTTGTCCGGGGACCCTCGGTGTTTGTGGGCTATTGGCAGAAACCCGCCGCCAATGCGGAGTGTTTCGATTCCGAGGGATGGTTCAAGACCGGCGACATCGCGCACTTGGACGCAGACGGGTTCCTGTCTATTACCGACCGCAAGAAGGAGTTGCTGAAGACGTCGGGCGGCAAGATGGTGGCGCCGCAGCCCATTGAAAACAAGCTCAAGAACAATATTCTCGTGGCCCAGGCGGCCTTGGTGGGTGACAAGCACAAATACATCTCCGCGCTGCTATCGCCCAATTTTGCCGCCCTGGAAGAGTGGGCAAAGCATCACGATCTGGAAGGCAAATCGCGAGCCGAACTGGTGGCCGATGGGCGCGTCACGGCACTCTATGCCGAGGTGGTCCGCGAGGTGAACGGCGAGTTGGCCAACTTCGAGAGCATCAAGCGCTTCCGTGTGGTGGCAGACGAGTGGACCCAGGAGACCGGCGAGCTCACGCCCTCCATGAAGCTCAAGCGTCGGGCGATTTCGGCACGATACGCTTGGGCAATCGCGGAATTTTACGCGGACGAAGCAACCTCGCGCGCCGAATAGGATAGCTGAGGCCCCGGCCCAGCCCTTTGCCAAATAGGCCGCGTTTGGTCCACATCATGTGCAGTCCGCGGAAAAAGGGGGCGCCCCAGGCGCCCACTGCCAGCAGGCTGCCGAACAGGATCACGGCGTCAATGCTGAGGCGCCCGTCGCTGGACCAATAGGCGTCGGGCTCCAGGTTCAGCCACAGCGCGAACTCGTCCAGGGTGAGCGCCGCGCCGACGCCGTAGCTTACCGACATGAGCCGGCTGAAGAAGATCGACAGGGGCGTGTGCGAACGCCCCAGGTCCAGCAGCCAGCCGTAGCCCACCAGCAGCAGAATCAGAATCCCCCACACCAGGTGGTGAATGTGGAGACCATGCACCACGACCCACTGGAAGTGGCCCTCGTGGTTGACGATCCGTCTTACCAGGATACGAACCCCCACAAACGTGAAGAGGAACGAAACCGAGGCGATGAACATCCGCCGCCGCGGCCGATCCGGGATGGTCGAACGAACCAGGTACCCCAGCCGGGTCAATTGCAATAGCACAAGCAGAATGATGACGACGAGACTGGCAAATGCCAGCAATAAAAGAGCTCCTGTTCCGGGCATATCTTATTGAAGCACTTTGTGCCGTGTTTTTCCCAGGGCAGCTGCTTCCGATTCAAAGCAATCGGTGGGCAAGGAAGCAATTTCCTGGCGCAACCGCCCTCACTGTCGGTTGCCGTAGGCAGTTGGCCCCACCGCAGGTGGCCGAAGGCAGTCGGCCCCACCGCAGATGGTGGCGTGAGCACGGTCACGATTTATCTTTACAGCGGCAGAGTACACTGGTTAAGGCGTCGAGGCCGGACACTTTTCCGGTTGAGGCGTCGAGCTCCGGGACTTGCTCCCGGCTCAGCCACCACTCCGAACATTCGGAGCGAATGTGCAAACCCCTTCAGGAGACCTACGATGCGAGTTGCTTTATTGACCGGCGGCGGCGACTGCCCCGGATTGAACGCGGTAATCTACGCGGCTGTGAAAAAGGGAATCAACCACTATGGCGATGAGTTCATCGGCTTCCTGAACGGCTGGCGCGGCGTGCTCGACAACAATTTCATTCCCCTGACCCTGGAAAACATCGACGGCATCCAGCTCAAGGGCGGCACCATCCTTCACTCCTCGCGCACCAACGTAAAGAAGATCCCCGGCGGCATCGAGAAGGTCCAGGAAGTCCTCAAGGCCAACAAGATCG
>CAZLMY010000182.1:0-8593 GCA_964560845.1 uncultured Occallatibacter sp. | reverse complement strand
CGGCAGCCACCACGCCGCGGCCGATCTCCACTGCCTTGACGGCCTGAACGCTCATCACCGACCAGGCCAGCAGCCCGTCAAGACGCTCATCCCAATTGGTATAGTTGCCAAGTCCGGCGGGGACGCCATGAACCACTACCTCGAAGACTCCGCCCACGGTGTCGCCGGTGCGCGAGACCTCTTCGACTTCCTCTTTCATGCGGGCTTCGGTGGCCTGATCGACACAACCGAGAACGATTTCGTCGCGCGCGACCGTGGCGGCAATCTCATCCCACGCGGCGGCACGCTCCAACTCCACGCGGCCCACGCGGATGACGTGGCTGGCAACCTCAATGTTGAGAGTGCGCAGCATCAGTTTCGCCAGCGCACCGGCGGCCACACGCGCGGTAGTCTCGCGCGCCGAGGCGCGCTCCAGCACGTAGCGGGCGTCAGGGAAGTTGTATTTCAGGGCTCCGGCCAGGTCTGCGTGTCCCGGCCGCGGCGAGGCAACTGCCTGATGCTTCGCAGGGTCTCCGGTCTCGACGGGGAGCTTTTCTTCCCAGTTCTTCCAATCGCGGTTCACGAGCTCGATGGCAACCGGGGAGCCGATGGTTTTGCCGTGGCGGACGCCTGAGAGAATATGGGCCTTGTCGGTCTCGATTTTCATGCGCCCGCCGCGCCCATAGCCCTGCTGGCGGCGCCAAAGCTCGCGATTCACGAAATCCAGGTCAACCGGCACTCCGGCCGGCAGTCCGGAGACCATGGCAATCAGGGACTCCCCATGCGACTCGCCGGCGGTTGAGAAACGGATCATATTGATTTGATTGTAACGGGAAAGCAGGGGTTAGGGATCAGGGGTCAGGGGTCAGGACGAAACGAGGCGCAGGACTATGGGCTTGATCGGCTGGCGAATTGCCTCTCTTTTTTTGCGTTCAGGCGAAATGGAAGAAAAACCGTCCTTGACAAGAGGCGCTTTGCTACGAACAATTTAGCTGATCCCTGATCCCTGATCCCTGATCCCTGATCCCTGATCCCTGATCCCTGATCCCTGGACTTTGACCATGGCCTGTTTCCTCTTCAAGACCGAGCCCGATGTCTATAGCTTCGACGAATTCCTGCGCGAGCAGGAAACCGTTTGGGATGGCGTAACCAACCCCACAGCCGTGAAGCACCTGCGCGAGATGAAGCCGGGGACAAAGTGGATCTTTTACCACACTGGCGACGAGCGAACGGCCGTGGGCACGGGGACCGTAGTCAGCGTGGACGCGGCAGACCCCAAAGCGCCGATTGTACGGGTGAAGGTAGGCAAGCGCCTCAAGCATCCCAAGACCCTGACTGCCATTAAGGCCGAACCGCTGTTTGCCGGTTCGCCGCTCGTCGTGATCGGTCGGCTATCGGTAGTGCCGCTGACCCAGGAGCAGTGGGAGTGGTTCTTGCAGTAAGAAACGGTGGCAGCGATTACGGCAGCCGAGCGTCCTTCTGGGGCAGGAAGATGATAAGAAATCCTTTGTCTCCTTGAAGGGACGGACAAAAAAGGCCATAATTTGCCTGCCGGCATTTCGAATCCCCAGGCTTAGTCACGACTCAATACCCCAACTCCTTCCTCAGCTTTTTGGTGACCATTGTGGACAGCCGTTGCAGAGAGTTATTTACTTCGCGAAGGTTCTTTGCGACCAAGAACGATAAGAATGACTCATACTCTGAAATCTCGTCGCTGTATCCATAGAGCTGAATCTTCGTCCTGGCAGCACCCAGCTTTTCGCCCAACAAATCGCTGTCGACGGTAAGTTGCCCATCTGGACCGGGGTTGAAGAACGGGAGAAGTGCGTCAACCATGCTGTCGTACATGTCCAGCCTTTTCTTGAGGCGCTCTTTGAAGATTTCGAAGTTCCTGTCCTTCCACCTCGAAAAGATCCATCCAGCGATGACGAGCAGCAGGCCAACCCCGGTCATGGCGTCCTTCCACTCCATACGACCCTCCTCATAGGTGAAGGCCCAAAGGCCCAATTAATTCTTGGGCTCGATGCCAGCAATCGCACGCCGGTCAACCTCCGGAACAAGCACACCAATTCCGGTGCCCGATTCTCGCTCGACGCTTTCACCCAGCCAACGTCTCGTATTCAGCAACTGCCTTTGATCGAGCGCCCACACCTTGCCGGTGAGTTCTTCCGGCCCTTTGCCCTCGCGGAGACACTTATCGAACTCGCCTTGGATGGCCTGCATCTTGGCGTCCAGGTCATCGAGGAAGTTGAGAACCAGGGCCTCGGGGATCATGGGCAGCTTGGGCGAGCCAAACTCCAGCTTGCCGTGGTGGCTCAGAATCATGTGTAGCACTAATGTCTTCAACTTCGGCGGGAAGTCAGGCAGGCTGTCGATGGTCTGCTCGGTCAGAGCCATGCCCATCTGGATGTGTCCCAGCAGCGTGCCCTCTATGGTGTACTCAAATCCGATTTCCCAGCTCAGTTCGCGCACTTTGCCGATGTCGTGCAGAATCACGCCGGTCAGCAGCAGGTCGCGCTGAAGAATCGGGTAGTGAGGCGCCACGCGGTCAGCCAGGGTACAGAGGCTGACGACATGCTCCAGCAGGCCACCCAGCCAGGCGTGATGAAGCTGCTTGGCCGCCGGAGCTTCGCGATAGGCCTGGGCTAGCCCGGGGTCGGCCAGCATGGTGGTGAGCAACAGCTTCAAATCGGGATTGGTAAAACTCTCGACGAAACCGAGCAACTGGTTCCAGAGCGTAGGCACGTCGTAAGTGGTTGCGGGGAGCAGGTCGGTCTTGTCCACCTCACTGGGCTGCGCCTTGCGCAATTGGTCGATCTTCATCTGCAGCCGATCGTCGAAACGGGATGCGCTGCCGCGCGCCTTCACAATGTCGCCTTTGTCAAAATCCTTGGCGATACGCGGGTCCGCGATCTCCCAGATGCGGCCCTCAAGCTGGCCTGTCTTGTCGCCCAGAATAAGATTCAGATACGGCTTGTTGGTCTTGGTTGTCCTCTGCTGCTTGGATAAAACAAGGAAGAAGCCGTTGAAGAGTTTGCCCTCTTCAAAGTTGGCTAGATCGGCAATGTAGATGTCTTTCATAATTTTTGACCATGAAGCGGCTGGAAGACACTCTGATGTCGCGTGGGCCGCCGCCACGCGGGTCAAGCATACCATGCTTTCCATTCTGTTCCGGCGCTCGCTGGTTGGCGGCTGAAGAGCCAATGCCATCGAAATGCTTGGGCGCAGGTCAGGAGTCTACCCGCTCCGGTTCCCACTCGTCTTCCAGATCGCGATTCATCCGGTCCTCGCGATCCTGGCGCTCTTCCAATTCGCGGCGCTTTTCTTGCTCTTCGCGCTCCTCGCAGCCATCGCTCATCGCTCCCTCCGTTTTTCAGTTTACGAGACTGAGTTGCGCGGCCCGATCCCCGGATTGGACTACCGCAGTTTTCCATTGTGGCCTTGCTATGGCGGTGGAGCAATTCAGGGCGGAGATGTGTACCGGGCGCGCCTTCAGGCAGGTCGGTGTAAACGAGTGTGCACATGCGGCTGGCAGCGCCATCAACGCAAGTTGTTGATTTGCATCCTTGCCCGGCGGCGCAAGGAACGGCGACACGCATGCATTAAACAGAGCACAGCCCGGCAAGCTCCGGGAAATTCGACATGACTGGGAGGAACTTCAATGAACGACTCAATGCTGAAGCTTTATATCAAGATGCAGGACTTGATGACGCGGGAGGAAGGTCAGGATTTGGTCGAGTACGCCCTGGTTGCCTCGCTGCTTTCGCTTGCGGCCACAGCTGCCATGGGAGCGCTGGCTACCGCCATCAACGGCGCCTTCACCGCCATCGCCTCGAAGCTCGTCGTCGCTTAAGCAGAGTAGCCACGAGGCTGGCAGCCCTTCATGAGGGCTGCAACTCACCAGACGTCGTGCGGGAGCGAGCGCAGGAACTGTACCTGGTTGCAGGCTGCGCCGGAATTGTTTGCAAAAAAACAAACCAGGCCTGGGATTGAGGTCCCAGGCCCGGCCAGTTGGTTGCGATAAATGCGAGCTACTGTTTGGGTTGCGGACCCGGAGCCGGAGGAGGTTGCGGAGCGGGCGCCAAGGGCACATCGCCCTGTTGTGGCGCCACTTCCTTCTTCTTGTCGCTCAACCTTGTCTTGTCGCCCGTTGTCGAGGCTTTCTTCTTTTTCTTGGTGGCCGTGTCACCCGCCAACCCAAGCGGAGCTGCCTGGGCCTGGCGGTCTGCAACCTCGGCGGCATCGGGCGGCGCAGGCGTCATCTGGTCCTGCTTTGCGCCCTTCGCCTTGGCCTTGGCCTGCTTTTCTACCTTGGCGCGGGAGCTGAAACGCGTCTTTGCCTGCCGGGCATTCGCTTCCAGCGGGTTGGCCGGCTCCGAGGCAGCATTGGCTGCCGCCGGCACTGCGCCTGCATCCTCGGTCTTGGTTTCATTGGTGCCAGGCAAAGTCTGGGAAGGCGCTTTCCCAAAGCGAATCTTCTCTTTCTTACCGGGCTTCATAGTGGCCAGATTCACTGGTTCGGCCTTCTTCTTGCCCTTTTTGGCTGGCGCGGGCGCGGGCGCCGGAGCTGCTTCCTCGCTAGCCGCAGGCTTCGATTTCTGGCGGAAGGTGTGTGTGGTCTCCCTGTAGCGGGTGCGTTCTACCTTCTTCTTTTTCTTGGGCGCGGGCGGCACATAAGCGCTGTAGACCGGTGTAGTTTGCCGTGGGCTGGCGCCTGAGTCGGTGAACCCCGGCCTGATCTGGATGTAGGCTTCCTCGCGCATCTTGGTCAGATACTCGCGAATCGCCGGTTCCATCCGGGACTCAAAGAAGCGTTCCTGAACCTGTTGCTCCACATCTTTGAATGCCGGAGCGCCTGCAGGCGTGTGCTCCACAACCTTCAGGATCACGTAACCCTGCTTGGTGCGGATGGGATCGGTATATTCTCCGGCCTTGAGCGCAAAGGTTTTGTCTTCAAGCACTTTTGCCAGGCTGCCTCGCAAATACTGTCCCAGATTGCCGCCATCGGCCGCCGTCGATCCGTCACTGAAGGTACGCGCCAACTGCGCAAAGTCGCCGCCAGCGTGCAGTTTGGCCTCAAGGTCGTCGGCCTTGACCTTGGCAGCGGCCAGCTTTGCAGGATCGTCGCTCGCCGTGTCACCTTGCGAGCCGGTTGAAACCAGAATCTCGCTCAGGCGCACACTCTCGGGCCGCTCATAATCCTTCTTGTGCTCCTCGAAGTATCTTTCCGCCTCGCCCGCGGTGAATTGAAGCTTGCGGCCTACTTCCTGGCGCATCACCTCCTGGGTGATGATCGTGTTGCGGATATTGGCCTTGAAATCCTCAAAGGAGACGCCCTGACTCTTGGCTTCCTTCTCCAGGTCATCCAGTGACTCCATGTTGTACTGCTTGCGGATCTCGTTGAGCCTGTTGATCAGCTCGGTCTCTCCGGTGATGCCCAGTTCCTTGCCTTTTGAGAGCCACAACTGCTGGTCAATGAGGCTGCGAAGCAGGTCTCGATGGGCCGCAGAAACCTCCTGCATCGACGCACCGCTTTTGCGCGCCTCGGCATCCATATCCTTCATGGCCCGGTCGTAATCCGAGCGCGTAATGATCTGGTCGTTGACGCGGGCGATGATCTCCTCGACCGTGGTGCCGCCATATGGGCTCTCAGGCGCGGCGGGATGCGTTTGCGCCAAAGTGGAACTTGCGAGCAGCACCGTGCCGAACACGATTGCCGCGGGAGTGCAAAGAAGTCTTAGATTCATAGTTTCGGACACGGCAGGCGGCGTTTGTTCGCTACCTGAAGCATAGACGCCATTGTAAATGGCTGGGCGGCAGGAATGCGATGCCGCAACCAATTCGGACGGAATTCGGCGGCTATTCACACAGCCAAACGGACAAAAAGCGGCGACAGCCTGAAGAACGGCTACCGGAACAGGATCGTTTCCCGTCAAATAGGCCAGTGCTATACTTTACGCTAAGATTGCCGTTTCAGGCCCTTCCCGCGTGCCTGGCTCGTAGGCAGTCCGGAGGTTCCACCAGCCTATGACTCCACGCGCCCGCCGCGCACTCTTCACCGTAATCCTCTTCTTTGCCGTCTGCGCCACCGTGGGCAGCATTTTGCAGCGCAAGGTTGGGGCGCAGTCAGCGGCCGATGACAGCCAGTTCCGCGACAATTACCGGGCCTTTACCGACGTCTATGCGCTGGTGGAACAGAACTACGCCGAACCCATCAACGGAGAAAAGGCCGATACCGCCATCTACGGCGGGGCCATTCCGGGGATGTTGCGGGTGCTTGACCCGCACTCCAATTTCTACGACCCCAAGGCCTACGCCAAGATGCGCGAGGACCAGCACGGCCGTTACTACGGCGTGGGCATGGTCATCCAGCAGCAGGACAAGAAGACGTACGTCATCACCCCCTACGAGAACACACCCTCGTTCCGGGCGGGCATCAAGCCCGGCGACGTCATCGCCACGGTGGACGGCAAGAGCACCGATGGCATGACCAGCGACCTGGTGGCCAAAGCGCTCAAAGGACCCAAGGGCACCCACGTATTGGTGAGCGTGATTCGCGAGGGCCAGACCAAACCGCTGGACTTCGATCTGATCCGCGACGAAATTCCTCACCCCTCGGTGGACCTTAAATACGAGATACGGCCCGGCGTGGCCTATGTGCACCTCACTCAGTTTCAGGAAACCACAGCCCAGGAAGTGATCGAGGCAGTGGACGGTTTCGGCGATCTGAAGGGGCTGGTGCTGGATCTGCGTAACAATCCCGGCGGACTGCTGAGCCAGGCCGTTGAAGTCTGCGACCACCTGTTGACCAAGGGCCAAGGCATCGTCTCGCAGCGCGGCCGCGCTTATCCGGATCAGAACTACACCGCAACCCGCGGCAACGGCGGCAAGACCTTCCCCATCGTGGTGCTGGTCAACCGCAACACTGCTTCGGCGGCGGAGATCGTTTCCGGCGCGTTGCAGGATCATGACCGGGCGCTGATCGTGGGCGAAACCACCTTCGGCAAGGGTTTGGTGCAGACCGTTTACAACCTCAGCGAGAATACCGGGCTGGCGCTGACCACGTATCACTACTACACGCCCTCCGGCCGGCTCATTCAGCGTAACTACTCCGGCGTTTCACTCTACGACTACTACTACAACCACGCCGGCGCCTCGCCCAACGACTCCAGCAACCGCGAAGTCAAATTCACCGACTCGGGCCGAACGGTCTACGGCGGCGGGGGCATTACGCCCGACGAAAAGATCGAAAGCCCCAAGAGCAACCACTTTCAGGACACGCTGCTCTACAAGTCGATCTTCTTCCACTTTGCCCACCACTATCTGGCCAACCGCACCGTGGACAGGAACTTCCAGGTGGACGAGCCGGTGTTGAGCGAATTCAGGCAGTACCTGACCAGCCAGAACATCGCCTGGACCGAGGCTGACCTGAACGGCGTGATGGACTGGTTGAAGGTAAGCATCAAGGAGAAAATCCTCACCAGCCAATTCGGACAGTTGCAGGGGTTGCGCACGTTGGCCGACTGGGACCCCATGATCCAGAAGGCGCTCACCTACCTGCCCGAAGCGCAGGCCCTTGAAGACAATGCGCACAAGGTGCTGACAGAAAAGGCGCAGGCCCGTAACGCTCAGCCCTGACGCTTTATTCTTCCCTCCAGGGCCATCCCCTACGGGATGGCCCTTTTTGTTTGTGCGCGAGACTTACTCGCTCACCTGAATCCCCGTATTCATTGGCCCCGAAGCAGGGCTATCGCATTTAGATTTTGTTTGGAACAAAACGCTCAAAACATTAAGAATGCAGGTTCAATGCGCTTTGTAACAGGGCACGACTCAAGTCGTGCCCTGTTACAAAGCCTTCTTTCCGGCCGTGTTCGGAATCGGGGCCTTTCACTTCGGACCGCATTTCAAATGCGATTGCCATCCGCGCGACACAACCGCCATCCTGGCCAGAGCCGGCACGGATGTAGAATTGGCTGCGGTGCAATCTCAACATTTTTCTGGCCGCAGGAAACGCGCAGCAATCGGCGCCTCGCGGCCGGTGCAACATCGCAGGCGGCTGCATCTCCTTTGAGCCGCCGGCATGGTCTGCAGAAATAACGGAGAACGAACATGAAATCCAGATTCATTCCCGCAGCGGTTGCTGCGCTTTTTTTCCTCAGCGCCGGAGTCCAGTCCCTCAATGCGCAACAGCCCACCGGGGACCCCTTATGGAAGCCCTTCTACGTTGATTCCCGAACCGGCGATCAGCACCTATCGCTCGACGGCGACTGGCAACTTGGCTATCGCGACGCAGCCATTGGCGCAGTGGCCGAACTCGATCAGCAAAAATGGATCAACGCGCAGGTTCCCACCTCGGCCGAGTGGGCGCTCTATAAGGCCGGCGAACTGCCCTACCCCTACGCCCACTTGAATACGCAAAAGTACACCTGGGTCGTGGACAAGGTTTGGTACTATCGCCGCCATTTCGATGCGCCTGCGGCGGCCAAAGACGATTACGTCTTTCTGTGCTTTGACGGCGCAGGCTACTTTACCCGGATCTGGATCAACGGCACGCTGGTCGGCCGCCACGAAGGCATGTTCGGCTGTCCGCACGTGGAGGTGAGCAAGTATCTCC
>CAZLMY010000181.1:0-8680 GCA_964560845.1 uncultured Occallatibacter sp. | reverse complement strand
CCCCGGCGCGCGAACTGTGCGCGTTGGGGTGGAAGCCGGGGTCCCCGGCGCGCGATCTTTGCGCGTTGGGGTGGAAGCCGGGGTCCCCGGCGCGCGAACTTTGCGCGTTGGGGTGGAAGCCGGAGGGCTGGGGCCAATTTCCCTCGTTTCGTCGTCACTTGTCGCTCGAAGATACTCCATATTCGTCGCTCCGCGCTCCTCGATCCGAGAAAAATTGGCTCCCAGCGCCGCTCGTGGGAAAGTTCATAACAGGCTCTAGCTCGTCCAGGTCTTATCCTTCCACTTGCAGAGCTGCTCAAGGTTGCAACGGTCGCATTTTGGTTTGCGCGCATCGCAGACCAGGCGGCCATGGTGAATGAGCTGGTGAGAGAAGGCGATCCAGCGCTCGCGCGGAATCACTTTCATCAATTCCTGTTCGACCTTCGGTGCGGTATCGGATTTGGCCAGGCCAAGCCGCCGGGCAATGCGGAAGACGTGCGTATCCACGACCACCCCTTCGGCCTTCTGGAAGCAGACGCCGAGCACCACGTTGGCTGTCTTGCGCGCTGCGCCGGGAATGGTGATCAGCTCGGCCAGCGTTTCCGGAACCTTGCCGCCGAATTCTTCCACCACCTTGTGCGCCGCACCCTGGATGGACTTGGCTTTGTTGTGGAAGAAGCCCGTGGTGCGGATCAGTTCTTCCAGTTCCGGCAGCGTCGCCTTGGCCATGGCCGCCGGGGTAGGGAAGCGGCGAAACAGCTCTGGAGTCACCATATTCACGCGCACATCGGTGCATTGTGCCGAAAGAATCGT
Source organism: uncultured Occallatibacter sp. (assembly GCA_964560845.1). GTDB lineage: Bacteria > Acidobacteriota > Terriglobia > Terriglobales > Acidobacteriaceae > Telmatobacter. The sequence goes on along the minus strand of CAZLMY010000181.1, from coordinate 7,888 downwards.
CGCCACCAGCAGCTCCCATGGCGAAGTGTGTTTCAACGCGCACTCGACTTCGGGATACGCTTCGTCGAGGCCCCTGAGGATGGCGGCAACGCGGTCTGGCGCGAGGTCGCCGCTCTGAGTGCGTTTTTTCGGTGTCGCTTCGGACGATGGTTTGTTTGCAGGCATTGCGAACCTCTTGGGAGGGGGGTCGGCGGATCCGGAGCGCAGAATCGAGCCTCGGTCACGCCTCTAAATAACTCGCACATCCTGAACCGATTAGAGTCTTCCGCTCAGCCACCCGCCGAGTTTCTCGATCGGCAGGCGGACGCCGATGAAGAACTGGCCGAAGAGGGCATAGACGGCGCTGACCTGGTCGAAGCGCATCTCGTAGATCAGCTTCTTGAAGACCACCGGGTCTTCGGCGAACAGATCGACGCCCCACTCCCAGTCGTCCATGCCGATAGAACCGGAGATGATCTGCTTGACCTGGTCGGCGTAGCGGCGCCCGATCATGCCGTGCTCGTGCATCATGCGCTGGCGCTCGGCAAATGGTACCGTGTACCAGTTCACAGCCTCGCCGCGCTTGCGATCCATGGGATAGAAGCACATGTACTTGGCCTCGGGGACGGCAGGGAACAGGCGCGGGGCCATGGCCGTTGAGGAACGGGCCAGCGTGGCGGCAATCTCTGCATTCCACTCCGCGGAGAACTGTTCCAGCTCCTTGGCCGCGGCCGCCTCGTAGACCTTGCGGGTGGACTCGTACAAGCCCAGCTCCACTACGGACACATACGAGTGGCGTTGATCGAGATAGCCGTAAAGCTCAGTCTGGGCCAAGTCCAACTCGACCTGGTTCAGCGCTTCCAGAGAATCGCGGAAGTGAACCAGGATCAGGTCGCCCTTGTGGCCGAGTTCGGAGAACAGCGCGGTGCGGACGGGCGCCTCGGGGTTGGCACGCTCTAAACGGTGTAAAGCGGCGGTGGCGTCGGCAACAATTCTCTTGCGTTCGCCGTCCGCGCAGGACCGCCAGGCTTTCCAGTCGAAGTGGAAGAACTGGTGAAGCGCGCTGGAGCCTTCAAGTGTCAGGGGGACTGGGGGGAATTCGGCCACGGGGAACACCTTTCCTTTGGATACCCCCTCATCCTAGCAAATGCCTCGCTGGGCGGTGCGCTCCACTATTCTTTTTCAACGACTTGGCCCGAGGCCGCAGAACTCGGCGGGGACAGGAGGCAGGCTTGGCCTGTGCGCCGAATCCGGCCCGTGGAACCACCCCCCGCATCGGGCCTATATACTAAAACGGTCCATGAGCGAACGAATCATTGCCTTTCTTGTGCATTTTGTAACCCACGTCATTGATCTGGGCGGCTACACCGGCATTGCCACACTAATGGGCATTGAGTCTGCGTGTATCCCTCTGCCTTCAGAGATCATCATGCCCTTCGCCGGTTTTCTGATTTCCTCAGGCCGTTTTGGGGGCGGAAACGTGTGGCTCGGCTTAACCTATGTCGCCACAGCCGGCGCCATCGGCTGCAATCTGGGCTCTGTCGTGGCCTATTGGATCGGCGCCAAAGGGGGCCGGCCGCTGGTGGAGCGTTACGGCAAGTGGGTGCTGATGAGCCACCACGATCTCGACCGTATGACGGAGTTTTTCAACCGCTACGGCTCGATCACGGTGTTGCTGGCGCGTCTTCTGCCGGTGGTTCGGACGTTCATCGCCTTTCCGGCGGGAATCGCCAGAATGCCGCAATTGCGGTTTCACGTGTATACATTTGTCGGCTCCTGGCCGTGGTGCTTTGTCCTGGCTTTCGTGGGCATGAAGCTTCGCGACAGATGGCTGACCGATCCGCGTTTCCATGAGGCATTCCATCGCTTCCACCTGGTCGTCGAACTTGCCTTGGTGGCTGGCATTGTGTGGTTTGTCTGGTCGCACCTCAACCGTGGGAGACAGGCGAGCACGGTCTAGGACCGGCAACGGACTCCGTGGCCCTTGTTCCAAGGCGTACACTGTTGCGTCTGTCGAAGTTTGAATTCGAATTCATTGAAAAATGAGAAGTAACCAAAGGAAGGTTAGGAGAAGCGATGTCAACTGAACAGGAAGGCGGCCAAAAGACCGCTCCAGAAGCAAAGGTCGCGCCCGCAACGGGCAAGTTGGGTGTAATGGTTGTCGGCCTGGGCGCCGTTGCCACCACAATGATCGCCGGAGTCGAGGCAGTGCGCCGCGGATTGGCCAAGCCTATCGGCTCGCTGACCCAGATGGGCACTATCCGCCTGGGCAAGCGCACCGACAACACGTCTCCGCTGATCAAGGATTTCGTTCCGCTGGCCAATCTGAACGATGTTGTCTTCACCGGCTGGGATCTCTTTGAAGACAACGTCTACGAATCCGCCGCCCATGCCAAGGTGCTGGACAAGGAAACGCTCGAGCAGTTGAAGCCCTACCTGGAGACCATCAAGCCGCTTCCGGCGGTCTTCGATCAGTTTTATGTGAAGCGTCTGCATGGCACGCACGTGAAGACGGGCAAGAACAAGCGGGATCTGGCCGACCAGGTCATTGCGGATATCCAGGCATTCAAGCAGACGGTGGACCGGGTCGTCATGATCTGGTGCGCTTCGACCGAGATTTTCATTGAACCGACGGCAGTGCACCAGAGCATCGCGTCCTTCGAGGCAGGCCTCGAGAACAACGACATCGGGATTGCGCCTTCTCAGATCTATGCCTACGCGGCACTGACACAAGGCGTGCCGTTCGCCAATGGCGCTCCGAACCTGACGGTGGACTTCCCGGCCATGGTTGAGTTGTCAAAGAAGAATGCGGCTCCGGTCTGCGGCAAGGACTTCAAGACCGGCCAGACCATGATGAAGACGGTTCTGGCTCCGGCCTTCAAGGCACGCATGCTGGGCGTCTCCGGATGGTTCTCGACAAACATTTTGGGAAATCGCGACGGCGAAGTTCTGGACGATCCGCAATCGTTCAAGACCAAGGAAGAGTCAAAGTTGGGCTCGCTGGATTACATCTTCCAGCCTGAACTCTACCCCGACCTCTACGGGGACATCTATCACAAGATCCGCATCAACTACTATCCTCCTCGCGGCGACGAGAAGGAAGCCTGGGACAACATCGACATCTTTGGTTGGCTGGGCTACCCGATGCAGATCAAGGTAAACTTCCTCTGCCGCGATTCGATTCTGGCCGCTCCCATCGCGCTCGACCTGGTGCTGTTCATGGATCTGGCCAAGCGGACACCGTCGCTGCGCTCCATCGGCATCCAGGAGTGGCTGAGTTTCTATCTCAAGTCGCCCCAGAGCGCGCCCGGCCTCTATCCGGAGCACGATTTGTTCATCCAGTCGATGAAGCTGAAGAACACCTTGCGCCACATCATGGGCCAAAGCCTCATCACCCACCTGGGCCTCGAGTACTACGACTAAGCACCGCCTGCGGCGGGGCCAACTGCTCGCTTCGCTCGCTAAAGACACAAGCCTCGCCCAGAAAATGGGGCGGGGCTTTTGTTTGATGGTTTCGAATTTGCTGGAGAACAATCGGGCCCATACGAAGGACCTCGAATGACCTCTATCCCGGTCCATCGCTCAGCAATTTGAGGGACCGGCCGCCGAGAATGATCTTCTCGCCCACGCTTGCATTCACGAACGGGTCTTCGATGTTCTCCGTGTCGACGATCTGGCGCCACTGCTTCCCGATCGGCGACGGAGGAATGCTGAACTCAACGCCTTCATGCGCGGCATTCACAAAGAGCAAGAAGCTGTCGTCGAGGATCCACCTGCCATCTTCGTCTGTGATCTGCAAAGTCTGGCCATTCAACAGCAGGGCGATGGAGCGGCCCCAGTCTGCACTCCATGCCTCGTCGGAAACCTCGTTGCCATCCGGGTTATACCACGCAATGTCCTTGATTGTGACTGGATGGCTCACACCTTTGCGGCGAATTTCGCGGTCCTGAAAGAACTTGCGCCGGTGCAGATTAGGATGACTTAAGCGCAGATGAATGAGCTTGCGGGTAAAACCGAGCAGGCGTTTGCGCCTTGCATCCAGATTCCAATCGAACCAGGAAAGCTCATTGTCCTGGCAGTAGCAGTTGTTGTTGCCCTGCTGCGATCGGGCCACTTCGTCTCCGCCAGCGATCATGGGCACTCCTTGCGAGAGCATCAATGTTGCCAGAAAGTTGCGCATCTGCCGCTCGCGCAGGAGATTCACTTCAGAGTCTTCGGTGGGGCCTTCGGCGCCCATGTTCCATGAATCGTTGTTGTCGGCGCCGTCCCGGTTCTCGTCGAGGTTGGCTTCATTGTGCTTCTCGTTGTAGCTCACCAGATCGCAGAGCGTGAAGCCGTCGTGGGCCGTCACCAGGTTGATGCTTGCATAAGGCTTGCGGCCGTCGTGCTGATAAAGATCGCTGGAGCCGGTCAGCCGGTATCCGAAGTCGGAGAGCTGGCCGCTGTCTCCCTTCCAGAACCGCCTCACCGTATCGCGGTACTTGCCATTCCACTCTGCCCACAGGACAGGGAACTGGCCGACCTGATAGCCGCCGTCGCCCACATCCCACGGCTCGGCGATCAGCTTCACATCGGCCAAAGTCGGATCCTGGTGAATGGTGTCGAAGAACGAGGACAGACGGCTCACGTCGTGCAACTCGCGGGCCAGCGTTGCCGCGAGATCGAAGCGGAAACCGTCGACGTGCATCTCCGTGACCCAGTATCGAAGCGAATCCATCAGCATCTTCAGCACCTGCGGATTCCGCACGTTGAGGGTGTTGCCCGTTCCGGTGTAGTCCATGTAATAGCGCGGATCGTCGCGCATCAACCGGTAGTAAGTGGAGTTGCATACTCCCTTCCAACTGAGCATGGGACCGAGGTGATTGCCTTCGCAAGTGTGGTTATAGACCACGTCGAGAAGCACCTCAATTCCCGCTCGGTGCAGCGTCTTCACCATATGCTTGAACTCGCGCACCTGGCCGCCTCGATCTCCAGAAGAGCTAAAGCGGGACATGGGAGCAAAGTATCCCAGGGTGTTATATCCCCAGTAGTCGCTGAGGCCTTTGTCGACCAGATGCCCCTCGTCGATGAAATGATGAACGGGCAATAATTCGACAGCAGTGACTCCCAGCTTGGTTAGATACTCGATGCTGGACTCATGCGCGATTCCGGCATAAGTCCCCCGGAGCTTCTCTGGAACCATTGGGTTGCGCATGCTGAAGCCCCTGACGTGGACTTCGTAAATCACACTATCGGCCAGCGGTGTGCAGGGCGGGGAATCGCCATTCCAATCGAACTTGCTATCGATGACGACACATTTAGGAATCCCCGCGGCACTGTCCCGCGTGTCCATCTTCCGATCGTCGCCCGATTCCAATTCATAGGGAAAAATCGGCTGTTTCCAATCGACATAGCCGGAAATGGCCTTGGCGTAGGGATCGACCAAGAGCTTGTTGGGGTTGAAGCGGTGGCCGTTCTGGGGTTCCCATGCGCCATGGACCCGATAACCATAGAGTTGGCCGGCCCGAATGCCGCGCACCAACCCATGCCAAACAAAGGCTGTCCGTTCGCGAAGTGCGATGCAGTCGATCTGGTTGCCGTCCTGGTCGAAGAAGCAGAGATCCACGCGCGTCGCGGCTTCTGAAAAGATGGCAAAGTTAGTGCCCTTGTTGCCCACCGTAGCGCCAAGCGGGTAAGGTACTCCAGGCAAAAGCGTTCGATCCATGGGCACTTCGATGCAAAACCGAAACGAGGCTGTTGCATTTCTTGGCGTCGAAACTCCAAATCTTCCATTAATCTTCAACGAACCAGCAGAAGACTCTTGCTGAAGCCGCGCCGGCCTCGTGTGTCGTCTCCGCATGGCCTGGCGGAGCGCCTACTATTCCACGCGTCCTTCGATCCGCGTAGAATGGGAGAAACCATGTCAATTAGTAATCCGAACCTCCCAAAATCATTTTTGGTTTTCCGCACCTATTCTGCCCAGATGTTCACGCACGATCTGATGGCGGGCCTTACCGTGGGCCTCGTTGCGCTGCCTTTGGCCATGGCCTTCGGCATCGCCTCGGGAGTCACGCCTCAGGCCGGTCTCTATACCGCTGTGGTGGCCGGATTCCTCATCTCTGCCCTGGGTGGTTCGCGCACGCAGATAGGTGGACCGACAGGCGCTTTCGTGGTGATTGTAGCCGGCATCGCGGCGCGATTCGGCATGCCGGGACTGGCCATGGTGACGTTGATGGCCGGAATTATCCTCCTGCTCATGGGGCTCACCGGGTTGGGAGCCGCGGTGAAGTTCATTCCACGCATGGTGGTGATCGGCTTTACCAACGGCATCGCGGTGCTGATTGCATCCACCCAGATCAAGGATTTCTTCGGCCTGCGCACCGGTGCGGTGCCAAGTGAGTTTCTGCCACGCATGAGATTGCTGGCGGGGCATTTTGCCACCTTGAATTGGTCGGCGCTGGGACTGGGGCTGGGAACCCTCGTCATCCTGCTGATCCTGCCGCGCTTCGCAAAACGCGTGCCTTCCTCGATTGTTGCCCTTCTAATCTGCACCGGCGTCTGCATCGTTTTTCACCTACCTGTTGAGACCATCGGCAGCAAATTCGGGGGAATTCCGCGCGGTCTGCCGCCTTTTGCGATACCCGACTTTCATGCAGAACACATTCTGCCGCTCATTCCTTCCGCGTTCACAGTGGCCTTGCTGGCGGCATTGGAGAGCATGCTCTCGGCCGTGGTGGCCGATGGCATGACCGGTGACCGTCATAACTCGAATGTGGAATTGGTTGCTCAAGGCATCGCCAATATTGTCTCGCCGATGTTCGGCGGCATTCCCGCCACTGGCGCCATCGCCCGCACGGCCACCAATATTCGCGCCGGTGCACGCTCGCCGGTGTCCGGCATGATTCACGCCGTCACTCTTTTGGGCATCCTGGTTGTGGCTGCTCCGCTGGCCAGCTATATTCCGCTGGCGACCCTGGCCGCCGTACTGTTTGTAGTGGCTTACAACATGGGCGAGTGGCGGGAGATTGGCGGCATCTTCCAGTTGGACTTCACTGCCATTTCCGTCTGGCTGGTGACATTCGCGCTCACGGTCTTTGCCGATCTCACGGTTGCTGTCGGCATTGGGCTGGCCTTGGCCGCTCTGCTCTACATCCGTAGAATTGCCGACACCACAACGGTAGCTCCAGTGACCGACGAGTACATCCGGGATGGCCTGCCCCATGTTCTGCAGGGGCGAATTCTGCCTGCATACGTTACCTTGTTACGCATTCACGGACCATTCCTCTTTGGCACCACGGAGAAACTCGTGGAAGCGACGTTGAACCTCGACGCCTTTGCGTCCGTCGTCATTCTGAGGCTGCGCAACATGACCGCCATCGACGCCACCGGCATTCATGCCATTGAGACATTTGCCAAGCGCCTCCAGGAATCCGGCCGGACCATGGTGCTATGCGGCGCAATGGAGCAGCCCTCGAAGCTGCTCAGCGCTCCCCGTTTTATGGACCAAGTGGGCCGCGAGAACATCGTGGCGAACATTCAAGCCGCGCTGGATCGCGCACAGGAACTGCATCGAGAGGAACCGAATAAGCTGCCGAACCAAGGGCAGGGCTGATTTCTGCTGTTATTCAGCCCGGGAAGAATCGATGCTGGGCAGGCGAACAGTTGGGGAATGGGGTTTGCAGGCTTCGAGAAAAGGAGAAATGTCGGGCAAGAGTGGCCGAAAAGCGTGCCTCAGGGGCTGAACAGGCTGCGGAAAAACCCTTGTTTTGACCCAGAAGTTCTGAAAAGCATCCCTCGGGGCTAAAGCGCCACTCATTCTATGGGCCTTATCGGCAAGGTCGAAAACTCTGACTAACTCCTTTGGAATCTGTGCAACTGAATCGGCCGCCCCTCCGGGGCTTGCGCAGCAATTCAGGCTGCTCACCCAGGG
>CAZLMY010000180.1:0-8762 GCA_964560845.1 uncultured Occallatibacter sp. | reverse complement strand
AGATGCCTCCGACGTCGGTGCGCGCGTACATCAGGTTCTGCTGCGTCGGATGGAAGTACACTCCGGGGATGTAGCCGCCGCCGAGGATCTTGACGTTGGTGAACGAGTACGACGGCGTGCCCGATGTTCCCCCTGTCACGCTCAGCGAGACCGTGGCAGTGGCGGAATTGTAGTCGGCAGTATCGGTCGGCGTGAACGTAACCGAAAGCGTCTGCGAACCGGCCGTGTTCATCACCGTGCCGGAAACAGGCGTATAGGCGAAGCTGCCCGGCACGCTCGCGCCGCCAAAGCTGGCTGTCGCGTCCAACTGCGTCGCGCTCAGCGCCGTGCCCACACTCACGGCTGCCGGCGCATTCCAGGTAATCGTGGGCGTAGCACTATTGACCGTAATTGTGTTGGTCGCCGTTCCCGATGAAACCGTGCTGGAATCGCTTGGCGTGAACGTGACTGAAAGCGAATGAGATCCCGCGCTCAGCACCGTCCCCGCAACTGGCGAATACGCGAACGTGCCGGGATAGTTGGCGGTTGCATTCAACTGAGTGGAACTCAATGCAGTCCCGTAGGTAATCGCCGCAGGAGCAACCCAAGTGATCGTCGGCGTAGCCGGAGACGAAGATGTTGAGCCTCCTCCGCCTCCGCCACAGGCTCCCAATGTAAAAACAATCACGAAGAGGAAGAAAGCAGAAAATACCTTTACGGGTCGCTTCCTCGAAATACTGTGCATGGTCACTGTTCTAAGCCTCGAATCGCATGATAGGCCGCGGCAGACACGATTGAAAACGTTAATCATGTACCAATTCGTACTTGTCCCTAGGGATGCGGTACGTCATTCATATCACGTTATTTAATCTGAAATCTGAAACGGTTGGTCCGTCACTGCCAGCGTAGCCATTCGGGCAGCTCCACTGTTGGCGGCGAGCCTGCTGCGCAGAGAGCTTTGTTTGCCAGTTGGGCGTCTGACGCGGCGAGGGTGCGCCGGGCAAGGGAGGGGTTGTCTTGTTGATCCCGCTAACGCCAACTCCGGCGTCAATCCGATCGAGCGCGACCTGGTACCCGGACATCATGATCGGCAGCATCTCTTTCGTGGCATTCCGTACCCCGTTTTTCATCGCTTATTGGTTGGCCTGGAATCTGCCCTCAGAGAGTTGGGTTTTGCTTGCGAAACGCGCCCCGCAGCGAGCGCCTTCCTGGCAACCGATCTGCCTGGCTCGGCTTTGCTGGCGGCGATCTTCTTCTCCGCCGGAAGGCCATTCTTTGAAGAGGCGACTGGCGCCTTCTTCTTGGGTACGAGCGTCTTGGCAGCTGAGCTTTTGACCGGTTCGGGCTTCGCGGAAGTGGCCATGGGTTTCTTCTTCGCCACCGGCTTGGTGGGCGTTGTCTTGGCCTTCACCGCCGTTTTCGCGGGCTTGGCGCTCGGGGCTGCCGGCGTGTCTTTGGTTGCGCGCTTTTGCTGCCCCCGAGCGGTCTCGGTGACGGACTTTGCTTTGGCCCCAGTTGCGGCTTTGGGTGGACGTGCGGATTTAGCAGGCGGTGCGGAGTCGGCGAGATCCAACCCAAAGAGCGCGGAGAGATCCTCGTCTCCCAGCACTTTCGCCGGAGCCTTTTTTGCTGCGGGCAGAGACTTGCCGGCGCTGGCGATCAGTTCCTTCTCGTTCACCGCGCGAAGCCGGAAGAGCAGCTCCGGCTGCTGGTCAAGGCGAGCGCCAACGCCGTAGAGAACAGCCGCGACATGCTTGCACATCTCTGCCCAATCCGGGCAACTGCACGAGAGCTTGATCTCTTTGGGCGATGGGAAAAGTCCGGTCTGCTGCTGGCTGATGCGCTGCATCACGCCTTTGGAGAGCCGACCTTGCAGTAGCTCCACGAGGGAATCAATCGATCCGGCGCAATCTTCGCAGATCGATTTCCAACGCGGCTTGGCAACCGGTAGTATCTCTATCTTGACTTCGTAAATCTCCGAGCCACTGACCAGCGCGGTGATCTGGCTGGGGGCCATTTGCAGATCGACGACTGAACCGTTGCGCACATAGGTGCGCCCGCGCGGCAGACGATTTTCGTAGTCGCTGTACGACTCCAGATTCTCGCACCATGCTTTGCCCCAGAAGCTCTTGGCGATCGTACGGCCATCGATACTCACAGGGGTGATGACGCGCCCCTTCTTGCGCAGGCTGTCCATCTTCTTCAAAGCTTTGCGGCGGCGCTCGGCCACAGACACATAAGGTCTCCATCCAAAGCCGTCGTACATGCTCTATGTCTCCTTGAGCGCCGCGTTCAGGTCGAGAGCCACCAGTTTGAGCAATTCGTCGTCCTTCATCTCGGTCAGCAGCAATTCGGCTCCGCCCTCCAGCATATCCTGCGCAATCTGCCGTTTCGATTCAATCATCGCGTCGATCTTCTCCTCGACCGTTCCCTGACAGACAAACTTATGCACCAGCACATTCTTGTTTTGACCAATGCGGTAGGCGCGGTCCGTGGCCTGGTTCTCGACGGCGGGATTCCACCAGCGGTCGAAGTGAACTACGTGCGAGGCCGCAGTCAGATTGAGCCCGGTTCCACCTGCTTTCAACGAGAGAACAAAGAAGCCCACGGCCTCGTCTTCTTGAAAGCGGCGCACCAAATCCTTGCGGCTCTTCACCGGAGTATCTCCATGCAGCACGAGGCCAGGGCGTCCGAAGATCGAGCCCAGAAAAGACGCCAGCGGAGCTGTTACTTCGCGAAATTGCGTAAACATTAGCACCTTCTCTTGCCGCGCTGCGATCGTTTCGGCAATGTCTCGCAGACGAGCCCATTTGCCGCTGTCGGGTTCGCTCCAGGTGCTGTCGCCAAGCCATTGCGAGGGATGATTGCAGATCTGTTTGAAGCGCATCAGGAACGACAGAACCAGCCCCTTGCGGCGAATCCCCTCGGCCGTGTTGAGTTGCTCTGCGAGGTCGTCCACCGCCTGTTGATAGAGCGCCGCCTGCTTGCGACTGAGCTGACAAAAGGCCTTTACTTCGGTCTTGTCGGGCAGGTCGGAAATCACCGACTTGTCCGTCTTCAGTCGCCGCAAGATATACGGACGCACCAGTTCCCGCAGCGGTCCATACGGATTGTGAGTCCGGTCGGCAAGCTGCTTGGTGAGCTTTGTGAACTCCTTCGCCGACCCCAGCAAACCTGGATTGATAAAGTCGAAGATGGACCAAAGATCTCCCAGCCGGTTCTCGACTGGCGTGCCGGTCAATGCAAAGCGAGAACCAGCCTTCAGCATCTTGGCGCTGCGAGTCTGCTTGGCGTTGGGATTCTTGATGGCCTGCGCTTCGTCCAAGACTGCCAGCCGCCAAGATGTTTCCGTGAGCCAGGGGATGCGCAGCAGAGTGCCGTAGCTGGCAATCACCACATCCACGTCAGCTAACGACTCTGCAGAAATACTCTTGATGGCCTCGTTGGAGAGCACAGACGTATGCGCGACAAGGACCCGCAGGCTCGGCGCAAAGCGTTCCAACTCCGAGGCCCAGTTGGCCAGCAGCGACGCCGGAGCAATGAGCAGACTCGGCTTGCCCTTCTCCTTCTGCTTGAGCACCAACAACAGGGAAAGCACTTGAATGGTCTTGCCCAACCCCATGTCGTCGGCCAGACACGCTCCCAACCCCAGCTTCACCAGCAGATAGAGCCAGCGCATGCCCACCTGCTGATAAGGCCGAAGCGTTCCCTTGAGCGCCTCGCCGGGATCGATCTTGTCCAATCCATCCTGGCTGCGCAGTCCTTTCAGGGTTTCGGCAAGCCAGGGCCCGGCGGTCACTTGCGCCCAGTCAGCCCCGGCGCTATGGACGTCCGCATCCGCGCCGTCGAGGGTTGCTCCGGCCAACATGCGCATCGCTTCACCGAAGCTCATTCCATCGCGGGCGGCGGCGCGCTCGGCCTCGCTAAAGCGGTCGATCATGCGGCTAAGCTGTTCGCGGTCTACCTCGACCCAGCGTCCGCGCACCAGAGCCAGTCCCTCGGTCCCGGCCAGTAGTTTGCGAATCTCGGCCTCGGTTAACGACTCGCCGTCGAGGGTCACGTCCATGTGGAAGTCGAGCAGCGCGTCCTGGCCCACCAGCGAGGGGGCAGCTCCGCCCACCCTGGCCGTAACCCGAGGCCGCGACGGGCGGTGCCCTGGCCACGCCGCCGGCATGCGGACCACGATGCCGGCCTGCTCCAACTGCGGGCAATCGCGCAAGAATTGCGATGTTTCACCAGGAGTCCAGCGCAACGGATGGAAGATCGCGCCGCTATCGACCATCTCCTTCAGCCACGAGCAACTCTCTGCGGCTCTTTGCACCGGCAGTAGCAACGACAAGAGGCGATCCCGATTGGCAGGCCCCTCGTACTCGCGCAGTGCCTGCCCCAAAGGCAGGTGCTGCGCCTTGGAGTGAGCCGAGAGCCTCACCGTGTAGGTAGCCAAAAAAGCGAAGGGCGACTCCGCATCGTTGCGGTTCTCGGCCAGGTTGAAGCACACGCGGCCGACCAAATTCCAGGCCGGATTGCGCCGCTTGAGAAACTCCTGCACGCCGCATTTCTCTTCCGACAACTCCAACCGAAGCGCCTTGTCCGTCTGCCGCCACAATGCGTGCAGCACCGCGCTGCTGAGATATTCAGCCCCTGTCATCGGCGGCGCAGCCATGGCCAGCCAATCCAGTTCCGTATCCGGCGGCGGAGCAACGGATTCGACCGTCTTTGCGCCAGGCGCATCCGTCGAAAGACTGGTGTGTGTGCAGAGCGCGGTCACATAGCGGGCGGCAAACTCACGCCAGTACGAGAAGACGGCGGGCAGCGCTGTACCCACCTCGCTGGCGCCGAGCTGAAGAAGTCCATGGCCAGCGCCCCGGGCGAACGCTATTTGCAAGCGCTGCGCGACCTCCGCGTCGAGCGCCAGGGCGTCGTCCTCCTCTGCCAGCGAGAGGTGTCCATGCGGAGTCAGAACGGGGGCGAGCAACACGGGAGGCATAAACAGAACCTAGCAGCAGGAACCGCTTTGGGACAAAACACACCGCTGATGGTACCAACGAAGGATCCGGTTGCACACCTATTCCGAGAAACTTTGGCCTTGAGGAAGAGCGTGGCTGGCTGAACTGCGCGAAATCGTGTTGGTCGGCACAATGTCGAAAGGGGCTGCCACTCATCGTGAGGATTCGCCTTGGGGAGCAAACGGCCGAAGACAAGGCAAAAATCGGAAGAATCGCGCAAGACTCTAAACTCGCGCCCCAGACCTGGCCCAAACTTGGCGATGCGACCAGAATCGCGCTGCGCCGGTGGAGCAGCGTGGCGTCCCTGGAGCCAAATCAAACGCTACTCGTCAATCCCGTTCCAAACTCTGCGCTGCACGCATCCTCACGGGCTCCGATCCAAATTCCATCGGCTTGGCAAACTGCTCAGACGTAAGGGGTGCCTGCTATCGCGTTCGTCAGGCCCTTGGTTCCCTTGTCGACAATCGCCAGAAACGCTGCTCTCGCCGCCCCCGTATCTCGCTTCTGTCGGAAGATCCGGTGAGCTTGGATTAGAGCCACGGTCCACGTCGCCAGCAGCAGACCGGCTGCCAATTGGGCGTCGGGATCGGTAGCCTCTTGGCCTGCGCATTCGGAGATCGCCACCGCTACCACTTGCGTAAGCTCATCGCGGATCGCTCTGGCCCGTGCTTTGAGGGCCTCGCTGCCCTCGATCGTCTCGACGAAGCTCTGGCTCGCACTGGAAAACTCGACGAAGGGGCTCTCCTCCGCTACCAGACGATGAGCCAACAATCGCAGCGTCTCGATCGCTGAGACGCTGCGATCGCGCTGCCGCAATGCTTCGCGCAGCTTCTCGCGCGCCTCCTCCTCGCGATCGAAGAACATGTCCTCCTTGCGCGGAAAGTGATTGAACACCGTCATCCGTCCAACGTCCGCCGCTTCCGCGATCTCGCCCACTGTCACATGATCGAAACCTCGCTCGAAGAAGAGGCGTGTGGCGGCTGTCGAGATCGCTTGTCGCGTCACAAGGCGCTTGCGGGATCGGCGGTCCAGTGGCAAGGAAGACCCTTCTTGACAAGAAATACGTACTGAGTACATACTTAATCTCAGTACGTGTACTGAGTCCATGTTGAAATCCAGTATACCAAAGGTCAACTTCATGAAAGCAATTCAATTCACTGAATACGGAAGCCCGGAAGTCCTCCATCTCGTCGAGGTCGATGAGCCGCATGCCGGCCCTGGCCAGGTGCGAATCTCCGTCAAAGGCGCCGGTGTCAATCCTTCCGACTGGAAGCGCCTGGCCGGACAATACCGCGAGCACGAGGAGGTTGCATTTCCCTCAGGGCTCGGCGTCGAGGCGTCGGGGATCGTAGACGAAGTCGGCCCCGGAGTCGTCAACGTCTCAATCGGAGACGCCGTCTTCGGCTGTGGCCAAAACACGATGGCCATGGCCCAATATGCGATCCTCCCGCACTGGGCTCACAAGCCGGCTAATGTGTCGTTCGAAATTGCCGGTGGCCTTCCGGTGATCGCCGACACCGCAACCCGCGCCCTGGACGAAGTGGGCGTCCAACCCGGTCAGACGCTTCTGGTGTGCGGAGCTGCAGGTGGGATTGGTTCGGCTGTCCTCCAGTTCGCGCGCCTGCGCGGAGTGTTCGTCATCGGCACGGCGAGCGCGAAAAAGCATGATTACTTGAGGGGGCTGGGCGCCACCCCGACAACCTACGCGCCCGGCCTGGCCGAACGCGTCCGCCAACTCGCGCCACAAGGCGTGGACGCAGCCCTCGACCTGGCCGGCTCGGGAATCGTCCCGGAGTTAATCCAAATCGTCGGCGACCCCGCGCACGTCCTCTCCGTCGCCGATTTCTCGGCTCCCCAGTACGGCGCCAAGTTCTCTTACGGGCCTCCGAAGGACTTGCAACGAGTCTTGGCCAATGTCGCCCGCCTTTGTTCCGAGGGACTTTTCCGTTTGCACATCGAACAGACCTTTCCCCTTGAGCGGACTCGAGAGGCGCAGGAAATCAGCGCCAAAGGCCACGTTACGGGCAAACTCGTGATCGCTGTCTCGTGATTGAATGCTTGACTCTTGCCCATCCTGGGTGTACTCTCCATACTGAACGGTCGGTAGACAAATGAGCGAGACACGCGAACACATCGTCCAAGTGGCGGGCAATCTCTTCCTCCAGAGCAACTACGACGGCGTATCCATCCAGGACATCACCCGGGCCGCCGGGATGACCAAGGGCGCGCTCTATCACCACTTCTCCGGCAAAGAGCAGCTGTTCGAGCAGGTGGCCCACAACCTTGTAGGAAGCTCTCACATCGATTTTTCGTCCCTGCCCGCCGATTCCCTGCAGGGTTTCTACACCGCCCTCGTTGAGAATACCCGGTCCCATGACGAGGGTGCCCAAGAGGTCACTCCGCCCAACGCACACGGAATCAATGTCTACAACCTCCTCTGGGACGCGGTGCGCCTCCTGCCAGGTTTCCGCGCCTCCATGCAAGCGCTCAACTCTCTCGAACATGCGGCTTGGACGAAAGCCATCCAGGCCGCCATCGATCGCGGCGAAATCCGCCCCGGGCTCGACGCCGATAAGATCGCCAAGATCTTTACAGCCGTGCCCGACGGCGTGGGCATCACTTCCATGATCAAGGGCGGTCCCCCTTCCAACTACGCTGAGATCCTGAATCTTTGGGACGCTCTCTACCAATCCCTGAAGCTCTGAACCCTGGAATCCACGCATTCCGAGAGCAATCTCTCGTCTGAGAACATACCAAACGTTCAGTACCGAAACCAGAAGGAGATCAACCCAATGTCCAAAATGAAAGTTGCCCTCATCACAGGCGCCAGCCGCCCCATCGGTCTCGGCATCGCCGTAGCCCGCGCGCTCGCCGAGCAGGATTACCACGTCATCGTCACCGCCCGCAACGGCGCCCAGGCTGAAGAGCAGGCAGCAATGCTCCGCCGTCAGGGCCACAGCGCCGAGGGGTGCCGACTCGACCTCACAGACACGGACGACTTCGCGCGCATCGCCCAGCACGTCAGGACCGAACACGGCTGCCTTGACGTGCTCGTCAACAATGCGAGCACCATGCCCGACAGAGGCGCCCGTTCGGTGCTCGACGTCGACATCGCCGATGTCCGCAGCGCCCTCGACGTTGATGTCGTTGGCGCCTGGGCGCTCGTCAAGGCAATGCGCCCGCTGCTCGAGAGGGCGCCCGCTGCCCGCGTCGTCAATATATCGAGCTCCGCATACCTGCAGATAGAAGCCGGCGCGGACCTGTCAGAGCAGGTCAGATCGCCCGCGCATTCGTTCGCAAAGCACACCCTCAACGTCCTCACCGCGACCCTCGCGTCGGCGTTTCGCGGCTCCGGTGTCCTCGTAAACGCCGTCGACCCCGGACGGGTCGCCACACATCCGGAGTGCGGGGTCGACGACCAGGACCGGCCCGCGTCCGAGAGTGCCAGGTGGGTCGTTTGGGCGGCGACCTTGCCCGCAGGCGGACCGACTGGCGGAGTCTTCCTCGACGGCCAGCGGCTTCCCTGATCCAGCGCGCAGGTCAAGACGATCCCTCTCACACAAGCAGCAAAGGCTTGCAAACCCAGCCCACAGGCATCTCGCGGACAGTCTCGCGAACGACATCTTTCAAGGAAATCATGCATTCAAATCCATCGCCGAAAATCTCGACGGCTAGCCCCACCATCAACGACCCCCGACAGCGCCGCGCCATCCTGATTGGGGTGTGCATTGCACTCATGGCAGTTATCGCATCGGTGTCCGGCCTGAATGTCGCTCA
>CAZLMY010000179.1:0-9019 GCA_964560845.1 uncultured Occallatibacter sp. | reverse complement strand
ATGCGGCCGGGCTTCAACAGCAGCAAGGTGCCGCTCTCGGTGCGATTGATGCCCAGCCCCTCGTAGGTCTCGCTGAACCCCGCCTTGAGCGAATGCAACTGGTTGTAGTGGCGATCCACGCGCCCCGCCAAGTCATGCGCGGAGGGGGCTTGTGCCGAGACGGTCGTCGAAAAAACGACAGCGGTGACGATCGCTCCGAGGAATGCGAGAAAAGTCGGCATCTTCATTGCGTAAGGCTCAGTGTACAGTTTGCGCCGCCTTTCGGGTCTACCTTCAACACGCCGGTCTCGTCGCTGCAGAAGCCGCGATGCCTGTGCTTGCTCACGACCAGCGGAACGGCCAGGACCGTGTAGCCGGCCACTACGTCAATGCCGTTGATCGTCTTCCTGGTACAGTTGCGGATCTTGAAGAGATAGCCGTACTTGGTGCCGCTTGCGAGATCGTCATAAAGTATCTGTGCCGCTGCGGGGCTGGGAGGGCCGGACTTGGGATCTCCACCTAATGCAGAAAGCGAACAGGCATAACCGACTCCGGGGTAGCTGGATGCGTATTGAAGCTCCGCCTCATGGATTGCTCGCACAGAGTTCATTGCGCTCAATTCGTAACTCGGATTGACCATGTAGCCAACCCTCAGGATGAGAAGGATAAAGGCGATCAAACAAGCTCCCAGGCTCCCGGCAAGAATCCACAGGACGCGCTGGAACCTCCGGGCTTCTGAGGAAGGAACGGTGTCCTCCATGCCGCCCAGGCAGGAGAAACGGAACCCTCCCGGCTGCAGGTCTTGCGATTCGATCAACGCAGTGCCATCAGTCGGACAGAAACTTTGCTCATTTTCATAACACACACTACAGGCTGGACATCTCTTCATGATCGACGCCACTCCCAAGCCAATGATTCTTAGCCGAATGACGCTGCGGCGCCTTGAAACGCTCCCAGGGGGAGGAAAGCGAGATCTTCCGAATGAGATGGGAGACGGTCACGGAAAGCTGGCGCGGGCGGCCCGGATCGAGCCGCCGCGCGAGGGGAGTAAAGCTCGAGCTATTGGCCCAGCGGCTGGGTGCAGTTGGTGCCGCCGGCCGGGTCGAACTTGATGGTGCCGAACTGGTCGCTGCAGAAGCCGCGATCGCCGGTCTTGCCCACCGTTTGCGGAATCGCCGTCACCGTATAGCCGGTATACCGGTCGGTGCCGTTGATGGTCACCTTGGTGCACCCCGTCAGGGCGAAGATGTAGCCGGACTTGTAGCCCGAGGTCAGATCGCCTTGCAGAATCTGGGCGCCGGTCGCCGAGGGCGCGCCGGAATTGGGGTCGCCGCCCAGGGCCGACAACGTACAGGTATAGCCGTTGGTCGGATAGGTGGATTCATACTGCATCTGCGCCTGCTGAATGGCGCGGATGGACTGAACCGCCGACAGGTCGTTGGCCTTCTTCTTCAGGCTGCCCACGGTAGGAATGGCGATCAGCATCAGGATGGCGATGATGGCCATGACGATCAGCAATTCCATCAGCGTGAAGCCATTCGGCTCCTCGCGGTCCGTTGAAACCAACCGCCCAAGCACACCGCCGCGACCAAACGAAAACTTGCATTTCATGAGATTCCAATGCCTCGTGGAGCAGCCGGAGTGACACCCCGGCCTGCCAGACAAAATGCTACAACGTACAGACGCGGAAGGGAAATGGAGCGCTCGGAAAGCAGCTTTTAGCCATTAGCTTTTAGCTTCCAGCTGTATTTGCCAATCGCAAAGCGCAGAGGCGTCTGTCGGGCTTTCCGGAGCTAAGAGCTAATAGCTAAAAGCCGCTTTTCAACAAACGAGCTGCTTCCGGCTCAGCTTCACCCCGTCCAGCCGCCCCAGCAGCGTCACCGCGATCCGCGCCGGGTCGAACAGCCGCTGGGCCATGGCCTGCACCTGCGCCGCCTCCACCTGGTCGATGCGGGCAATGACCTCGTCCACGGTAAAGAAGTTGTGGAAGTACATCTCCTGCCGCGCCAGGTTGGCCATGCGCGAGTTCGAGCTCTCCAGGCCAAGCAGGATGTTGCCCTTCACCTGGTCCTTGGCGCGCGTCAGTTCTTCCTCGGTCAGCAGTTCCTGCTTCAGAATCTTGAACTCCGTCAGAATCAGCTCCACCACCTCCAGCGCCTTGCCCGCCGAGGTGCCGGCATAGACGCACAGCGTCCCGGTGTCTCTGTAGGGGCTCAAATCGCTATAGATGGAATAGGCCATCCCCCGCTCTTCGCGAATGGTCTGGAACAGCCTGGAACTCATGCCGCCGCCCAGCACCGTATTCAGGATCAGCGTGGCGTAGCGGTTGTCGTCGGTAATCGGCGGCGCAGGCACGCCCAGGCAGATCTGCACCTGCTCCAGCGACTTCTTGCTGCGCAGAATCACCTTGGCAGTGGCGTCCGGTGCGCTCAGCTCATGCAGCGTCTCCCCGCCGGCCAGAGAGGAGAACTTGGCGGCCACGGCTGCGGTGAAATGGTCGTGGTCCAGGTTGCCGGCGGCGGAAAACACGATGTTGCCGCCGTGAAAGCGGTCGGAGTGGTATTCAATTAGCCGGTCGCGGTCCAGCCCGGCCACGGTTGTCGTGGTTCCCAGAATCGGCTTGCCCAGCGGATGGTCTTTCCAGAAGCTCTGCGTAAACAACTCGTGCACCAGCACGTCCGGGTTGTCCTCGTCGATCTTGATCTCTTCCAGAATCACGCCGCGCTCGCGCTCGATGTCGTTGGTGGCAAAGGTCGGATTCAGCACCAGATCGGTCAGCACGTCCATGGCGATGGGCACGTGGTCGGCTAGCGACTTCACGTTGAAGCAGATGGTCTCCTTGCCCGTGAAGGCGTCCAGGTTGCCGCCGATCGAGTCCATCTCCCGGGCAATCGACTGGGCGGACCGGGAGCGTGTGCCCTTGAAGAGCATATGTTCCACAAAATGGGAGATGCCGCAGGTCTCGGCGGGCTCGCAGCGGGAGCCGGATTTGATCCAGACGCCCATGGCAACAGATCGGAGGTGTTCCATCCGTTCGGTCAGCACGATCAGACCGTTCGGCAATACGGTACGGCGAAGGTTTCGCTCAGTATTCATCATCAATGCCTCAATTCTAGGCCAAACGGGCTCAAGTGGCACGGTGAGCCGGGGAACCGGAGCGACGAGCGGGGCAAGTTCAGCGGGCCTGGGACCGGCCGGGCCAGGGGAAATGGCTGCAAGCTGGGGCGAAATGCTCTATGCTGAGCCCAGCTATGGCCGGAAATTCGAGAGACCTTGTTGGTTTAGATGCGAGACAACACCCAGACGTGGGCCTGACCCCGCTTTTTGGTTTGGATGCGGCTGCCCTGGCTGCGCGTATGGTGGCCGCGGGCGAACCCGCCTGGCGCGGCCGGCAGTTGGCTGAAGCCCTCTACCGCCAGCGCATCGACTCCCTGGACGCAGTCACAACCCTGCCCAAGGCCCTGCGTCAGCGCCTGGTTGCCGAGGGTTGGCAGGTGGGCCGGCCCGTGCTCGCGCAGGTCTTCCAGTCGGTCGACGGCACAGAGCGTTTCCTGGTTCAATGCCACGGGATGGGCGCGTCCTCCTCCACAGAAACGGTCGAAACCGTCTGGATGCCCGAGGGCGACGGCGGCGAGGCCGGCGACGGCACCGATTCAGCCGCCCAGCCCGACCCGGGCGAGAGCGATTCGGGAATCTCTTCGATCGAACGTCGAAAGTCGGGTGCCCCCGGTCTCGCATTTGAGACCTGGGATCCGCGAACATCGACTCGCGGGAAGGAACAAGAATCGCAAACCGACCCGTCCAGGCCCCGTCAACGCGCCACTATCTGCGTCTCCAGCCAGGTCGGCTGCGCCGTCAACTGCCAGTTCTGTCTCACCGCCAAGCTCGGCCTGCAGCGCAACCTGAGCGCGGGCGAAATCGCCGGCCAGGTGGTCGCGGTGCTCGACAGGCATGGCGTCGAAGTGGGCCGCGACCGCGTCAACCTGGTTTTCATGGGCATGGGCGAACCGTTCCTCAACTACGACAGCTTCATGGCCGCGGTTCGTCTGCTGGTGGTGGAAGTCGGCCTCAGCCCCCAGCGCATGACGGTTTCCACCTCCGGCATCGTCCCCGGCATCGAGCGCTTCGCCCAGGAGCCGGCCGAGGTGCGTCCCAAGCTGGCCATCAGCCTCAATGCGCCCAACGACACCGTTCGCGGCCAGATCATGCCCATCAACCGCAAGTGGCCCATCGAGGCGGTCATGGACGCGGTGCGCCAGGTCCAACTCCGCCCCCGCGAGCGCATCACCTTCGAATACGTGCTGCTGGGCGGGGTCACCGACCGTCCCGAACACGCCCGCGAGGTGGCGCGGCTGGTGCGCCGCTCGGGCCTGCCGGCCAAGGTGAATCTGATTGTCTGGAACCCCGGTCCCGGCGTCGAATACACCATGCCCCGCCCGGACGCAGTGGAGACGTTTCGCGCCACTTTGGACAGTGAGGGCATTGCGACCTACCTGCGCAAGCCACGCGGACGCGACATTTACGCCGCCTGCGGCCAATTGAAGCGAACTGTCGAGGGATAAGCGCTCTACCGCAGAAACTCCCGCACAAACGGGTTGTCGGTGCGCAGCAACTGGTGCAGCGACCCGTCGAAGATCAACCGTCCTTCCTCAAGCATCAGGAAGGTGGTGTTGGGGTCGGTCTGGCCCTCGGGCAAGGGCACCATGCGGTTTTCCCCGGTGTCGAAACGATGCGTGCACATGGTGAACGCATCTTGCAGCCGATGCGTCACCAGCAGGGCAGGCGTGCGGTACACGTCGCGCTCTTTCACAATCAGCTCGATGATGGTGGTCGAGGTCACCGGATCGAGGCCGCCCGTGGGCGAATCGTAAAGCAGCAGCTCCGGTTGCCGGATCAGCGCTCGGGCGATGGCCACGCGGCGCCGCATCCCTCCGGAAAGGCTTCCGGGAAACTGCGCGAAGGTCTGCTCCAACTCCACGAACCGCAGCGCCTCCAGTACGCGCTGGTCGATCTCCGCGTCCTTCACGCCTTCCTGAATGAGCTGATAGGCCACGTTGTCGCGCACCGTCAACGAGTCGAACAGGGCGCCTTCTTGAAACACCATGCCAATGCGCGCTCGGAGCGGAAACAGGCGCTGCTCGTGCATCGTGGCGATCTCTTCGCCGAAGAGCTGGATCGTGCCCTCGTCGGGCCGCAGCAAACCGTTGGCCAGCTTCAGCAGCACGCTCTTGCCCACCCCAGCCGGTCCCAGCAGGATGCGGGTCTCGGCGGGCGATACCGAGAAGCCGATGTCCTCAAGCACCGAAACGCCTTCAAAGGAGATCGAGACGTTTTGAAAAGCAAGCACCGGGCCGGTCCCGGGAACGCGAGGGGATGTGGGCGTATCGCTCATAGCGGCGGAAAGATGGCCAGCAAAACCTGCGTGATGAAGAAGTCGACGAAGATGATGATGACCGATGAAGAAACCACGGCCTGAATCGTGGAGTGGCCCACGCCCTGCGTTCCGCCCGTGGTTCTGAGCCCGTAGAAGCAGCCCACCGAGCCGATGATGTAACCGAAGAACAACGGCTTCACCAGCCCCTGAATCACGTCGGGGTAGCGCAGATGCTCCCAGGCCATGGAGAAGTACTGCGTGCCGTTCTGGTGGTTCATGAACACCGTCACGGCCCCGCCGCCCAGAATGCCGCAGGCGTCGGCCACAATGGTCAGAAAAAACAGCATCGCGATGCAGGAGAAGATGCGCGGCGTCACCAGTTTTCGAACCGGGTCCACGCCCAGCGCGCGCATGGCGTCGATCTGCTCGGTCACCACCATCGAGCCCAGTTCGCTGGCCATCGACGAGGCGTTGCGCCCCGAGACCATCACGCCGGTCAACACAGGCCCCAGCTCGCGAATCATGGTCATGCTGACGAATTGCCCGGTAATGGCCGTGGCGCCGAAGGCCGAAAGTGTGGCCGCCGACTGCAAAGCCAGCACGCCGCCGGTCGAAATGCCGGCCAGCACCACGATGGAGAGGGAACCGACGCCGATGATGTCGGCCTGCAGCATGAACTCCGGCCAATAAACCGGAGGCCGGAACAGGTTCATCACAGCACGATAGGCAAACAGGCTGTAATCCTGCACGGTGAGGACGATTTGTTTGGCTTGCCGTTCGATCGTGCCTGTGAGCATGCGATTTCCGTGAAGGACCGAGTCTTGCTCTGCAAACACAGAATAGCGCATGGGGAGTAAATTGTGCTGTTTACCGCTCGAGGCCCCCGGCGGGCTTCGCGCCCGATCGACCGAGCATCGGCCTTCCGGCAGCGGGGCCGCATCGTAGACTACGTAGAGAGCGTGCCGAGCGTGAGCCCCGAAATCCCCGAATCGCAGGAAGACAAGCTGGATCGTTTCTTTGGCGGGTTTGCAGCCGATGCAGGCTCGCTGTTGCTGCTGGACTACGACGGCACCCTCGCCCCCTTCCGCGTCGATCGTTTTACAGCCCGTCCCTGGGCAGGCGTTCGCGAACTGCTTGAGCGCATTCAGCAGCAAGGGCGCACCCGCATGATGGTCATCACCGGACGCCCCGCCCATGAGATCGCGCCACTGCTGGGCCTGGGCCAGGCGCTTGAAGTCTGGGGATTGCACGGCGCCGAGCACCTCTATCCCGATGGCCGCCGCGAACTGGAACAGGCAACCCCGGCGGCTGCAGAAGCCCTGCAGAACCTGCGCGAGCGGCTCTCCCGCGATAGCCTCGGCGGGCTCTTTGAAGACAAGCCCAATGCTGCCGTGATGCACTGGCGCGGCCTCTCCCCGCTCCGAGCCCAACTCACCCGGCAGCGAACGAGGGAGCTCTTCGAGCCGCTGGCGCACTTGGACGGTTTGCGCCTCCTGGAGTTCGAAGCGGGCCTGGAATTGCGCGTCGGCCGCGACAAGGGCGGCGCCGTGAATGCCATTCTGGAAGCGGTGCCGACCGCCGGCCCGGTCGCCTATCTGGGCGACGATTACACCGACGAGACCGCCTTCCAGGCAGTGAACCGCGTCGGTGCGCGCGGCATTAGCGTATTGGTGCGCCGTGAGCCCCGGCCGACATCCGCCGAAGTCTGGCTCCGCCCTCCGGCTGAGTTGAAAGCTTTCTTGAACCGATGGCTCCAATCCAGCCACTCCCGATCCCTGATCCCTGTTCCCTGACCCCTGTTCCCTAATCCCAGCCTTTCCCGCGTTTGTGCCTCCAGTCACAGGACGTTAACACTCCGGCTGTGATAGCATCCGCTTCTTGATCGAAAGACGCTTGGCCAAGTCCTCTCCGACGCACAGCCTTGCGCCTTTCAGCGACCCAGTCCGGAAGATCTCTATGGACGAGGTAGACGGCAGACCGGGACCTGTGGCCCTCCGATTCGGCCACCTGGACGCTCCTATGGACGCCCCCCAGCCCTTCTTGCGCCTCGTTTTCCCCTTTGCCCACACAGTGACCGGCCTCTATGTGTCAGGGCACGACTTCATTCGTGCCGATAAGGCCCATCGAATGAGTGGGGCTTTACAGGCTGCGGAAAAACTCGGCACGGAGGGAGGCGGGGGTTTCAACCCCCGCGTAAAGCCAACAGAATCATCGGGGCTTCAGCCCCGGAGGGAAGCTCTGGGGAGATTTTCCTCCGAAACAAGGCCTTTCTCCGCAGCCTGTTTAGCCCCTGAGGCATGTCCTTCGGCTCTCTGTCTCCCCCAAGAGCGGCCTTTTTCCATAGCCTCTTTGGCTCCTGTCCGCCGCCTGCTGTCCAAAGTCCAGCCCTTAACATGCCAAACGGTCTCGTTCTCGATGCCCGGCGTGGCCGCAGGGGCATTACGCGTTTGTTTCTAACATGCACGAAAGAGGAGTAGCCCATGAAAACGTACCAGGGAAGTGAGATCCGCAACGTAGCTGTAGTCGGGCATGCGCACAGCGGCAAGACCACCTTGATTGCCGCTCTGCTGCATGCCGCGAAAATGACCGCAACCCAGGGCCGTGTGGCCGATGGAACCGCCGCCACCGCCTACGACGAAGAAGAAGTAGCCCGCGGCGCCACCATGCAGAACGCCGTCGCCTACGCGGAATGGTCCGGCGTCAAAATCAACCTGGTCGACACCCCCGGCTTCCACATGTTCACCCACGAAGCCCGCGCCGCCCTGCTCCCTGTCGAAGCGGCCGTGGTCGTCGTCAATGCGCAAAATGGCGTCGAGTCAGTCACCGAGCGCGTGTGGAGATATGCCGAAGAGGCCAACGTCCCCCGCGTCGTCGTCGTCAACCAGATGGACCACCCCAAGGCCGGCGGCGGTGGCGGGCTCAACGCCCTCATGGACGACCTGGTCGACCGCTGGGGCCGCAACTGTGTTCCCGTCCAGTTGCCCATCTCCGGTCCCGAAGGTTTTCGCGGCGTGGTCGACCTGGTCACCATGCAGGCCTTTTATTACACGCCCGGCGGCGATGGCCGCGGCAAGGCCACTGGCGAAATTCCCGCCAGCCTGACCGCCGACGCCAAAACCCGCCACGAGGCGCTGGTCGAGCTGGTCGCCGAAGGCAAGGACGAGCTGATGGAGGAGTACTTCGAGAAGGGAACCATCCCTGAAGAGCACCTCATCGCCGCCCTCCATGAAGCCATCCGCGAAGACCGCATCTTCCCGGTGCTCTTCTCCAGCGGCCTGGCCAACATGGCCACCGACCACCTGCTCGACTTCATCAAGGTCTATTGCCCCTCGCCCGTCGAGCGCGCCCCCTTCACCGTGCGCACGCCCAACACCGCCGGCGGCGATGCCCCTGAAGAAGCCGGCATCTCCAGCCGCAAAATCGACGACAAGGAGCCCGTCGGCATGGTGGTCTTCAAGACCATGACCGACCCCTTCAGCGGCCGCATCACCTTCTTCAAGGTCATCAGCGGCATCGTCAAGAACGACGCCACGGTCGAGAACTACACCCGCCGCGGCCAGGAGCGCCTTTCCCACCTCAGCATCATGCAGGGCCGCAAGGCCGTCGAAGTGGCCGAGCTCCACGCCGGCGACCTGGGCGCCGTGGCCAAGCTCCGCGACACCCTCA
>CAZLMY010000178.1:0-9068 GCA_964560845.1 uncultured Occallatibacter sp. | reverse complement strand
TGAGCCTTGTAACCGTCGCCCATCCGCTCATCGCGGCGGGCCACTGGTTTCCCGGAACCCGCTGGTTCGGTCTGTGTCTGGGCATCATATTGATAGCGGCGTACAGGCGATTCGGCGCGACTATGACGCTTGCCGTTCTCATTGCGGCATCCATCGCAACCCACGCTCGATTCCATCATCCAGTTCACGATCCACATATTCTTGCCGTCAACACCAACTTCGGCGGACAGCGCGATCACGACGATATTGACTCCCGTTTGGAGATGCAGGAGCGGACAATCCAGCAAATTGCGCTGTCGCATCCCAACATGTTGCTCGTATTCCCAGAGTCCATCATTCCAAGCTGGAATGGGATGCACGAGGCGCGCTGGGCATCCACCTTCGCGCAACTCAAGCAGCAGCGCACCGGCCTGCTGATCGGCACCACGATTCCGATTCCGAACACGGAAGCCAATCGCAATGTTCTCCTCTCCCGTGGCCACACCGAACGGCTCTCCTATGTTCAGCGTGTGCCCGTCCCGCTTGGAATGTGGCACTTCGGAGACAAGCGCCGCGGCTTTCCGTTGATGCTTCGTTTTCCGCCAACCATCCGTGTCTGGAATCGCCGTGCCGGGATACTGGTCTGCTACGAGCAGCTGTCATTCTGGCCGGCCATTGAAACTCTTGCGCACAGCCCCGACATGCTGCTTGCTCCATCCAACGTCTACTGGGCAGCAAACACGCAGATTCCAGCGATCCTGCACGTGGCCGCTCAAGATTGGGCCGACCTCTGGGCCATCCCACTTTACGAGGCAAGCAACCGATGAAAATTCTGATTGCAGTATGCCTGTTCTGCTTTGCCGCCAGCGTCTCCGCTCAACGGCTGGACATTGCCGCTCTCCAATCGCGCTGCCTGCCCACAGTACCGCTCACTACGCTCAAAGCCATCATCCGCGTTGAATCCGGCGGCAACCCAAATGCCATGCAGATCGACTTCCCCAGGGTGCTCCTAGAGCAGTGGCATCTACCGGAGGGTACATTGCGTATCAAGCGCCAGCCCGCCACCCAACGCGAGGCGTTGGAGTGGCTCGAATACTTTGAGCGCCGCAACATCTCTGTTGACTTGGGGTTAATGCAGGTAAGCACGGCGGAGGCCCGTCGCCGCGGGCTGCCCGCTGAATCGCTTCCCCGGTTACTGTCTAACCCGTGCTTTAATCTCCGCTTTGGCTGGCAGATTCTCGACAGTGCCTACCAGGTTGAGGTCAACACCTACGGCCCCGGCCAGAAGGCGCTCCAACACGCCATCTCTCGCTACAACACTGGCGACACACAGCACGGCATCGACAACGGATATCTGGCGCGAGTCATGGCGGCACTGAATCAAAGCCCCACGACCGCATCCACCACGAGAGGAGAGAAGTGAATATGATCGAAGCAACCGATTTCACAATTTCCGGCTCCGGCGTACTTAAAAACAAGCTCGGCATCGCAGACCCAGCAGCCCTCTTGAAAGCGACGGCGGATTCCACCACCCTTCGCCTTAGCGAGCTTCAGACGATGCCTGTTCGCGGCGGCTTTGACGCAACCCACCTTCAGGCGATCCACCACCATATTTATCAAGACCTCTACGATTGGGCCGGAGAGTTGCGCTTGATCGACGCCGGCCATGTGCCCGCGTCTCAGATAGAGAAATCCCTCAATAGCGTACTCGACAGGTTGAGCCACGAAAATCACCTGAAGGGCTTGAGCGCCGAAGAGTGGGCACACAGCGCCTCAGCCTACATCTACGACCTCGGGGCGATTCAGCCGTTCCTCGCAGGGAACGAGATCGCTCTCCACGAATTTGCCGTCGAGCTGGCACGAAAGAACAACCTGAGCCTTCAATGGGACGCCGCTCCCGACATCGCATCCGACTCGATTGCACTGCTCAGCAAGGCAGAGCAATCCGCGAATCTGCGTCGGCTCGTCATGCTGGCGATGGATACCGACCCCATCGCGCAGCATTCCTGCCACGGTCGCGTTCTGGAAAGAGGAATGGAAACGTTTCTTCAGATTGGCGGTTCGAACGAATGAGCCAAAGAGAGAGCAAACGAATCCGAAAGGATTTGTTCTGCCATTTACGTTCCACATGATGCGCTTGAAACTTTAGCTATGTTTGGTAAACGTCGATCACAATCTCTGGCATAATTGAAGCCGCAGATTCAAAACATGGATTGTAAATCCGAATCGTTTTTGTTCTTGCTTCGTCAAAACAATACTGCGGTCATGAGTGGAACGTTGAAGCTGAGGAGGTAACACCAAGTGATTACCATGTCATGCTTTACCCCTTGTTGGGCTATCGATCTTGCGTTTCGGGTAGTTATGCAAAACTGACCGAAAGCAAGGAAAGCTAGCGCTTTCCGAAACTCAGACCGCGACGGGGAATCTCTCTTACCCGTTGCCCGAACGAACAATCTTGCCGAAAGAAAGGAAAGTGAGCGGGATTGTAACGGGAGAGACTTGCATGAGCTTCCTTTTTGAGCACAAATCCCAGACCATCTTCATCTCTGCTTCGACCGTGAACGAGAATGGCAAGAAGCGCAAGATCATCATAGAAAGCCGTCCAACATTCGCCATCGTAAAACCACAAGGCTCACGGGAGTGCTTTCCCATTTCCTGGGAAATGATCTATGAGGCCGCGAAGCGACACCACGCACAAAACCTGCGACTGGAGGCCGAGGCTAGCAAGCCTCGCAATCCCAGGAAGACGCGGCCCAAAGAATGAATCGCTGTTGTCATCGCCTGATGCGCGCGACCGCTCTCTGAATCACGACGTGAGAGATATGATGCTCTGTGTCTTCAATTATCCCAGCGTTGCAAAACCAGTCTGACACATTTCACTGAAGAGCAACAATCTCTTGCTTTAGAAGTCTCACTTGTGCGAAAGTAGTGAAATGTACATCGCATATGTGGCGATTGCGAATTTGTTTATTGGCAGAGACCATTTTGAATCTGCTTCATCTTGAGGGCGTTTCATATGCAGCTTTCGACAGGTGTCACACGTGCACAATTCGCCAATAGTCAGCGAACTTCTGACTTCCATGACGTTCCGCGCAAAACCGTATTTGACCCTGCTCCTCGAGGCTCGATCCGAAGGGGACACCTCACTTGCGACCAATCGTTGTGGGTACAGTATGAAATCTTTGCGCGCCGGGAGAGATAACGGCGCACAAAATGCGATGACATAGCTGAATTGACGCACAGCGGAAGGAGAAAATGACCTTGAACCAAGAACCATTTGTATCCGCAGATGAAGCTGCCAAGTTTCTTGGCATCAAACGCAGATTCTTGCTCTCCCTCGCACGCCAGGGTGTCGTCGGAGCCTATGCGCTCGGCACAGGCGGTATTCGCAGGGTGTGGGTGTTTCGGCTCTCGGAACTGGCTGAAACGATCGCCTCGAAGCGGTATCATTTGATCCATGGCAGTCTCCGCTGAGAGGAGCTTTATGGCTTATCAGCGAGGATCATTGAAAAAAGTACCGCGCAAGGAAGGGGAGACCTGGGTGCTCCGGTACAGGGTAGCTACAGCAGACGGAAGGCGGGTTGAAAACACTTTGCCAGTCGGCCTCGTCCGGGATTTCCCTAGCGAGAAAGCCGCATGGCGTGAGGTGGACACACTCGGCCTGCTCGTCCGCGTCAACAGCGATGCCCCTGGTACCGGTCGCCTCCACTTTACCGCCCTTGCCGAGCATTACCTGAAGGCGGACTTCGGTACGGATGCAGTGCGTCCGAAAACCGAAGGAACGACCTCAAACACTCAACAGATTGTCCGGCAACATCTGGTCCCTCGCTGGGGGAATGAGATCGCCGATGACATCAAGCCGCTCGACCTTCAGCGCTGGCTGAAGTCGCTGCACGCGGATAAAGGGCTTGCTTGGACGACGGTTTCCAAGATTCGCGGCGTCATGCTGCGCATCTATAAAGTCGGCATCCTGCATGAGCTTGTCTCCAAAAATCCCGCGCAGCCCGTCGAAACACGCAGCACAACAAACTACCGGGCTATTGTCATCACACCGCAGCAAACACGCTCGATTCTGCGCGCGTTATCCAGTCCACTGCACCGCATTCTGGTGTTCACCTGTGCCGCAACCGCTCTGCGTTCTTCAGAGTTGCTTGCGCTTCGGTGGGCAGACATCCGATTTGAGGATGAGCGGATACGGGTATCCAAACGTTGGTTAAGAGGAAAAGATGGGGCAACCAAGACGGAAAGTTCTGACGGTTTTGTGCCGCTGCACCCCCGCCTGGGGCGACATTTGAAAGCTTGGCATTCTCGGACGCCTTATGGAAAGGATACGGATTTCGTGTTTCCTTCTTTCAAGGCAAACGGGAGGGTTCCAGTTTCGCCCTCCGTGTTTGTAGCGGATCACCTGCGTACGGCTGCCATTGGGGCCGGAGTAAACGTGCCCGAAGGGCACCGGTTTGGATTGCACAATCTCCGCCATTCCCTTTCCAATTGGATGGTGAACAAGGCGAAGGTTGAGCCAAAGACCGTGCAGGGAATTCTGCGGCATAGCAGGATTCAGACAACGCTGGATCTGTACACACAGCAGGACTCGGATCAAGCACGGGCAGCGCAAGGTCAGTTTCTTGTGGCACTACAGACGCACACTGCGACGGTGCAATAAATGTGGGTTGAAATGTGGGTTGATTTTTTCGGTTAAAAAGGCCGTAAGTTATAGATTTCTATGGTGGGCGCTGCAGGATTCGAACCTGCGACTTCCACCGTGTGAAGGTGGCACTCTACCGCTGAGTTAAGCGCCCGCGAAACCGTCCGGCAAAAGCTGCGCCAGTAGGGCATCCCGTAGGTTAGAGTAACACCAGCGGGCCTTCACAGCCAAACCATTGCCCTGTCCGGTTCCGCGCTTGACTGCCGATGCGACTTGGTTTCAAAATCGCCCGCCGCTTTGCCCGCCTTCCGCTCTTGAGCGAGTCGTTCCAGCGCCCCTTCTCGGCCTTTGCGGAGGGCTCAGGAAATGGCTACTTCAGGGGCGCCTGTTTCGCGAATGGAGCCGGGCCGGAATGGCAGCATTCGCTGGTTTTCCTGGCGCAGTCTGCCAGCCCCAGGGCAGACCGGCAATCCGACGGGGCTGCGAGCAAAAATTCCCACCTTGAAAATGATTCTGGGCCGCAACCTTCCGGCGGAGACCGGGTTCCAGAGATTATGACTACCCTGGTCCTGGACAAGTCGGTTCTGGGAGCGGGTGCGGCTTCACGGCCGGACTCAGGCGGAGACACGTCCGAAGAGTTGCTTCCAGGCTTGTTCGCCGGGCTTGACCCAGGCAGCGACGCGGCGATTATGCTGCGCGTGGCGGCAGGAGACGAAACGGGCTTCAACTATCTGGTGGGCAAATACCACCGGGCGATGATCCACTTCCTCTTTCGCATGGTTCGCAATCAGGCGATCGCCGAAGAACTGGCGCAAGAGGTGTTTTTGCGGGTTTACCGTTCACGGGCCAGTTACCGCGCGGAGGCCAAGTTCACTACCTGGCTTTACCGTATCGCCACCAATCTGGCCGTGAATCATGCGCGCGACACCCGCCACGAGCGGTCGGCGCCGGCGCTTTACCTGGACGCACCGGACGAGGAAAGCGGTACGACGCCCGACGTGGCGGACGATGAGCCGACAGTGGAAGAGCGCCTGGTCCGCGATGAACGGATGGCGGCGATTCGGAAGCATGTGATGGCGCTGCCTGAACGGCAGCGCATGGCCGTGTTGATGCACAAGTATCAGGGGATGGATTATCGGCAGATCGGAGAGGTGCTGAAGCTGAGCGAGTCGGCGACCAAGTCGCTGCTTTTTCGCGCCTACCAGACGCTGCGGGATACATTGAAGGATTTTGCGTGAGAGGAACAAGCCGGGCGAGACCGGCGGGGAGTGGGGTGGTAACGATGGAGCCGATGAAGACAAATTGCACCGGAATGGACGCGAAGCTGGCTGACATGCTGCTCGATCCTGGAAGTGTGCCTGCCAAGGTTCAATCGCATGTTGCGGGATGTTACCGTTGCCGGGAGGAACTGGCCGAGCTTCGGGCGACGATGGCGCTGCTGGATGCCTGGGAGGCCCCGGAGCCGAATCCCTACTTTTTGTCCCGCTTGGATGCGCGGATGCGGGAAGAGCGGGAGGCGGCGCCGGCGGGCTGGCTTGACCGGCTGCGGGCCCGCCTGACCTATGGCCCTTCGATGCATGTCCGTCCCGTGGCGGCCATGGCACTGACGGTGGTTCTGCTTCTGGGCGGCGGGACTTACCTGGGTGTTACGGACTGGGATCAGCCGCCGACGCCAACGGGGCAGGCGGCTGTGGTGCACGATTTGCAGACCTTGGATAGCAACGCGCAACTGCTTGACCAGTTGGAGGCGCTCTCGACCACCAACCAGGACAATGGCGACTGAAAATAGTAAGGGGAATCCGGTGATCGGGAAACACGATGCGGGAAGCGTACGACGTGGGGAATACGGCGGCAAGCTGCTATGCGCGGCTTTTTCTTTTGCCGCCGCCGCTGCGTTGTGCGCTCCAATTGCCTGGGCCAGAGGACAACAGCCTGCGCATCCGGCTCCCCATGTTTCTAGCCATCCGGCAGCAGCGCCCAGGACGGAAGCGCCGGTAAGGCCCGCGCAGCCTTCGATGGGCCGTCCGCAGGGTAATGGTCCTGCCGGAGCGCGACCGGCCTACCCGGGGCCTCCCTATCTTGGGCCGGGCGTAGTTCGTCCTGCCTACCGAGGATACTCGCTGCCCAGCAACCTGCCCCCAGGACATTTGGGCGCCTGGCTCAACGAACATCACGATCTGCCGGTACAGGAGCAGGAACGCGTGCTGCGCAGCGATCCCAGCTTTGCACGGCTTCCTGCTCAGGATCAGCAGAGGCTGGTGCAGCAGTTGCACCAAGTGAACCAGTTGTCAGAGGAGCAGCGGCAGCGGCGTCTGGCGCGCGCCGAGATCATCGAGCACCTTTCGCCCCAGGAACGGATGCAAATCAACCTGTCTGCGCGCCGCTGGGCCGCTCTGCCGCTGCCTCGCCAGGCGCTGATGAAGGACGCGTTCCGCGATCTGCGCTCGGTTCCGCTGGATCAGCGGCAGACAGTGCTGAACTCCAGCCGCTACCAGGGCGTCTTCAGCCCCGAAGAGCGAGGGATTCTTTCCGACATGCTGCGCGTCGAGCCTTGGCAGCCTGCTCGGTAGGTCCTACTCTTGAAAGCCGAAAGCTCTTTCCGCTGCAACAGAGAGGCCACCGCTAACGGTGGCTTTTCTGTTGCACAAGCACTTTGGGCTACCTGCAATTCAGAAACCCGCCTCAGGCAGCTTGACCAACTTGGCTTCAAGCAGCGCCGGGATGGTCTGCAGAGCTTCGAGCACGGTATCGGAAACCGGAGCGTCGACCTGCACCACGGCCAGAGCCTTCACTGGCTTGACGCCGGCGCGCTCGCGGCCCAGGGCAAAGTTGGCGATGTTGACGCCGTGCTCGCCGAGGATCGACCCGATCTTGCCGATGACTCCGGGGACGTCCTGGTTGCGGCAGACCAGCAGGTTGCCTTCCAGTGGCGTCTCGATGTCGATGCGGTCGAACTCCAGCAAACGGGGCTGTTCACCGTGGATCACGGTAGCCGAGGCGCGGCTGATACCGGTGGCCGTGTGCAATGCGATCGTCAGCACGGTGGCTGCGCCGCCGCGATGGCTTTCCTGCTTCTCCTCATGGATGCGAATGCCCCGCTCTTCGGCGACCGAAGCCGCGTTGATGCGGTTCACATTTTCTGAGCCCTGCAGCAGCCCCTCGATGGCCGCATTGCGAACCAGGTCGATCTTGGCGTCGGCCAACATGCCGCCGTAAACCAGATCGATGGCCTCGATGCCGCCCTTGCCGGTCTGGGCCAGGAACGAACCGAGCCGGCCGGCCAGGTCGATGTACGGCGCTAGGACTACATACTCCTCGTGGCTGAGAGAGGGCAGATTCACTGCATTCTGCACCACCCCGAGCTTCAGGTAGTCGCGAACCTGGCGGGCGATCTGGATGCCGACCGCCTCCTGCGCCTCGCCCGTGGAACCGGCGATGTGCGGGGTCAGGATCACGTTGTCGAGGCCGTGGAAAGGGGTTTCCTTGGCAGGCTCGGAGGCGAACACGTCCAATGCCGCGCCGGCCACCTTGCCGCTCTTGAGGGCTTCGACGAGGGCCGCGTCTTCAATCAACTCGCCGCGGGCGCAGTTGATGATGCGCACACCCTTCTTCATGGCCGCCAGAGTCTTGGCATTCACAAAACCGGTGGTCTGCGGGGTCAGGCCCACGTGCAGAGTCAGATAGTCCGAACCGGCGATGAGTTCTTCGACGGTGACCAGCTTGATGCCGTTTTCGCGGGCCACTGCGGCGGAGACGAAGGGATCGCTGCCGATGATTTCCAAGCCGAAGCCCTTGGCGCGCTTGGCGACCTCCAGGCCGATGCGGCCCAGGCCCAGAATGCCCAGGGTCTTGCCGCGCAGTTCCATACCCTGCAGGTTCTTCTTTTCCCAGCGGCCGGCGTGCATGGAGGCATTGGCGGCGGGCAGCTTGCGGGCCAGGGCCAGCATCAGGCCAATGGCCAGCTCGGCAACGGCAACGGCGTTGGCGCCCGGGGTATTCATCACCACAATGCCGCGGCGCGTGGCGGCGTCGGCATCGATATTGTCGACGCCCACACCGGCGCGGCCAATGACCCGCAGCTTGGGCGCTTGCGCCATCAGCGCGTCGTCGGCCTGCACGGCGCTGCGGACTACCAGCCCATCGGCATCGGCCAAGGCGGCCGCAAGGCCGTCCGGCAACTGGTCGTGCGTCAGAACTTCCCAACCCGGCTCGGCTGCAAAAACGGCCAATGTTGCCGGAGAAACCTTCTCTGCCAGAACGATCTTCATTCCATCTCCCTTGCCCTTTGGTGCGGCTTCGTATTGGTCAAAACGAATCTTCTGCTGCTCGCACAGCAGGTCGAACATGCGGACCACGGCGGCGTGCGGCTTGCCCTCGCCGCGCTCGTACTTGGTGATCGAGTTGGCATGCACGCCCAGCCGCTCGGCCATCTCGTATTGATAGA
>CAZLMY010000177.1:0-9243 GCA_964560845.1 uncultured Occallatibacter sp. | reverse complement strand
GGCCACCATCGAGGGAGCACAGACGCCGTTTCCCTACGGCGGCAAGCAGCGCCAGGTGCAAGTGGACCTCGACCTGCCCGCCCTCCAGGCCAAAGGCCTTTCGCCCATCGATGTGGTCAATGCCGTCTCAGCGCAGAACCTGATTGCGCCTTCGGGCACCATGAAGATCGACCGCTTTGAATACGCCGTCGAGACCAACTCCGCGCCCGACGTTATCAACGACCTGAATAACCTTCCTATAAAGGCGGTCAACGGTGCGGTGATCTACGTGCGCGATGTGGCGCACGTTCGCGACGGCTATCCCCCGCAAACCAACATCGTCCGCGTCGACGGACGCCGCGCGCTGTTGATGAGCACCATGAAGACCGGCTCGGCTTCAACGCTGGATATCATCGCCGGCATCCGCGCCAAGCTGGACAGCATCAAGGGCCAGTTGCCCCCGCAGTTGCAGATCGCGCCGCTGGCCGACCAGTCGATCTTTGTCCGCGGAGCCATCGACGGCGTGGTGCGCGAAGCGATCATCGCCGCCTGCCTCACCGGCGTTATGATCCTCATCTTCCTGGGGAGCATGCGATCCACGGTCATTATCGCGGTCTCCATTCCGCTTTCTATTCTTTGTTCTCTTGCTTCGCTGTATGCCCTGCACGAAACCATCAACATCATGACTCTGGGCGGCTTGGCTCTGGCTGTAGGCATCCTCGTTGACGACGCCACGGTTGAGATCGAAAACATCAATCGAAACCTGGAGGCTGGCAAGGAGATTGAACAGGCCATCCTCGACGGCGCCGCGCAGATTGCCACCCCGGCCCTGGTCTCAACCCTGGCCATTTGCATCGTCTTCGTCCCCATGTTCCTGCTCAGCGGCGTAGCCCGGTACCTGTTTGTTCCCATGGCCGAGGCGGTGGTCTTCGCCATGCTGGCCAGCTACTTGCTCTCCCGCACAGTCGTGCCCACCATGGCCAAATATCTGCTCAAAGAGCACGACGACGAAGAGGCCAAGAGAAAGCAGAGCAGCCGCAATCCCTTCGTTCGTTTTCAGATGGGATTCGAAAGGCGCTTTGAGCAGGTTCGCCACGGTTACCTCCGCCTGCTTGCCGTATGCGTCGACCACTCTGGCGTGTTTATCGCCTTATTCCTGCTGTTTGCTGTGGCTTCGCTGGGCCTGACTCCCTGGCTGGGGCAGGACTTTTTCCCTTCGGTCGACTCCGGACAGTTCAAGATTCACGTGCGCGCCCGCACCGGCACGCGCATTGAAGAGACCGCTCTGCTATGCGACCATGTCGACCAGACCATCCGCGAGCAGATTCCAGCCAAGGAAGTCGTCAATATCGTCGACAACATCGGCTTGCCCTACTCCGGCTTGAATCTCTCCTATTCCACCTCGGCGCCTATCGGACCGGCCGACGCCGACATCCAGGTCCAGCTCAGCCCCGATCATCATCCCACCGGGCCTTACGTTGAGAAAATCCGCGACGTACTGGCGCGCCAATATCCCGGCGTCACGTTCTATGTGCTGCCGGTAGACATTGTCACCCAGATCCTGAATTTCGGCCTTTCCGCGCCCATCGACATTCAGATCGTCGGTCCCAACCTCTATGCCAACCGGGACCTTGCGGAGAGGATGTTGAATGAGGCTCGTTACGTTCCCGGCGCCGCCGACACCCGGATTCAGCAGCCGTTCGATTATCCGAAGATGACAGTGAACGTGGACCGTACCCGAGCACAAAGCATCGGCCTGACGCAAAAGGATGTAGCCACGAGCTTGTTGGTAGCCCTGAGCGGCAGCTTCCAAACCACTCCCAGCTTTTACCTGGACCCGAAGAACGGCGTTAGCTACAACGTCGCCATCCAGACTCCCCAATACAACCTGGATTCGCTGGCCGGCTTGGAGAGCTTGCCGGTAACCGGCCCGCAAATGACCACCCCTGCAGACCTCGCCGGCCCCACCGGGGTGCCCGGGACCCCGGCGACCAGGCAGGTGCTTGGTAACCTCGCATCCATCGTGCCGGGGACCGAAATGGGCACCGTCAGCCACTACGACGTGCAGCCGGTGCTGGATATCTACGCCAATGTGGACGGCACCGACCTGGGCAGCGTGACGCGCGCCATGGAAAAGATCATCGCCCGCCACCAGGGCGACAAGAACCATCCTGGCGACTTGCCGCGAGGCTCTCACTTTGTACTGCGCGGGCAGAGCGAGACCATGTACAAGTCCTATATCGGACTGCTGTCGGGCCTGGCCTTCTCGATCCTGCTGGTTTACTTGCTGATCGTAGTCAACTTCCAGTCGTGGCTCGATCCGTTTCTGATCATCTCGGCGCTGCCGGCGGCGTTGGCAGGTATTGTCTGGTTCCTGTTTCTGACCAACACTCGACTAAGTGTGCCGGCCCTGACCGGCGCCATCATGTGCATGGGGGTGGCCACGGCCAACTCCATCCTGGTGGTGAGTTTTGCCCGCGAGCAATTGGAAATCCTGGTGGGCGACGCCCGTCAGGCCGCACTGAACGCCGGGTTTGTCCGCTTGCGCCCGGTGGTCATGACGGCGCTGGCCATGATCATCGGGATGGTGCCCATGGCCCTGGGCCTGGGCGATGGCGGCGAGCAGAATGCCCCCTTGGGCCGCGCGGTCATTGGCGGATTGCTGCTGGCCACGGTGGCCACCCTGTTCTTTGTCCCCGCGTCCTTCTCTGCAGTGCATGGCCGGTTGGAACGTCGCCGCAAGGCGCACGAAGCCGCCCACGCCGCAACCTTTGACGAGTTTGACCAGCTATCGGAGTAGTGCTTTTATGTCCAACGAATCCAATTCGAAGTCATCTCCGGCGCAGCGGCCGGCTGAGCACCACGAATCCGCACCGGAGCACCAGCCCCTTTCACCGCGCCGCGTGCTGTTTGGCGCCGTGGTGCTGATCGTGGTGGCCGCCGCTGTGGCCGGCTTCGGCATTCTTCACCGCAATTCTGCCGATCGGGTGCTTGCCGAATCCACCACCAGGATGGCCGCACCTACGGTCATTGTCCTGCCGCCCAAACCAGGCGCCCCGGTCGACAGCTTTGTGCTGCCCGGCAACGTGACCGCCTACACCGACTCCCCCATCTATGCGCGCACCTCGGGCTACCTCACCAGGTGGTACTTCGATATCGGAGCCCGCGTGAAGAAGGGTGCATTGCTGGCCGAGATCGCCACGCCGGAGCTGGATCAGCAACTGGCCCAGGCCCAGGCCGACTTGATCACCGCCGAGGCCTCCGCCGGAAACGCCAAAGCCCAGGCAGAACGGTACACCGGCCTGGTGAAATCCGACGCCGTGTCCCGCCAGGACACGGAGACCTTCGTGACCCAGGCAGCCACCACCTCCTCCGCCGTCAAATCCGCCCAAGCCAACGTGCAGCGGCTGCGCGAACTGCAGTCGTTCGAGAAGATCTACGCCCCCTTCGATGGCGTGGTGACCGCCCGCAACATCGATACCGGTCAGTTGATCGACACCGGCGGCGCCAAAGAGCTCTTTCACCTGCAGGCCATTCAGACCCTCCGCGTCTTCGCCAACCTGCCCCAGATCTACTCGCAGAACGTGAAGCGCGGCGCCAAGATCGACCTCACCTTTCAAGAACACGCGGGCAAGGTGTACCAGGGCACGCTGGAACGGACCTCCGACGCCATCGACCCCGTCAGCCGCACGCTGCTTGTGGAAATCGATGTGGATAACCGCGCTGGTGAACTGCTGCCAGGCTCTCTTGCCCAAGTGCACTTCAAGACGCCCCAGGCAGGCCCGACTTTCGTGGTTCCCGCCTCGGCCCTGATCTTCCGCAAAGAAGGCCTGCGGGTGGGCACGGTGGTCAACGGCAATGTCGCGCATTTGGTTCCTGTGGTCATTGGCGAGGACGATGGAGCCAGCGTGCAGATTGTCACCGGCCTGGGATCGAACGACCAGGTGATTCAGGACCCCCCGGATTCGCTCATCGAGGGTGAGAAGGTATTTGTAGGCAGCACCAACGCCGGCCCAACTGCTGCGGGAGGCAAGTAACCATGCCGACTCCCAACTTCGCAGAGGAACTCGACTTGGGCTCGGCTTTGCAAGGGCACGACCTTAGTCGTGTCGATATGGCCCCTAGAATGAGCGGAGCTTTAGCCCCAGAGGGATATTTTTCGGCCCATCCGCCCACTTCGTCCATCTTTCTTGCGGCCGGTTTATGCGCCCTTGGCCTCCTCACCGGCTGCAAACCAGTAGGCCCGAATTACAGCCGTCCCGGTTACACAGCCCCGCCAGCCTACAAGGAAGCCGGCGCGACAGCCGTCATAGTGCCGCCGCCAAACCCTTCCAACGGCGGCGGCTGGGAGCCGGCCACCCCTTCCGACGGCATGCTCCGCGGAAAGTGGTGGGAGATCTACCAGGACCCCCAACTCAACAAATTGGAAGAACGCATCGCCACCGACAACCAGAATCTCCGCCAGGCCGTGGAGACCTATCTGGCAACACGCGATCAAGTGGCCTCGGTTCGCACCTCGCTGTTTCCCACTTTTTCCGCAGGTCCCGCCATCACTCGCGAACACGTCTCGCAGAACGGCCCCTTGTATTCCCCAACCAAGCCGGCCGGATACGGCGATCTGACCCTGGCCGCGCAGGGCAGTTGGGAACCCGATTTCTGGGGTCGCATTCGGCGCACCGTCGAAGCCGCCCGTGAGAACTCCCAGGCTAGCGCCGCCGACGTGGCGAACGTGGATCTCACTCTTCATGCCGAGATGGCCGCCGATTACTTTCAACTGCGCGGCCTCGACGCTCAGGTGAAACTGCTGAGCGCCACGGTCGCGGATCTGGAAAAGCAGCTTGACCTCACCCAACGCCGACTCGACGGCGGAGTCGCCACGGACGTGGACGTGGCCCAGGCCCGGACCCAACTGGAGACGGTTCGCGCGCAACTTGCCGACTTGGGCGTGGCCCGCGCGCAGTACGAGCACGCGGTAGGGACCCTGGCCAATTACCAGTTGAATGGCTTTAGCATCCCGCCTTCGCCTCTGGACCTGCCGCTGCCCAAGATTCCCGTCGGCGTGCCCTCGCAGTTGCTGGAGCGGCGGCCGGATATTGCCGCGGTCGAGCGCCGTACCGCCGCCGCCAACGCCCAGATCGGCATCGCCGTCAGCGCCTTTTATCCCAATATCAACCTGACCGGCCAAGGCGGGTTTGAGAGCGAGCACGGCGGCACCTGGCTCCAAGGTCCAAGCGCAATGTGGGCCCTGGGTGCGCAGGCCACCGAGCTGCTGTTCGACGCCGGCCAGCGCCACGCGCTCACCGACCAGGCACGCCACACCTACGAAGCCCAGGTCGCCGGCTACAAGAACGCCGTCTTCCAGGCCTTCAACGATGTGGAAGATCAGCTCTCCGGGTTGAGAATCATGGAACAGGAGTCTGGCGTGGAGCAGCGAGCCGTCGCTTCGGCGCAGCACTCGCTCGACCTGTCGAACAACCGCTACAAAGGCGGCGTCACCAGCTATCTCGAGGTGCTGACAGCGGAAACCACGCTGCTGCAAAATCAACGTACCGCCATCGACCTGCAGACTCGGCAGTTTGTGGTCAGCGTGGGCCTGGTCCGGGCGCTGGGCGGCGGCTGGGATGTAAGCCAGTTGCCAAAGTAGCAGAGATCTGTGTCAGGAGATCAATTGGGACGGGGACAGATTGCATATGACTGAGACCAGCGAGTGGGCGAGGTTCTACAAGACTCTCAATCGGCTAGGGCCTCGTCTACTGACTAATGTTCCTCCTGGGTACGATGAGTACATTCGGATGGAAGCCGAGGAGACGGACAACTTCTGGTCCGGAGGACTCGAGCAAGCCTATTCCTATTGGGTCGAGGGAAACAGGGAACTCGCTGTACGCAAAGGCTTGGAATGTTGGGTAGAGAATGTTCAACAACACTTAGCGGACGTTCTTGGGCCTGGCTCGCTTTTCCCGTTTGAAAGCAAAGGGATATCTTGGAAGCAACGGGCTGAGGACACACTCTCGATTGGGGGGATCACTTTGGCTCTTGACAGTCAAAGCCTGGATATCTTTATCGACTCAGTCCTAGTGAATTCAAGGTACGCAGAGAGCCAAGACGGGCTGCTATTACAATGCGTTATTCAGCCTTACGAAGCCACTCCAGAAGGAAAGTTGATACACGCCATCAGTATTCCTTGGAGGATGATCATTGGCGAACTCAAGAATGATTGGCAGAAGGCCTCTCAAATACCCCCTCGGAAATGGGAAGAGTTAATAGCGGCGGCATTTGATCAGGCTGGTTATGACGAAGTAATACTGACCCCGCGGTCAGGTGATCATGGCCGGGACGTAATCGCGATCAAGAGAGGAGTCGGGTCGGTTAGGATCATTGACTCTGTAAAGGCATATAAAGCAGGTAATCTCGTCCGCTTTGATGATGTCCGTGCTCTTGCGGGAGTGTTGCTCGGCGACCAGCGAGCGTCGAAAGGAATCATAACCACCACATCGTCGTTTGCCCCGGGAATCGTTGAGGATCCATTTATTCGGCCATTACTCCCTTACAGGCTAGAACTCATGGATGGAGCGGCCTTACAGAAATGGCTTGAAGATCTGGCGCTAATGGGATCCGCCGCGAGATAATCCCGCTTCGAGGCGTAGCGTGTACCGTTAAGAATTGAGGCGGCAGGAGAATCCGAGAAACAGCGTGTGGGACCGAAGCAACTTTTCAAAATGCGCAGCAATTTAAGACGCTCCGGTACATAGTCCCCAACAGTTGCGAGATTCCTGCTATTGTGTGTTGCCCAGGCTTCGATTCCGAGAACTGAGTTCCTCGGCCGCCTCTACGTACTCCCGAATCGCCACGCCAACGTTTGAAAGCGCTTCCTCCTCGGTTGCTCCCTGAGACCAACAGCCGGGCAAACCGGGGCATGAGACGCTGTAACCTTCCTCGGAGCGGCGTAGAACAACGCGATAGGTTGCCATGTCAGCGATGCTACACCCTGTCAAGAGTGGCCGCAATCGCCCAAATGGCGATCTCCAATATCCATCCCATCCAGCCTGGACCTTCTGAGCCCTCTACGACAGAAACTCCGCAATCAGGCGCGTCACCAGTTGTGGCGCAGTGCGCAGGGCCATGTGACTTTGCCCGGGCAGCGATGCCACCGTGACGTGGGGCATGACTTTAGCCAGCGCCGCAACTGCTTCTTTGAACGGATGTTGAGCGCTTTCGGTGCCCAGCAGCAGCAAC
Source organism: uncultured Occallatibacter sp. (assembly GCA_964560845.1). GTDB lineage: Bacteria > Acidobacteriota > Terriglobia > Terriglobales > Acidobacteriaceae > Telmatobacter. The sequence goes on along the minus strand of CAZLMY010000177.1, from coordinate 2,031 downwards.
GTCGGGCTGGCAATCCCGGAGTAAAGCTCCACCGACCCCCCCAGATCATCCATGGCTTCAAGCTCACAGGGCCAGGTCGGCGCCAAGGCCGAAAGCTTGGTCCACATTGAGGAATCCCGCATGGCTTCGACCTTCTCCGCAGGGAGGCCGACGAAGCTGCGCATGCCGATCACCAGCGCCTCTTCGAGTGCCCCGGACTCCAAGGCCGCGCAGTACTGTTCAAACGCGCCGTTAGTGATGGTTCTCTTGATGGGTAGCGGCGGCTCGTAGAGCACGATCCGCGCAACCTCAGTGCGTGCCGCGCAACCCAGGGAGCAGGTTGCCCCGTAGGAATGAGCCACCAGGCTCGCTCCTGGCCCCGCGGCTTCCAGCACGGCAGCGATGTCGTCGTACTCGCATTCAATGGAATAAGGCCCGGCGCCTTCGCCGCTCAGCCCATGACCACGGCGATCCATCAAATAGCAGGTGAACCGGTCGGCCAGGCTTTCTGCCACGCGAAACCAGTCGCCGTGCGTGGCCAGACTGCCGTGCACAAAGACCACCGCCGGTCCCGTGCCCATCTTTACAAATCCGATCCGAGTCCCGTCTATCGACCTCACCTCTTCTTCTACCGGTGAGACCGCCGTGCAAATCGGAACTTCAAGTGCCATGACCTTCCTTTCGATCTTCTTGCTGAATTCGCTACCATGGCCCGCCTACTCCTTATTGGCAGGCCCTTGCTTTACGATGTCTTGCCGCGGATGGCTATAGGCCGCCGGAGGCACCTCCGCTAGCGGAAGTCCAGGCCCTTCCCACAGCAACTGCGGGGCGCCATCGCTCAGCGAGTGCAGCCCCTCCAGATGAAGGCGATGTTTGCCAGCCCTGAGTCCGAGCGAGCCGCGGTCAAAACGCATCGCGTTTCCCGGAGCGCCGCACACCTGCGCAAAAGGCGGTCCGGTCTTGGCCACTTCCAGGCCGTCAATCACCAGACGGGCTCCATCGCGCGCCATCAGGTCAAAGGTGTAGCCACCGTCGGCTGGGATATCAAGCAGCCCGTCCCACGACACGGCATAGCGCGTAAATCCCTGGGCGTTGGCCTGCAGATTGGGCGCTTCGCCCGCGAAGACCCAATGCTCGTCGACGAGGTTGGGCAATTGCGTCCACGAACCGGGGTAAATCTGAAAGGTGAGCCCGGGCACCGTGGGGCCCACAGCGGAAACAGCATCGTGCCATCGACTCACAGCCGTCAGGCCTTGCGAGGCCCAATCCTGTTGATCCTGCTGGTCCTTCACCTGTAGCAGGACCCGGAATCGCCCGGCGCCGTTTTCGCCGTTCAGTTCCGTGCCCAAGGCGTCGGGAAAGCGATGGTGAACCCGAGCGCCGTGCGCCTGCGTCCCGTCTCCAAAAAGCCAGGTATAGCGGGCTCCGGTCTGAGGCGGCGCGGTAAAAGTCACATCCTGCCCGGGACCAAACACCGGCGGGTCCACGCTAAACCGTGCAATCGGACCGTGCTGGTCGACAAACTGGACCGGCGCCGCCCCACCGCTCACCACTAGAGGCAAATCGGCATTGCCTGAAGCGCGGTGTTGACCGACTTTGATGTTGTCGAACACAACATCTTTGATCTGACCCGAAATCGTGGACGGAGCCAGGGGCGGCTGATCCAATTCCCAGATGTTGCGGAAGGTAAAGCCCTCCAGCGCCGGTTCCTGCTGCTCCAGTTGCACCAGCGAGTACCAGTTGTCCAGGAAGAGATTCTCAAAGGTGTAGTTGGCCACGGCGCCGTGGGCCCCGTTGGCGCCCCAAAAGCCCAGCAAGCCAAAGGTCTGGCCACAGGCTCCGATCCCACCGTGAAGAATGTCGGAGTTGCGCATCGTAAAATTGCGCGAGTTGAAGACCTTTCGCGGCCAGCCGGCGCGAACAATGTTGGAGATGCTGGTGGAAACCCCGCTGTTCTCGATGAGGATGTTTTGCACGTCGTGGCCGGGCCGTACGATGTCCTCGTCCTTGTAGCCGTCTCAGTTGCCCTGCATGGCAAAGACGTCGTCCGAT
>CAZLMY010000176.1:0-9336 GCA_964560845.1 uncultured Occallatibacter sp. | reverse complement strand
AGGGTCTGGTTCCACTCGGACAGTTGCCGGACGAGGCTGCGGCGTTCACCGCCGGGGCCGCCCTGTGCACGACGCCGCCCAGCTACACCTCGCCCACCGTTGCACCGACGCTGGTGGGGCCCGGCGCCTACGCGACAGGGACGGCGATCAACCCATTCTGCAAACCCAACAGCACCACGCCGCAGACCGCCCTCGGGCCTGGTGATGTCTTTCCAGGCATGGGCGATCTGAGCGAAGCCTTCGACAACGATCGGCTTCTTGGGAATGTTCCCCCGCTGCCGGAAACCTACGCCGCGATTCCGGCGGGTGAGGTGGTAACTCTGCCGCACTACAGTGCAACCGGCGCTTGCGCCAACGCTGCACTCAACATTGTGCCGACGGACTATCTCAACGGCGTCTACAACCCCGCTCCGTTCGATCCGACCGGTGCACAAACCTCAGTGCCGGTTAGCGATCCGCCGCCCGCGGACTTCAATCCCCGTCCGACGGTAAGCTTCGGCAGTCCGTACTACAACACCAGCGGCAACACCGCTGCCAACTCTCCGACCGGCACTGGAACCACCTGGCCCCAGTGATCTAGTAAAGAATCCGGGGCGGCCGGAAGGCCGTCCCGGAGATATGGAAGACATGAACTTGAAGTGGAATGGATTTTTGGCCGCAGCACTGCTCGGGTTCGCTGCGTTCGCTGGCGCGGACACACCTTCTGCCGCCGGCCCTACCCTCAAGCAGATTCAGGCGGCTGGGGAGCTTCACTGCGGCGTGGTCGTCGCACGAGAAGACTGGAACAAGGTCGACCTGCATGGGGACTTGAGTACGCTCAATTCCGAGATCTGCAAGGCTGTTGGTGTCGCTGCCCTGGGTACGCGGGCCAAGATCGTAATCACCGCATTCAATTCCGAATCCGAGGCCGAACAGGGTCTCAGCCGATCACGAGTCGATCTCGTGGTCGGAGTGACTCCGAGCGCCTCAGCATCCGCCCACTGGCAGCTCGCTTTCGGTCCACCAGTGTTTTACGACGGCCTGGGGGTTCTGGTGCAGCCGGAACTGGCCGCGACGCCGCTCAAAGATCTTGCTGGCCGCAAGATCTGCGTGATCGACGGTACCGAGAATGATCGCGCCCTGCAAGCGCGCGCCGATGCGGGCGTGCTCAAGATGCGAGTCTCCACCTGGCAGGAAGAGGGAGAGATGGACGATGCCTTGGCGACTCACTGGTGTTCTGCCGTCGGCGCCTACGTCACTCGGCTGGCGCCCCTGCGTCAGCAATACCGGCAGTTGGCAAACGCACGCATTCTCCCGGACCTGTTCACACTCTCGCCCGTCGCTCCCGCCTACCGCCGCGACGACGCCCAGTGGGGGCTATTGGTCGACTGGACGATCTATGCGCTTATCCAAGCCGAGGCGAGTGGCGTCACTCGCGCCAACGTGGCCGCACAAAAGACAAGCGACGATCCGGTGGTGCAGCGCCTGCTGGGAATCGATTGGGTTACCAGCCAGGCGCTCGGGCTGACGGATAAGGATTGGGCCGCCACGGTAATCTCCTCGGTCGGCAATTACGGTGAGATCTACCAACGAACTATCGGCGCTTCCTTCCAGTTACCGCGCGGCGTGAATGCATTGTGGACAGACGGTGGGCTGATGCATGCGCTTCCCATCCAATGAAGGCACAGACGCGGCTGCGTGCCGCGGACGATCTTTCGCTTCTACCCTTTTCTGCGACTCTATTCGGCGAGGGGTAATCGATGAAAGTTAAACAGCGTGGTAAGGATCGGTAACGAAAAGCGCCCTTTGCGACTGGAATCGGGTTGCTTCCTGGTGGCAACGCGGTGGGCAACGGGGATAGAGAGAATTCGCTCTAAAATGATAGTCAATCCATAGTTTCCGAATGGCCGGGAGCCAGCGACCGGATCGTTGGCTCTGTTACCCCTGCAAAACCAGATGTGGAAGCTGTGCGTTGCGGCGCCAAAAAAGCCTCCCGGTTCGGCCATTTTCGTCACCGGGACGCGGGATGCTGGAACCGACGAGTTTTGAATCCCGCCCGGGATAATGCACCCAGAGCGCGGACGCAAGCTGAGGCCCTGCTTGGACCGCGAATTATTCTCGCGATCCTCGCGGGGCAAATCAGCGAGGATGGCGAGAATGGAATCCGTTCTAAAGCGAACCCAGAAGCCAGACCACGCCGAAGCGGTGCATAGCGCGGCTGCCGCGGTCACACCGTTGTTGTCTTATAGACAGGGAGCAATAGCACGAGGGAGCAAAGAAGTAGTAAATAGAGAAAAGGTCGTGGGAGGTTTGAGGATGGGATTCGAGAACATGATTGTGCTGCTGGGACGCACTCCCGCGGCGCTTGACGCGCTGCTGCATGGATTACCCGAGGTGTGGACGGAAACGAACGAATCCGGCAACACATGGAACGTGCGCACCGTGATCGCGCACCTGATTCAAGGCGAACATGAGGACTGGATGCCGCGGACGCGGCACATCTTGCACTTCAGCGAGGCGCAGCAGTTTGCGCCCTTCGACCGTGACGGCCATGTCCGTTATGGCAAGGGCAAAACGCTGACCCAACTCCTGAACGAATTTGCGAAAGCGCGAGCGAAGAGCCTGGACGAGCTTCGCGAGCTGAAGCTGACGACCCAGGATTTCGAGCGGCGGGGACTCCATCCGGCGCTCGGCTCGGTTTGCCTGTCCGAGTTGCTGGCTACCTGGGCAGCACACGATTTGACGCATCTGCATCAGATTTCAAGGATCATGGCGCACCAGCTTCGCGAGGCCGTGGGACCGTGGGCAAGGTTCCTGGGAGTGATGCGGTGCGTGGGCCACAGCGAAGCAGGTTGAAACAGTTTCCCAGGCTTGTCTGCCAATCGAAACTGTCCCCCACAATGCACAACCTCATCCGCTGTGTCGTGAGGCGGTTCCGATTCAGGCTAGCGGCCATACGGGAACTGAGCATCCTTGCGGATGATAAAAAGCAGCATGGATTCCCTATCCCGTCGCGATATTTAGAAACCGTACAGGCAAAAACCCGTGCTTGCGCCCTATTCTTCGCGCAACAGGACCAGCGGATCGACGGCCAAAGCGCGCCGTGCCGGAATCCAGGCTGCCATCATGCCCAGCAAAACCATTGTTGCGCTCACCCCGATCAACACCATGGGATCTTTGGGCGTGGCCTGGTACACGATGAACGAAAGCACGCGCGTTGCCAACACCCCCAATGCCAGTCCGGCAGCCGAGCCGATCGCCAGCAGGCGGAACGCGCGACCCAGGGAGGTGCGAAGAACCTGGCGCCGGTTCGCGCCGAGCGCCACCCGGATTCCAAGCTCATGCAAGCGCTTGCTCACGACGTAAGAGGCCATGCCAAAGACCCCGGTGACTGCAAGCATCGCGCCCAGAAAACCGAGGACCCCAAGGGCCACCGTGGCTACCCGGGCGGCAAAAAGCGCGGTATCCAGCTGCTGGGTGAATGTCGTCACCCCGAGAGGCAAGGCGGAATCCAGGCCGTGGAGGGTCGTATCGATAGCCCGTGCGATCTCCTGCGGATCGCGCCGCGACCTCACCACAAGCCAGATGCTGCTCGACTGGTGCTGCTGGTAGGAGAAGAACATCGCGGGCATCGGGTCCTCGGTCAGGGTGCGGTATTTGCCGTCTTCCACCACCCCCACCACCTCGGCGCGCTCCGTGGACCAATACTTGAAGTGCCCGCCAATCGCCTTCTGCACAGAGCCGAAGACTTTTTCTGCAAAACGGCGGTTCACGAGGACCGCTTTGGGAGCCGCCTTGTCGTCGCCGAAACTGAGGTCTCGGCCCGCCAGAAGCCTGGTCCCCGCAGCAGTCATGTATCCGGGAGACACTTGGTAGTTCATCGCATCGGCGGCGTAGTTGGTGGGGCGCAGATCGGTAGTCGAGTCTGAATACACATACGAGTCGCCGCTGCCCAGGCCCAGCGGGACATTGTCGATGAATCCAGCGGATGTGACGCCGGGAATGGCTGCAACCGCGTCCAACATGCGGCGCTGCATCTGCGGCACGCGATCCCCTTCGTATCCCGCCATGCGCAGGTCGGTGTTGGCCAGCATCACGTTCTGCGGATCGAAACCGAAGTTGCTGTGCAGCGAACGCACAAGGCCCCGAACTGCCACCAAAGAGGCCGTCACCAGCACCGCACAAATGGCGATCTGTACAACCAGCAGAACATCGCGCACAGAAAAGCGCTTCACTCCGTCGCCGCTCATGCCGGTGCGGATAACCTGCCAGGGATCGGCCCGCAGCACCTGGCGCACCGGCACCATCCCGAAGAGCAAACCGCTTGCGAGCGCCAGCAGCAGAGCCACGGCATAGGTGCGCATGTCGGGGTTGACCGGAACGCCGATGGGAATATGCGGAATGGGCCGCCATGCGCTCAGCATATGCAGAACCACGACGCCGCCGGCCAGACCGGCAATTCCGCCCATAACAGAAACCAGCATCGCCTCCGTCAGCAGTTGCCGCAGGATGAGCCGGCGCGGCGAGCCCAGCGCCAGACGCAAAGCAACCTGCTTGGCGCGATCCGATGCGCGGGCAGCGAACAGACTGCCGAGGTTGGCGCACGCGGCTAGTAGGATGAGCCCGGCCAGCAGGGTCAGGCCGCCCATGAAAGCCTTGGCCGGACCACCCAGCATGTCACCCATCAGACCCGGGTGAGCGAGCGAGAGTTTCAGCCCGTCGTCGTCGTTCGGATAGGCTTTGGACAGCGCCGATGCCACAATGTTCAGGTCTGCAGTCGCTTCCTGCGGGGTGACGCCCGGCTTCAGGCGTCCGACCAGCATGCTGGAGTGGTTGCTCCGATACTGCAGGCCGTTTTGTCCCTGCACCAGCGGTTCCTCGAGCAGCGGTATCCACATGTCCGGCGCAAAGAACAACTCGGTTCCTTCAAATCCCTTTGCGGCCACGCCCATCACGGTCAATGGGTGCTTGTTGATCTGAAGGGTGTGGCCAATAACGCTGCGGTCGTCGTGGAAGTAGCTATGCCAGAACGCATAGCTGAGCACCACGTAGGGCGCGCTGTTGTAGCCCTTCTCGTCGGCAGCATGGTAGAAGCGGCCCAGGAATGGCTGAACACCGAGCGCGTCGAAGTAATTGCCGCTGGCCATGTAGGGCCAAGCCGTGGACGGATTCCCGCCCGCATCGACGCCCACGGGGCCGACGATGTCGAACGACACGATGCTGGAGAAAGTGTGGTTCTTGTCGCGCAGGTCCACGTAGTCCGGATAGGACTGCGACGGAGTGTTTCCCCGGTCGAAGGCGCGCTGCACCATGAAGAGGTTCCCGGCGTTGGGCAAATTGACCGGCCGCAGCACCACCGCATTCAAAACGCTGAACACCACCGCGTTGGCGCCGATTCCAAGCGCCAGCGTGACGACGGCCGTCAGAGCGAATCCTGGCGACTTGACCAATTGCCGAAGCGTATATCTGAGATCGCCGAACATGCCAGTCGGTACGCGGGCAGGTGCGCCTGAGTTCCCGAAAACGCACGATTCTTGCTTGAGGAACATTGTTCCCTACGGGCGACCGGCATCTCGACCTGCCCCGGATCCCCGCAAACTGGTGCGAAGGAGTCGTGGTCCGATTCGGGCCCGATTCTGAGCCAAGGACTTTGTCCGCTATCCATGGCGACTGCCCCATGGAGCACAATAACGCTCTGCCCTATGGCTCCGCCGATCTCAGGGTCCACTGAACTCCGGGCCGGGACGACTCTGGACAGTCTGGCGCCAATCACAGAATACCCAACGAGAAGTGGGCGCCGGTCGTGCACTCACTTGGTGCTCGCGGAATCTCAGTGAGCGCAGAATCGACTAACTCATTGTGGATATCGAGGGTTAGTTGTGTCGAAGACACGGTGTCCCGGAGAGAATGCTTGCAATAGATCCACCAGATTAGGTTTTTTATTGGTGTTCCGTGACCAAGATTGCAACTGAGAACCTGAGAGGGACGCTTAACTAGGCGTCCTTCATTCTTCGGGGATCCAAGCTTGTCGGTTGTGGACGCAATTGGGGTCTACTCCACCGCATTGGCCGAAATTGTAGCCCGGTACCACTCCGCGCTCAACTTTGGCGTCCGCTTCTGCGTCTTGAAGTCCACGTAGTGAATCCCGAACCGCTTGCTGTATCCGTCGGACCATTCGAAGTTGTCAAGCAAACTCCACAGGAAGTAGCCATTTACCGGGTAGCCCTCCGCCGCTGCCCTGTGCAATTGCGTCAAGTGCGCCCGCAGATACATGACCCGGTCCACATCTTCCACCCGGCCATCGGCCGTCAGCACGTCGTCCGAAGAGGTGCCGTTCTCCGTGATGTACAGCATCGGCGCCTTTTCCGGCCACAGTTCGCAGATCGTCCGCACCCCCCAGTAAATGCACTCCGGGCTCAACTCAATCCACGAAGAAGCCATATGCGGATACGAGGCGGGCATCGGCTCGATGGCATACCCCTGCAGTGAGCCGTCGGCGCGGACGTATTTCGCGTGGTAGCAGTTCATGCCGACGAAATCGAGCCGGCTGCCGATCGCCTTCATGTCGCCCTCCTCGATCTTCGGAGCGTTCGCGCCTTCATGGGCCAGGTAGCTATCGGAATATTTGCCGTCCAGGATGGCGACCAGGAACGGCGCATTGCGGTCGCGAAAAGCCTTCCGCACGGCCTCGATATGCTCGGGTGTTTCCATCACCGGGCAAAAGAGCGATGGATCTTCCGCCAGGCCGACCATGGTCCCAGCAGGCGCATGAGCGCGGATCGCCTGCACCCCCAGCCCGTGCGCCAGAAGGGCGTTGTGGCGCACCTGGTTCACCCCGGCAGCGTCCAACTTCAGGCCTGGAGCAGAATCGCCGCTTTGGTAACCCCCATCCGTGAACGAATCGAACTCGTTGGTGGTCATAAAGTGCCGCACCCGGTCGCCCAGCTTCTTCGCCATGAAACCCGCATAGTCGGCAAATGCATAAGCCGTGTCCCGGGACTGCCAGCCTCCCGGGAGCGCCTCTGGGAGATCCCAGTGAAACATCGTTACGTACGGTTCGATCCCCTTCTTCAGAAGTTCATCCACCAGCCGGTCGTAGTACTCCAGCCCCTTCGGATTCAATGGCGCCTTGCCGGTCGGAAACACCCGCGGCCACGCAATCGAGAATCTGTACCCCTTCACACCCAGCCTCTCCAGCAGCCCCACATCCTCCTTCCAGAGGTGGTAGCTGTCGTCGGCGACATCGCCCGTATCTCCGTTGTGCACCTTGCCCGGCAGATGCGAGAAGGTGTCCCAGATCGACGGTCCGCGCCCATCGTCCTTGGCTCCGCCCTCCACCTGGTAGGCAGCCGTTGCGCAGCCCCACAGAAAGCCTTTCGGAAAGGCGAGCCTCGCCGGCTTCGGCTCCGATAACAAAGACTCCGGCATCGTAATCCCTGCACACAGAGCGGCGGTTGCCGCTGCCGCTCCCTTGCCAAATACCCGGCGCGTGATGGGCTTCATGTTGCTGTTCCTTTCAATGCTCGATCTGGACGATCTCGGCCGCCAAGCCCATTTATAGCAAAATCGGCCTGTTCAAGAACTATGTTGCCACATTGACCCACCAACGGGGAGCGGCAGGAAGGACGACGATGGGCGTCGCAAGTTCATTCTGGTTTTGTTCCGGCAGAGCCACCCAACGCACGCAAACTCCAACAAGCCGCCCAGACAGTCATCAGGATGGCTGGCAACCGGCCACGCGCCATCGTTGCTTGGCTGTTGTCCAGCGGGCCAATTGCAATAACTTCGTCCCTGTCTCACCGAGCCTCGTTGTTCTTCATGACGCACTTCGCGGCCAGGTCAAGGCATGGGCACCGTTGGTACTTGTTATAAACAATCATGCACGGGCAGTTGAATTTCAGCCCGTAAACGAACATCGCGAGAATTATGTAGAGCAGATAATAAACGGGATGCCAAATCAGGCTCAAGCCCCATACCGCAACCATCATTCCGGATTTGGAGCGGTAGGAAAAGGCCACCTTTTCCGGCATCAGACTGTATCCCAAGTACAGATGAATGGCAAAGAGGAGAATCACACTGGGTAATGTCAGACCTTGCCAAATGGCGTAGCCAAAAAAGCACAATGCCACGATCTTGACGGCAACTGCGCAGAAGCCGCCGATGGTTGGCGCCAACATGCGCACGTTTTCCTGATAGAAGACGTAATCTGGCAACACCTTGCTGAGTTCTCTCTCTTCCGCGCGCGCGCGGGCTATCATGAGCGGAAGAATAGCGAGAGTAGAGAGCGTCAGGGTGATCCAGTTGAACATCATGAAACTCGCGCTCCAGCACCACAGCAGCAGGGAGGCATACATAGGGTGCCTCGACAGCGCATAGGCGCCCGTCGAGATCAGCCTGTGCTCCTGCTTGATTTCGATTCCATCGGACCACAGGTAGCGAATGTTGAACTTTGCCCAGATATGCCAGAATATGGCGCAGAGAATCAAAACCAGGCCAATTCCAAAATAAACAGTTTGAAGCGCGGCATTCATTCTGATTTGCCCAATGCTACGAAGCCAGAAAGGAAACAACGCCGCAATACAGATTGTCATCTCTCGGGTCGAAAATGGGTGGGCTATTTTCTTGGCAATCCTGACTGAAGTTGCAGCGTGCTCCAGAAACTTGAACAAGGCCGCAATCAACAGGATCAAGCAAGTTGAATAGACGACGCTCATTCCGGCGATAAACAAAAAGGGATTGATCGACTGATTCGCGATATGTTGGATCAATTGGTGCATGACTGCTTGTCCTTTTCTTCCATTCGTTGGCCCACTTCCGCGCCGCGCAGGCCAGCCAGTCGCGTCGCTTCCAGATCTCCCCGATAGAACATATTGAAGGTGTCGAAGGGGATTAGCCTTTTTCCGTCAGGATGCGCGATATGAATGCAGCTCTTCTTCACGCTGCGCAGATCGAAAGCCTCGGCATCGATAAACTGTACAATCAGTACGCGAAAAAGATCCTTGTATCCCAAATTCTTGGGCAGCATCGCCTTGGGCAGGCAGCAGAGCATCTCGCGGGGCAGGCTGCAGATCAGTTCACGCAAGGTAGAAGCCTGCGCGATTGGCGAGTGATTGGTGGCAAAGAGTTTGAAGAGATGCTCGCGCAAGCCAGCCTCCCGCTCATAGGCAATGGTGTTCTTCGCTCCGTCGATCAGCACCTCCGGCGGCACCATTCCGGTGAGCGGAATCGTCTTGCCGTTCATCTTGATTGCGTAGGCCATTGCCAACGCATCCGGATGGCAGGGAACCGGAATCAGATCCTCCGGCTTGAAGACGTCCGTCTGCTCCAGGATGCGCCGCCGCACCTCGGTCAGCGTCA
>CAZLMY010000175.1:0-9376 GCA_964560845.1 uncultured Occallatibacter sp. | reverse complement strand
TCTTTCGGCTCGCCAGGATTTCTATCCCATCACCATCAAGCCGGATAAAGACGGCATGGATCTCTACAATGCGTTCAATCGAGTCAGGAACGGCGACGATCTGACCTACCATGCCTGCTATTGTTCGGTGCTGAATGAGTGCTGGGAGACCGACTTCGACCGCAAGCGTCCGCAACCGGTGAAGGAATGCAAGGTGACGCCGGGGGAGAAACTCTGGTAGGTGGCTGACGTGATTCCTCAGTCATTGGCACGGGCACACCATCGATCATGCCAGGAGCCGGGTCCGTTGACCCACCTTTGCCAGCGCTTCGACGGCTTTTTTGTCGAACGATACAAACTCTTCTCCGCCCAGCCACGCCCCCTCGAACGCAATCACGCCGTCGGCGAAATCCGCGCCACCTTCCATTGCCGCCAACCCTGCTTGTACGGCGGAAGCATCCGTAACGACATTGTCAGCTTCCAGGTATCCGTAAATCACCTTGACGATCTCGGCCTTTGGCATCTTGTAGCGTTGCCGGAGTAACCAGACCATTTCGCAAAATGCGTGCCGGCTTATGACGACCTGATCGGCAGAACTCAGCGCCAGACGCGACGCCCGGCTTTGAACTACATCGTCGTTGAGCACAGCGCGCACCAAGACATTGGTGTCCGCGATCATCTTCATCGCTGAACGCCCCTCAGGAACTCTTCGACGACAGCTGCGCCGATTGCCTCGTCCATCTCTTCAATCGTGAGCTTGACGTTGGTCTTTCCGGCCAGCATTCCGAAGACGTCCTCGATCTTCCCCTTCTTCCGCACTGCTCGTCCCCGGAACTCACCCCCGGGCAACAGTTCAATCTCCAATTTCTCTCCGGGTTTGATGCCGATGTGCTGGAAGATTTCCTTCCGCAGAGTCACTTGTCCCCGCGTCGTTGTGCTCACAATTGCCATAGGATCGCTCCTGTAGGAATACTATAATGCAGTTTTGCATTACCTGCCGGGTTTGTGCGCCTATCGATTGCGATCCGGGCGACGCAATGCCACAGTTTAAGATGGGGTTAGGGATTCCAGGCTATGAAAGTTTTCCTTACCGGCGCTACCGGATTTGTGGGCCACCATGTGGCCAAGGCGTTGGCTGCCGATGGCGCCAAGCTGCGCATGTTGGTGCGGAAGAGCAGCAATCTCGCCAACCTCGAAGGCATCCGAGGCGAGACCCACATCGGCGATCTGGCCGAGCCTGAAACTCTTCGTGCCGCCCTCGAAGGCTGCGATGCGGTGATGCACGTTGCCGCCGATTATCGCCTCTGGATACGCGACCCACAGACCATGTACCACATCAACGTGGACGGCACCCGCGACCTGCTGCGCCTGGCCCGGGAGGCCGGGGTTCCGCGCGTGGTCTACACCTCCAGCGTGGCTACCATGCACTTCCGCACCGACGGCCTGGTCATCAACGAGGACACGCCTGTTTCGCTGGACGACATGGTGGGCCATTACAAGCGCTCCAAATTCCTGGCCGAGCAGGAAGCGATCGAGGCCGCGCAGGCTGGCCAGCAAGTCATCATCCTCAACCCCACCACGCCCATCGGCCCCAACGACCGCAAGCCCACGCCCACCGGCCGCATCTTTGTCGACTTTCTCAACGGCAAGTTTCCCGCCTACATGGACACCGGCCTGAACCTGGTGGACGTGGCCGAAGTCGCCCGTACCCATGTCGCCGGGCTCACCAAGGGCCAGCCGGGACACCGCTACATCCTGGGTGGCGAAAACCTGACCTTGAAGCAGATTCTCGACAAGATGTCGGCCATCACCGGCATCCCGTCGCCCACGGTCAAGATCCCCTTCGCGGTGGCCGCGACGTATGCCTTCTTCGAGGAGTGGATCACCGGCCGCATTCGTGGCAAAGAGCCCCGCGCGACGCTCGAAGAGGTCCGCATGGGCCGCAAGAAGATGTATGCCTCAAGCGCCCACGCCCAGCAGGAACTCGGCTTCCGCCTCATGCCGGTCTACCCCGCCATGCGCGCCGCCATCGAGTGGTTCCGCGCGCATGGGTATGCGCCGTAGATTTAACGCGGAGCCCGCATGCTCCCGGCATTCACGACCATCTATGTTGTGCCACACAAGATGGTCTGTCATCCAGAGCGAGGCGCTTTTCAGCCGAGTCGAAGGATCTGCGGTTGTTCTTATTCATCGGGAGACGAAAATGCGAAAACTGCGCCGACTTCAATTGATGCTTGTGGGTGCTTTGGTCTTGTCGGTCTGCGTATGGGAGTCGCAGTACCACAATGCAGATCCGAAGGACCTCAGGTACATAGGCTGGAAACGAGGCCTTTATCCAATGTCCCCGGACAGTGCGCTGGGAACGATGGTCGGCGATGGGAAGAGCAAAGATCTGGTTATTGGGAAAACAGAGGCCGAGTTGATCAAGAAATTCGGTTATGTGACCCCGATGAGCCAGGCGGCTGAATACTACAGGTTTTGCTACCGGACTTCTGGCCGTCCCTTGCAGCCAGCGCTGATGCTCAGAAACAGCAATTGGATGGTGCTTATGAAAGACGGCCACGTTGAAGACCTTGTGCTTTTGAAAGGCTGTTGATGGGGGATTTCGCATCATGACCCGCACTGCCATTATTGCCGCCATGCCCGGCGAACTGAAGCCGCTCACTCGTCGCTGGCCCCACGAACGTCGCAACGGCGTCGACCTTTGGCGCTGGCAATTTGACGAAGGCGAATGGATCGCCGCCTGTGCCGGAGCGGGCGTGGACGCCGCCATACGTGCACTGGCCGAATCCGAGAAATTCGCTCCCCTCGACAGAGTCGTCTCCACCGGCTGGGCCGGGGCCCTGAGCCCCGAATATCTGCCCGGCCATGCCTACGATGTCTCTGTGGTGGTAGACGCCCGCACTGGCGAGCGTCTGCTGACGGCCGCGCCTTTCAGTCCGGCACAGGTGAAAGGGGTGGAGCACCGGGATTTGAAAGGGCACGGCTTTAGCCGTGCCGATGAGGCGCCAACACACGTCCCGGCTTTAGCCGCCGAGGGAAAGCTGAGTCCAGAGAGCACCCAGCCGCAGGGGCTAAAGCCCAACGGTCTGTTGGCCCGGCTAGCGGCACGGCTAAAGCCGAGCCCTTTCAAAGCGCGGCCCCAACCTGACTCTCATGCAGCCTCAATGGTCATGCCGATTCAAATCAACTGCTGTCTGGTGACCAGCGCCAAAGTCGCCGACGAGCATGAGAAGCACCGCCTCGCCAACACCTATAAAGGCGCCCTGGTCGACATGGAGGCTGCCGGAGTGGCCCGCGTGGCCGCTATCCGTCGCATTCCTTTCTATTGCATCAAGGGCGTGAGCGACGGTTTTGCCGACAAACTACCTGATTTCAATCGATTTATCAAGCCAAACGGCGAGTTTCAACTGGCCCGCTTCGTCCTTTTTGCCGTTCTCCGCCCCTGGCACTGGCCCGCACTGGTGCGGATGGGAGAAAATAGCAGTAAGGCTTCTCGTTCCATCGCGGAGTCGTTATTGGATTTTCTAGATCCCCAAGGAACGATCAGAGAGCGGAATGGCTACCCAGACTTCAAACGCTGAACCTCAAATCGCTGTCAAGATCCCTGAATCCATGCGCGCCGTTGTCTACCGCGGCGTGAACGACATGCGTGTGGAAACGGTCCCCGTGCCCGCCATCGGCGCAGGCGAATTGCTGGTCAAGGTGGCCACATGCGGCATCTGCGGCACGGACCTCAAGAAGATTCACACCGGCTCGCACTCCGCCCCGCGCATCTTCGGCCACGAGATGGCCGGAACCATCGTCGCCGTCGGCGAGGGTGTGACCAGCTTTGCCGTCGGTGAGCGGGTGATGGTCTTCCATCACGTGCCCTGCGGCACATGCTACTACTGCCGCAAACGCACCCCCGCGCAATGCCTGCTCTACAAGAAAGTCGGCACAACGGCGGGCCTGGAGCCCTCTGGCGGCGGCTTTGCCGAGTACATCCGGGTGATGGACTGGATCGTCGCCAACCGCGGCGTGGTGCGCATTCCCGACGACATCCCCTTCGAGCAGGCGGCCTTCATCGAGCCGGTCAATACCGTGCTCAAGGGCGTAAAGCTGCTCAATCTTGAGCCCGACGACACCATCCTGGTGATCGGCCAGGGGCCTATCGGCCTCATGTGGGCCGCATTGGCCGCACGCACCGGAGCTCGCGTGCTTACCTCCGACCTTTATCCCGAACGACACGCTCTGGCCGCCCGCTTTGGCCTCAAAGACCCCATTCATGCAGGGACTGAGAATGTGGTTGAGAAGGTCTTCAAGGTCACCGAAGGCCGCGGTGCAGACGCCGTGGTGCTGGCGGTAGGCGGCAATGGCCTGATCAAGACGGCCATGGAAGCTGTGCGCCCCGGCGGCAAGGTGATGCTGTTTGCCCAAACGCAGCACGGCGAGGCCACCTTCGACCCCGGCGCGGTCTGCATGGACGAGAAGACCATGCTGGGCTCCTATTCCTCGTCGTTTCCGATTCTGGACGAGGTCATAGCACTGATATTCGACGGCTACCGCAGCGGGTTCAACCTGACGCAACTGATCTCGCACCGCTTTCAACTCGAAGATTCGGTAGCGGCTATTGAAATCGCTTCGCACCCCCAGGCCGACTCAATGAAGATTATGATTGAGCCTGTCCTGGGAGCCGGGGCCATGGGGTCTGCCAACCTCGAATCGTTGCACGACCCTCGTTAGGAGGCTATTGATGGCGACAACCATGAGGGCCGCAATCCTCCACGGTCGGGAAGATGTTCGCATTGAAGACGTGCCTGTGCCCGAAGCAGGGCCGGGTGAGCTTGTGGTCAGTGTCGGCGCGGCGCTGACCTGCGGAACCGATCTGAAGGTCTTTCGCCGCGGCTACCATGCGCGCATGATCGTGCCGCCCGCCCTGTTTGGCCACGAGTTGGCCGGAACCGTCGTGGATGTGGGCGAGGGTGCGGTTGGGTTCGCCAAGGGAGACCGGGTTGTGGCCCTCAACTCGGCGCCTTGCGGCAAGTGCTATTACTGCTCCCGCAACCAGGAAAACCTCTGCGACGATCTGATGTTCAACAACGGCGCGTATGCTGAGTTCATTCGCATTCCGGCCCGCATCGTCGCCAAAAATACGCTCCATGTGCCCGATCAAGTTTCTCTGGAACACGCCGCTCTCACCGAACCGCTGGCCTGTGCGTTGCACGGCTTTGAAGATTCCCGCCCGCATCCGGGCGACACGGTTGCCGTGATTGGCGGCGGCCCGCTGGGGCTGATGATCATGCACATCGCCTCGCTCTACGGCTGTGAGGTGATTGCCATCGTCAAGCACGAAGGCCAGGTTGAAATGGCGCGGCAGTTGGGCGCGGCCCACGTGGTCCAGACCTCGAGCATCCGGAAGGCCATCAAGGAGACCCGCGACCTCACTCCGGGACATCGCGGCGTCGACATTGCCATTGAGGCCGTGGGCGTGCCGGAGGCCTGGCAGGAAGCCGTGGAACTGGTGCGCAAGGGCGGCACGGTGAACTTTTTTGGAGGTTGCGCCCTGGGCACTCATGTGACCCTGGATACCAACCGTTTGCATTACAGCGACATCACGCTCCACGCCACGTTTCACCATACCCCGGACATCTCGCGCAAGGCGCTGGAACTGATCGCGAGCGGTCGCTTCCAGTGTTCCGCCTTCATCACCGGTCACGCTCACCTTTACGAACTCAACCGCGTCTTTGAATCGCTCATGAACCGCAGCAGCGAAATCAAGACCGCCATTGTGCCCTGAGGCCAACCATGACGACCACGGCGCCCCTCGATGCGGGCCAAGAAGTGAAACAACCCGGCGAACAGGACGCGTTGCTGGCGCAAGGCTGGGCCAAACTGCCCCCCTCCTATGCCATGCCCGAGGTTGCGCCGACGCTCGAGGAGGCCCGCGCCTATTGCCGGCGCCTGGCCGAATCGCACTACGAGAATTTCCATGTCGCTTCGTGGTTTCTCCCCGAGGCGCTGCGCCCCCACTTTCACTCTATCTACGCTTATTGCCGCATCTCCGACGATCTCGGCGACGAGGTCGGCGACCACTTCGTGGCATTAGCGCTCCTGGATTTATGGGGAAGGGAATTGGATGCCTGCTACGAAGGCAATGCGCGCCATCCGGTGTTTGTCGCGCTGGCTGAGACCATTCGGGCCTGCTCGATTCCCAAGGAGCCTTTCGCCGACCTGCTGACTGCTTTTCGTCAAGACCAGACCGTCACCCGTTACAAGACCATGGAAGACGTATTGGCCTACTGCCATTACTCGGCCAACCCGGTTGGGCGCCTGGTGCTCTACGCCTCGGGCGAGGTGAATCCTGAAACGGTTGAAGAGCGCTTTCGCTGCTCCGACGCCACCTGCACAGCCCTGCAACTTGCCAATTTCTGGCAGGACGTGCGCGAAGACTTCGCCCGGGGCCGTATCTACCTGCCCCTGGACGACATGGAGAACTTTGGCGTCTCCGAGCTGGACATCGCCAATGCAAAATACACCCCGGCCTTTCGCGCCCTGCTCAGTCACGAAGTGGAATATGCCCGCGGCCTGTTTGCCGGGGGACTCCCCCTGATCGGCATGGTGAACCGCGACCTGGCCCTGGATCTGGATCTGTTCAGCCGTGGCGGCCTGGAGATTCTGCGCGCCATTGAACGCGCGGACTTCGATGTGCTGAGTGCCCGGCCTGCCATCTCCAAGGGCAGAAAACTGGCGTTGATGCTGCGCGCTGTAGGCGGCAAACTACTGCCTTTTCTACGCCTCGGAAGCGGTGGCCGCAGCCAAGGGAAGTCCGCTTGAGCGACACAATGACAGTCAACCGAAGCGAGCTGGATGCCGCTTACGCGGCCTGCCGGGCAATTGCAAAACGTGAAGCGAAGAACTTCTATTACGCGTTTGTCGCCCTGCCGGAACCGCGACGCAATGCCATCTGCGCTATCTACGCGTTCATGCGCCAGGCTGACGATCTGGCCGACGATGAGAGCCTGACCATCGCCGAACGCCGCAAGCGCCTGGATGCGTGGCTGGCCGGATGGCGCGGTTGCTGTCATGGGGGCGCCTCCTCCAACCCGGTCTTCTTGGCTGTTTGCGACGCCATCGAACGGTTCAAAATCCCGCTGAGCCTGCTGGACGACCTGGTCGCCGGCGTCACCATGGATCTGGAACCTGCCAATACCGACGGCACGCCGGATACCTACGGGACCTTTGCGGACCTCTATCGCTATTGCTATCTGGTGGCCTCGGTGGTGGGCCTGGTTTGTATTCGCATCTTTGGCTATACCGATCCACGCGCCGAGAAACTGGCCGAGGAGACGGGCATCGCCTTCCAGCTGACCAACATCCTGCGCGATGTGGCGGAAGATGCCCAGCGCAACAGGGTCTATCTGCCGCTTGAAGATTTATTCAGGCACAAGGTTTCGCTGAACGCCCTGTTGCATCGTGATCCCAAGGCGAAGCCGACGGAACGCGAACGCGCCTTGCTGGCCGCCATCGGGCAGCGAGCTGAGGAGTTCTACCTGTCGGCGCAAGCTCTGCTGCCCCTGATCGACCCCGAAAGCCGTCCTGCCCTGTGGGTGCTGGTTTCCATCTACCACTCCCTTCTTGTACGGATTGAGCGCGCCGATTACGATGTGTTTTCAAAGCGCGCCAGTGTGCCCATTGTTGAGAAGCTGAGCATTCTAGCGGTAGGGATGACGAAGATGGGGTTGGCGCGGCTGTTGAGCCAGTGAGCGTTCAAAGGCTGTTGGCGGCACGAAAGGCCTTCTTTTGAATCATCCGGAACAAGAAATCGGGAAGACCGTGACGGTCGTTGGCGGAGGCGTGGCCGGCATGAGCGCGGCGTGCGCGCTGGCCGATGCCGGCTTTCGCGTGCAATTAGTTGAACGCCGCGGCTACCTCGGCGGGCGCGCCAGCTCCTATCTGCATCCCGGCATGAACGAGGTCATCGACAACTGCCAGCACGTGCTGTTTGGCTGTTGCACCAACCTCATCGGCTTTTACGAGCGCATCGGGGTCGCCGGCCAGATTCACTGGACCAGCGACATGACCATGATCGAGCCGGGCGGCCGCCGCTCGACGCTGGGGCCGTCCAGTTTGCCTGCGCCCTTCCATGGGTTTCCCAAATTGCTGGGCGCGCATGCATTTTCCACGGCCGACAAGATTGCCCTCGCCAGAGCGTTCAGTGCATTGATGCGCCCGGTTCCGGCCGATTCCACCGAGAGCCTGGGCGACTGGCTCAAGCGCAACAAACAGACCCGTGGCGCACTCGACCGCTTCTGGCGGCTGGTGATTGCCAGCGCCCTCAATGCCGACATCGAGTGCATCGCTTTGCCTTACGCCGCCAAGGTGATCCGCGAGCTCTTCATGAACTCCGCGCAGGCCGGCGCCATGGGCATGAGTTCCGTGCCCCTCAGCCAGCTCTATGCTGGCGCACTTAGCTATCTCGAACAGCACGGCTCGAGGGTTCATCTCAATTCCAACGTGGAATCGGCGGAGTGGGACGAAGAGGATTCGCAGTGGACGCTGGCCACGCGCGACGGCATTTTGTTTTCGGATTTCCTGGTGCTGGCGCTGCCCTTCGAGGCCATGGCCAAGCTGCTTCCGCAGATGCCGCCCGCCGATGGCGCCGACGCGCTTGCCGCTCAGCTTGCTCGGCACGGGCATTGGCCCATCTGCAGTGTGCATTTGTGGTTCGACCGCGAGATCACCACGCTGCCTCATGCGGTGCTGCTCGATCGCGAGATTCACTGGATGTACAACAAGACCCACCTGCAGCCAAGCCGTACGGGCAACGGGAGTTACCTGGAACTGGTGATCAGCGCCTCGCGGAGCTTCGCACAACTCTCGCGCGAACCGGCTATCGCCCAGGCAGTCAGCGAACTGGCCGAGTTCTTTCCCGCGGTTGCCGCAGCGAAGCTGGAGAAGGCCGCGCTCATCAAGGAAGTGCGTGCCACATTTGGCGTGCCTCCCGGAATCGATAGCGCAAGACCGCCAGCGGCGGCTCCCTGGCAGAATTGCTTTCTGGCCGGGGATTGGACCGCCACCGGCTGGCCCTCGACAATGGAAAGCGCCGCCCGCTCCGGGCATCTGGCGGCAGAGGCGCTATGCGAAAGTCTCGGGGAGCCGCGGATGATCCTTATCCCGGATCTGAAGCCGCGGGGGCTGATGCGATTCTTGTAGAGAGTTCCGAGAGCGATTCAAGCTGCGGCAGTTGGGCTACACCGGTTTCACCATTCCTGTACCTGGAACCTACGGCTCTCAAGTAGCTTTTTCCTCAAGAAGAAGCTGTCTTTCACGAGACTAAAAAGGGAAGGTGAATTGTGGACCCGCTCTAGGAGTGTGTCGGGAATAGATTCTGGGCATCAAGAAAGGTATTTTATTG
>CAZLMY010000174.1:0-9392 GCA_964560845.1 uncultured Occallatibacter sp. | reverse complement strand
CTCCCTCAAGCGCTTCAAGGACGATGCCCGCGAAGTCACCAACGGCATGGAATGCGGCATTGGCCTGGGCGGCTTCAACGATCTGAAGGAAGGCGATTTGATCGAAGCCTTCTCGACAGAAAAGCTGGCAGCCGACCTGGGCGCTCTCACGGCGACCAAGGCGTAACGGAACGTCAACGCAGCAAAGGCCGGCCCGCTTCTCACATGAGAGGCGGGCCGGTTGGTTTTTGAGTCGAAGCACGTGATTGAGCTGCAAGTCAGGAATACGATGGTAGGGAGGTTGGAACATGGCCAATGCCGAGATAGAGCTAGGGATCGATTGGATGGGTTGTGAGCTGATCGAGTCCGTTCCCGGCAAAGTGTCCGGGAGACCCATCGTGCGCGGTACCCGGATCCTGCCCGACGCCATCATCGGCAGCTGCGACCTGGGCGAGACGATCGAAGAACTCCACGAGGGTTTTCCCGCCCTTGCTCAAGCCGCCAGGTAGAGTCATCGGAATGTGAATGTGGTTGGGCATCGCCACAAAGTCGCGGATCGTGAAGTTCCCCTCGCGCACATAGCCACGAAGAACCTCGATGAACAGGCCAGCCATCCGCTCCGTTTGAAATAGCGATCTTCCGCCCGTGGTTCGCGTCGTCACGAAGAAAGTGCGCGGGCACCCTGTGGCACAATCCGGGTCCGACGGCCTGGAAGGTCTCGTCATGGCAGGGGCTAAAGCCCTCCATTTCTTTCAGTTCCGTGCGGCACGACTGAAGTCGTGCCCTGACGCACAACAGCATAATACGCCCCTCAGTACTCGGCCAGCGAAGGAACGAGGACCTTGCCAAATTCGAGAACGTTGGGGGGCCAGGTGCAGAGGCTGACGGGCCCCCTCATACGACATTCGCGGGTCAGGGGTTGGTCACCCGCTCACCCTCCCGTTTCAACCAGTCGCGGTCCGCCTCGTAGATTGCATCGCCAATATCGGTTTGATGTGCGCCTCTCTTGAAAAGCTCATGTACGAGGTCATCCGCAGCATTCGGCACTAAGGTCGACCATTCCTCCGCCAGGTCTGGAGGAACGGCTTGAGCGATGTATAGGCCGTTTGAAGCCTTTGTTACCTTGATTGCCATTACTATTCCTCAAGGGCGGGCCCCACATTGATCGCCTCGGCCCCTTACTCGGTATTGAGACCTGACAAACCCCGCCCCCTCGATCCCAAACTTCTTTGCAGAGAATTAGGTCTCTCAAGCGCACAATAAGAAATAGAGAGAAGGGACCTGGACCCGTCGCCACAATCCGGCTGCGGACCCTCTGGAAAGGCCTCTTTCAAAAGCCACCCCTATCCTCCCCCTCCCCGCTTTTCACATTAACCTATTGAAAATAAACAGGTTACGTCGAAAATTACCGTTTATTCCGACTCGGATCTGTTGAAAACAAATGACTTACATCAGGCGCAGTCCGTGCTCCGGGTTCCCCAGGCCTCGATCTTGAGACCTGGAGAACCTCAACCCTCGCCCTTCCATAGTCCGCTAACTCGCTGACTTGCTGACCTGCTCGTCCCTACTCCGTCAGTTCCTGGGTCAGCACCGCGCCGCCCATCGAGGGGACAACGGCGGTGCCTTTCACCACCTTGCGGGAGTCCTTGGCCACCCACAGCGTCTTCTTGTCGGAGCCGCCGTCGGCTGAGGTGATTTCGACCCGGTAGGCGTCGAACTTGCCCGCCGGGACGGTGATGGACTCGACGCCGGCAACCTTCAGGTCCATGAGCTTCACCTTTTGCGTCTGCATGTCGAAGTTGCGAATCGCAAGCGTGTATCCCTCCTCCAACGGCAGAGTGGCGATGGCCTGTTCGCCGCCGGGGCCGTCGCCGAAGATGGTGCCGCCGAGATCGACCGCGACCGACCGATCCGTTCCACCCAAGCTGATGGTGCCCGTGGCCTTGTTGTTGCTGAAGTCCAGGTTGACGCCCACCGGGCCCTGGGTCATGCTGCGTTTACGCAAGATGAGGGTGGACTTCTCCAGGGTGGCGGTTTCAGACATCGAGCCCATGGGCATTTCCATCTTGTTGGTGGCTTTCCAGGCGTCCCCGGCGTCTTCAATCGCGGTGGAGAGGGTCATGCTCATTTCGCGGCCGGCTACGGCGAGGCTGATCTTGTAGTGGTACGTGCCGGTCTGCATCTGAACGGCCGGCTTGGGCGTCGGAACGGAGGCGGGATCGATCTTTTTGGCCAGCACCACGGTCTTGGGATCGACGGTAATCTCCTTCAGCCGCGCCACGGACTCGTCCGAGCCGCCTTGCTGGAACCGGCCTCCCAGATGGTCGGCCAGGAATCGCTCCGACTCCATGTAGAGGGCCAGGTTGTTGACCGGGCGAGCGAAGCCGTGGCCTTCGTCCGGAGCCAGGATGTACTCGACGGCAAAGCCCCGATCGCGTAGGGCGACCACAATCTGCTCGGCCTCGCGCCGGTTGACGCGGGGGTCGTTGGCGCCTTGCGCCACCAGCAGCGGGGTTTTGATCTTGTCGACGGAGTTGAGCGGCGAGCGCTCGGCCAGCAGAGCCTTGCCTTCCGGCGTGCTCACATCGCCCATGCGCACCGCGAACATCTTGCGCGCCGCCTCCCAGTAGGGCGGAATCGACTCCATCAGCGTGATCAGGTTCGATGGCCCCACCACATCCACCGCCGCCGCGTACAGGTCAGGCGTAAAGGCCACCCCGGCCAGGGTGGCATACCCGCCATAGGAGCCGCCCATGATGCCCACGCGCTTGGGGTCGGCGATGCCCTGGGCGACCAGGTATTTCACGCCCCAGGTGACGTCGTCCTGCATCTTGCGGCCCCATTCCAGGTTGCCGCCATCGAGGAACTTGCGTCCGTAGCCGGTGGAACCGCGGAAGTTGGGCATCAGCACGGCGTAGCCGCGATTGGCAAAGAACTGGGCCAACGCGTTGTAGCCCCACTCATCGCGTCCCCACGGACCGCCATGGGGAATGATCAGAGTCGGCAGGAGCTTGGGGTCAACGCCCTGGGGGAGAGTCAAATAAGCGGGAATCGCAAGGCCGTCGGACGAGGGGTAGGAGACGGATTTCATCTCGGCGAGGTATTGGCGGGGAAGCTTCTCGCGAACCGTGTATTGGGGGACCAGCTTCTTGCTCTTGCGATGGAAGAGGAAGGTCTGCCCCGGCTCGCGGTCGCTGACCGCCGTGACCAGCCACTCGTTTTCGTCAAGGGTGCGCGAACCGACGCGAATCTCGTCGCCGGGGAACTTCTTTTCGATCCAGTGGACGTCGTTGCCGAAGGCCTTGTTCTTGAAGTACTCCTTGGCGCGGTCGTTGATGTACCAGGTCTCGATCAGCTCGTCGTTGGCTTCGCTGAACAGCGCTCCGCCGAAATCGACCTTGCCCTCGGGATCGGATTCAACCAGGTCGGTCTTGCCCGTGGCGGGGTCGAAGAGCACCAGCGACACCAGGTCGGCGCCCTTGTTGGTCTCCATGTAGACGCGGTTGTTGTCCGTGTAAAAGTGCAGCGGGTCGCACGTCTCAAAGACCGTGCAGGAGTAGACCTGGGTGAGCTTGTCGGCATCGACCCGGAGAATCTCCGTGTCGCCGTTGTCGGCGTTGCGCGAAGCCAGGCGCAGTTGGCCCTTGAGGTCGAAGCTCCAGCCGGTGATGCGGTCGGTATTCTTGCGCACCAGTGTCTTTTTCCCGGTGGAAAGGCTGAGCTTGTAGAGGTCGTGCCACGCCTTGTCGCGATCGTTCAAGCCGATATAAACGGTATCGGGGTCGTTCTTGGGCGCCTCGTAAATCTGAACGCGCACGCCTTTGAGGCCGGTCAGGTCGCGCGATTCCGGCGCCTGTGCTTCGGCGGCGGGTTTGGCCGCGGGATCGACGGCGTAGACGTTGTAGTTCTCGTCGCCATCCTTGTCTTTGACATAGAGGATGTATTTGCTGTCGCGCGTCCAGAAATACCCGGCGATGGGCCGTTTGCTCTCGGTGGTGAGCAGGCGCGCGGCGCTGAAGGGCTCGTCGACGCCTTTGACCCAGACATTGCGCGTGTCCTTCCAGGGCTTCAAGAAGGCGAGGTAGTGACCATCGGGAGAGAGCTGCGCCGCTGCAATTTCGGGATTGCCGAAGATCAGCTCGCGGTCAATCAATGGAGGCTGGCCCGTGGTTTGGGTCTGCGCCATGGCAGCCGGAAGGACCAATAGACAGCAGAATGCGAGGCCTCGGAGTGTCTTCATTGGGTGTAATTCCCTTTCTCTCTTCGGTTTCGGAACGATGGATTGTTAAATGCGAGGATCAGCGGAAGTTTACTCCGGGCTGGGCTTGCTTTCAAATTCCGCCGTGACAATGGCCCCATGGAGATGAGACACGGGAGCGGCGTCACTCCGGCCGGCCGGGCACGGTCTGGAGGGCGTTGGCAACCTCGGCGCGCGGCACCCGCGTCTTAACGGGAGGCAAGAGGATCCAAGGAGGATCGATCATGGCTTCAAGTTTGAAGGGAAAGAAGGTCGCCATTCTGGCTACCGATGGATTCGAGCAATCGGAATTACTGGAACCCCGGAGGGCTCTGGACGAAGCCGGGGCCCAGACCCAGGTAATTGCTCCAAAAAGCGGCAAGATCAAAGGATGGAACCATACAGACTGGGGCCAGACGGTGGAGGTAGACAAGGAATTGGCTGACGCCAATCCGCATGAGTACGACGCACTGATTTTGCCTGGTGGAGTGATGAACCCCGACCATCTGCGCATGGATGCAAGCGCGGTGAACTTTGTGCGGCAGTTTGTTTCAACCGGAAAGACGGTTGCGGCCATCTGCCACGGGCCCTGGACGTTGATTGAAGCAGGGGCGCTGACGGGCAAGACAGTAACCTCGTGGCCGTCGCTGAAGACCGATCTGAAGAACGCTGGCGCGAACTGGATTGACCAGGAGGTGGTCGCAGATGGCCAGTTAATCACCAGCCGCAAGCCGGACGACCTGCCGGCGTTCAACCATACCGTGATCGAGTCGATTGCACGCGGGCCGGGACGGCAGGGGGTTGCGGCATAGAGACACGGGATGAATGAAGAGAAAGACGACCCTGGGTGGCCCAGGTCCCGCGTTTGGGACCTGGGAACCTCAAATCTCACACGCCCTTTCTGCATCGGAAACACAGACCCTTGGCTCTAGAACGGGTATTTCTCCATTTGGACGCAATGGCGGGATACCGAGCGGCTCAGTTCGACGGAGTTGGCTGGAGTAAACCGGGCGAGACGGCGCAAGATCGCCAATTGGGTTCGCAGCAAATCGCCCTCGCCGCAAGCAGCCAACACGCGGCGGGAGGAGATCTCGGCCAGGCCCAAGGTTTCGTCGGCCAGCAAGCCGGTCATGGCGGCCGCGACCTCGGCAGAAGCTTTACCGGAAGCCGCCAGTTTCCTGGCGCGCAAGAGGGACGACTCCAGCGCGTAGACCCCAATAATCATCTCGGCCAGATCGGCCATCACTTCCTGCTGATCTTGAAGAGCGGCCATGAAGCGCTGGCTGGCCACGCCCGCGGCAAACAGGGCCATCTTCTTTGCTGCGGACAGCACATCCGCCTCACGGGATAAAAGCTCGTCGGCAACGGAGCCGGAATCGAAGCTGGGCGGCTGCATGACTTCGTCCATCAGCTTCTTGATGGCGGCGAGCAGCGGCAGTTTACCGCTGAGCGCCCGCTTCATGAGCCATCCGGTAATAATGAGCACGTTGATTTCGTTGGTGCCTTCGAAGATGCGGTTGATGCGGGCATCGCGATAGAAGCGCTCGGCCGGGTACTCTTCAACGTAGCCGTAGCCGCCCATGGTGGCCACCAGTTCGTCGGCCACAAAGCTCAGCATCTCGGAGCCGTAGACCTTGAGGATGGAGCACTCGACGGCGTACTCCTCGATGCGGCGCTGGGTCTCGCGCTCGGAATGCGCGCCGTCAGGCCTGGGCTGGGCCAGCGAGGCATCGATCATGCCGACCGTGCGATAAGCCATGCTTTCGGCGGCATAAAGGCGCGTGGCGGCCGTGGAGATTTTGCGCTGGATGAGGCCGAATTCCGCAATCGACTTGCCGAAGGCATGGCGCTCCTTGGCGTAGCGGATCATGTGCCCGAGCGCATGACGGGCTCCGCCGACGCAGGCCACGCCCAGCTTGAAGCGGCCCACATTCAGCACGTTGAAGGCGATGTGATGGCCCTTGCCCGCCTCGCCCAGCAGGTTGGCGGCGGGGATGCGGCAGTCGGCCAGCACCAGGGGGCATGTGGACGAGCCGCGGATGCCCAGCTTGTGCTCCTCTGCACCCACGGTCAGTCCCTGCGCGGTGCGCTCCACCAGGAAGGCGGAGAACTTTTCGCCGTCAATTTTGGCGAAAACGGTGTAGAGGTCGGCGATGCCGCAGTTGGTGATCCACATCTTCTCGCCGTTGAGGATGTATTCGGAGCCATCGGCGGAGAGCGTGGCGCGGGTGCGGATGTTCATGGCGTCGGAGCCGCTGCTGGCTTCGGACAGCCCGTAACCGCCGATCCACTCGCCCGAGGCCAGCTTGGGCAGGTAGCGGCGCTTCTGCTCCTCGGTGCCGTACCAGACCAGGGGCAAGGTGCTGATGCCGATGTGCGAGCCGTAGGCTGTGGAGAAGCTGGCCAGTATCGAAAGGTGGTCGGTCAGCAGCGTGGAGGTGGTTTTGTCCATCCCCATGCCGCCGTATTCCTCGGGAATGTCTGCCGAGGTGAAGCCGAGCTCGGCGGCCTTCTGCAAAAGCCCCCGGAGGACGCACGGCTGTTTGGCCTCGATGGCGGCGGCGGCAGGCAAAATCTGCTCCCGCGCAAACTGCGCCGCGGTTGTGGCGATCTGGCGATGCTCTTCGTTCAAGTCTTCTGGAGTAAGGATTTCGGCAGGAGTGCGGGATTCAAGAAGAAAGCTGCCGCCCGCAGCGGCGACGATGGGAGAAGAAACGATCGTGGACATGGGGACATATCTCCAACTGTCAGAAAACAATATGCCAATTGGGGGGAGGAGGGCAAATCGGCAAATCGACGTTCTGTGGTCTTGTGCGACCGAATGTTCGCATATATCACAAGCTGATATATGATATGGAAATCGGAGGGATGCAGGCGTGCGTACACTCATCGATTTGCCGGATCAGCAGCTCAAAGAGCTTGGAGAAATCTGCACCGCTAGGCAAATTTCACGCGCAGAGGCGGTCCGCCAGGCGGTGTCGGCATTCATTGAGCAGAATCGACCGGCCCGCGAAGCAGCCTTCGGCCTTTGGAAAGGTCAGGTTGCTTGTCTCCCCGGCGAAGACGAACCGCTTCCCGAGGACGGCCTCGCTTACCAGGAGAAGCTGCGGAGCGAATGGTGAATGCGGTCATCGACACCAACATCTTGGTCGACTATCTGCGCGGAATTCCGCAGGCAAACGCCGAGCTGGCCCTGTATCCGAACCCGGGAATCAGCGTCATCAGCTGGATTGAAATCATGGCGGGAACCACCCCGCAGACAGAGAAGGCGGCAAGAGCGTTCCTGCAAAGCTTCGATCTGCTGGAAATCGATGTTCCGACTGCCGAGCGGGCCGCATTCCTGCGGAGAACCGTGCGGATCAAGCTCCCGGACGCCATTATCTGGGCTGCCGCCCAGGTAAATCAATGCCTTCTGGTCACTCGTAACACGCGAGATTTCGACCCGAACGACCCCGGAGTCCGCGTACCATACGTTCTGTAGCAAGTGCCATATTTTGAGTATTGGAGTTACCGAATGCAGCACAGATGGGTGATGGGTCTGCTGTTGACCGGTTTCTGCGCAGTTCCCTGTCTCAGTCAATACCGTGTTCTGACGGGCGAGGCCGACAAAGATGGCTGCTTTCCAAAGACGCCTGCGCGCATCTGCCTTGGCTCTTCCGGAACGTCGCACTGCTACGCGCCTCCTTTGGACAAGGACGACGCCGCCTACATCTTCGGCTTGGAGCCGAAGGCCAAGCCTGTGGCGCAGCTTGCTGGGCACGAGTTGACGCTATTTACCGCTGCGTTTTCCGGCTGCGGCAACGGCACTCTGACCAGTTTCTCTCTGCTGACGGTCAAAGACGGCGAGTATGTGAATTTGCTGCCCAAGGTAGAACTCACCAACCAGAGCGAATTCAAACTATGGAGATTGCCACTACTCTCCGGTCTTCTCGTCCTCGCAACCGCTGACTTTGTTTGGGATTACGAGACCATGAAAGCATCGAACTACTCAAAAGAGACACATTTTGCCCGTCACCGGTATCAGGTCTGCGTTTATGTCTTTGACACCAAGACCGGCAAGTATCTTCAGAGGCTTCAGTACGAAACTGCGAGGAAATACCCCGGTCTGGACGAAGTCGATGAAATTCGCGTATTGAACGCTGAAATGCCGGCTATTCTGGCAAAGCTGCAATCGGGTCATCATTCCATCCGTTGAAGCTCAATAGGTCTTCGGCAGTTCGCACTTAGCGTTTTCGGGGTGCCCGGGGACCCAATACACCCGGCAGGTCTTCGGTGGTGTGGCAACCCGGGCGGCCAATTCGTCGCGCGAACTCGATATCTCCGAAGCGGTGAGCCATCGGTCCTGGATCTGCCCGTCGAGGGTATAAGTCACATGTGCTTCGATACGGTAGTGAATCCTGCTGGCGTCCAAGCTACCCCCAAGGTGATCGACCACGATCCGGGTCTCGGAGACCTTGCCCTGCGCAGTCAGGTGGACCTTGGTCGAAGACCCGAGATTCATGACGGTGGCGCCAATGAAAATGATCACGAGCAGGAGAAAGCCCAGGCCAGCGGCTGCTTCGACCCAAGGGTTGCGCTGCGGCACGGGTTTGGGCACCCGAATGTGGCTGTGGCTCATCGAACGAGGCCTTCCTGTTCAACATTGTAGGGCGACGGCGGGTGGGGAGCCTTGATTTTCCCACAACCGGGCCTTCCCGCCTTTCGAAGCAGATTAAGAGCCGCCCACCCGCCGCTAGCCCGGCTGAGGTGCTTGCGCCCCGCATCGGTTGCGCCCTCCATCGCATACAATGAACGTTATTCAGCACGTGGAGGCCCGCCCTGTTCGTCGCGCTTTTGACCCTTCTAAAACCTGCCGCCAGCTTGATTGAAGAGCTGCCTTTGCGGGTAGCCGCGTACTGGGCAATGGCGCCGCAAAACAGCCTGCGCCACTACCTGAAGGCCATGGAGTCGACCGACCGCACCTTCAAGGGGCTCTATCACTGGAACGCCTTCGACCTGGCCCTGCTGATTCCCTACTTTCTGGTGATGATCGTGCTGGCCATCTACGGCATTCATCGCTATTCCATGTGCTATCAGTACTTCAAGTACAAGAAGAACTACGATCCCAACCCTCCCATGCACTTCGACGAGTTGCCGCGGGTGACCATCCAGTTGCCCATGTACAACGAGCAGTTCG
>CAZLMY010000173.1:0-9447 GCA_964560845.1 uncultured Occallatibacter sp. | reverse complement strand
TCGAAGTAGCTGTCGATGGTGTGCCCTTCCGGCACGGCAAACTGCGGCCACGGATTATCCACCTTGTGCAGCTTCAGGTTGCAGCGCTCGGCCACTTCCATGGTCCGCGCCGTCACCGCGGGCGCGTCCGGAAAAATCCGCTCCATCTCTTCCGCGCTCTTCACAAAGAACTGGTCGCCGTCGAAGCGGAACCGCTCCTTGTCGTGCACCTTCGAGCCGGTCTGCACACACAGCATCACGTCGTGCGCGTGCGAGTCCTCGCCGCACAGGTAGTGCGAGTCGTTGGTCGCGATCAGCGGAATCTCCAACTCCCGCTCCAGCCGAAACAGCGCCTCGTGGATCTTCTTCTCCTGCTCCAGCCCCTGGTCCTGAATCTCCAGGTAGAAGTTCCCCTTGCCGAAAATGTCCTGGTACTGCACCGCCGAGGCCCGCGCCTTTTCGTATTGGCCCGCCACCAGGTGTTCGCACAGCTCCCCGCTCAGGCAGCCGGAGAAGCCGATCAGCCCCTTGGCATGTTCGGCCAGGTACTGCTTGCTCACCCTCGGCTTGCGATAGAACCCATGCAGCGAGGCTTCCGACGTGATCCGCACCAGATTCCGGTAGCCCTCTTCGTCCTGGGCCAGCACCAGCAAGTGGTTGTTCTCGTCCCCGTCGCCCGGCGCGCGGTGGTCCTCGTTCTTGCAGATGTAGAGCTCGCACCCCAGAATCGGCTTGATGCCCTTCTTCTTGGCCGCGTCAAAAAAGTGCACGGCCCCATAAATATTCCCGTGATCAGTCATGGCCACGGACTTCTGGCCCAGCGCAGCCACCCGGTCCACAAGCTTATAAACGTCGCAAGCCCCGTCCAGGAGCGAATATTCGGTATGCAAATGCAGGTGCGTAAATTCAGACATGGCACTTTGATTCTAGTCGGTGGGCGGCCTCCCGGACCCGCCCGACAGCCGGTTGAAATCGAGATCATTTGAGGAAAGCCGGTTTCTGGGCCACCACAATGCAAAACGAAGCCTGGGCCCAAGATTGCCATCTCATTGCGACAACAGGCATTCAAATCCAGCCCGAAACGACAATTTGATCGACAGTCTGCCTCCACGCATTCTCAGGACACAAGCTGAGCTGAAGCCAAAACAAGTTGCAGAATTTATATGTCCAAGCTTGTATAGTGGAAGGATAATTCCATTGGGAAGCCTGCATACGCTTGACCATAGGCTGAATCGCGCAGTCAGCGAGTCACCTGGCACGTGCTGGCTCTCTTCCGCACCACGACCGAAAGCGAGGAGTCCGGTGAATCTGGCTCAAAGACAGGAACAGTACAGGCGAATTGAGGAGTATAGGGGTTGTCCTCTTATTGTGTATGCGACATCCTCCCGCCCAAATCTGAACGCAATGATGGCTGGAGATTCAGTTCGGGAATTCATCGACCAGATCAATGCGATTTCAAACGGGGATAGGGTCGATGTGCTTATAAATAGTACAGGGGGCGATCCCCTGACAGCTTGGAAGCTTATGTCACTTCTTCGCGAGCGCTTCACCAACGTCGGAGTCTTGGTACCATACATGGCTTTCAGCGCGGCAACGATCTTTGCCCTAGGCGCGAACGAGATCGTGATGCATCCCCATGCGTCTCTTGGGCCAATAGACCCTCAGATTCAAATGAAGCAGTCCGACGGCAGCGTGCGTCAATTCGCTTATGAAGATGTAGGTGCCTTTCTCCGATTCTTGACCTCGGACGTAAAGGTATCCGAACAAGCGCACATATCTTCAATAATGGAGCGGCTCTTCACGGTCGTCGATCCGGTAAATATCGGGGCAGCAAAGAGGGCTAGCGAACTCTCCGCCGACATCGGCGAGCGACTGCTTCTGATGCATATGAAAGGAGAGGGTGACCAGGGGCGCCCACGGCAGATAGCCGAGAACTTGAACAAGAGCTTTTTTGCGCACGGAGACGCAGTCTCGCGGAGTCGTGCTAAAGAACTGCAGATGAAGATTGCGAAAGAAGATAGCTCACTGGAAGCGCTGATATGGGACGCGTATCTGGGATTAGAGTCCTTCATGTCGCTTCGAGAGCCTTGGGTCCCACTTGCAATCTATCTTTCTGATGCAGCAGCAGCAGCATCTCTGGCACCAACGACACCCATCCGGCTTCCTGCCGACACGCCGCCGATGGTCGCGCAGCAAATATGGAACAACGTGATGAACCAGGCTATGCAGAACGTAAATTCTTCAGCGCCCAGAGTACCCTTCTCAGTCGTGTTTGGGGTTTGTGAGAGCGTACGGCTCGCCTCTGAATGCAGGGCAACAGGAACTCTTAGCGCCAGTCTCCAGCCCACGGGTGACATCAAGCTGAACTCCATTGAGGAGACCTCGGGATGGAAAAATGTTGCGATTGCTTAAACTTCGGGAGGAATCTTCCGATAGTGAAAGAGTTGGGGTACAATTCTCAAACGGTAGAAAGGCAGGGCAAGAACCATGACAACGGGTAATCTCTCCACCATCTCCCGTGTGGCGGTCTATGGATCGACCCCATTCCAACATGAGTTGACCTCACCTTCGCTTACTGGAACATGGACCGTATCAACGGCTTGCAGTTCGCAACCGATAGCACCGTCTCCTCGACCTCGGTCCTTCGCGTCAGATGAATTCAAAGGTTTTGAGCAGGAGCAGTTTCTTTCCCTTACGCCTGTTGTCGCGATAGAATAGCGATTCCCGGTCCCTCGCTCTTGGGGACCGGGGATCGCCTGAACTTTAACAACCTGCCGTCGGAATCCGAACCTTCCCCATTGCGCTTCCGCCCCTCCCGGTGCAACCTTGTCGCGCATCTTGAAATACCTGGAGGACGGTGCTACGCTCATCCTGTGATTTAGATATCACACTTAGGCGTCGGCCGTGATTGCCTTTGGAAACCACGCCACGAGAGATACTTGTTTGTCGGGACGAAGCCGGTCGAGTGCCTTTCACGGAATGGCTCAACGCCCTCGACATCCAAACCAGGGGCAGGGTCCGCGTCCGAATCGACCGGCTCGAAGACGGCCTCTTTGGCGATGTGGAGCCTGTAGGCGAGGGCGTTTCGGAGCTTAGGCTGGACTTTGGCCCCGGCTACCGGGTCTACTTCGGGCAGAAGGGACTTCAGATTCACCTTCTGCTGGGCGGCTCAAAACAAGGCCAGGAGAAGGATATTCGGGAAGCCAAGAGGTTTTGGAGGACACATGACAGCGAAGACTAGCTCATATCGCCAGTCCCTTTTGGCTTCCCTGCTCGACCCCGCCGAGGCCTCAGCCTATCTCAACGCAGCCCTCGAAGATTCTCCTCAAGCGTTCCTCAAGGCCCTCAAAAACGTGGCCCGAGCCCGACCGATGTCCCAAGTCGCCAAGGATGCCGGAATCCAGCGGGAAACGCTCTATCGCTCCTTCTCCGAGCAAGGCAATCCCACCTTTGAAACCCTCTCCTCGGTCCTCGGCGCATTGGGAATGAAACTATCGATCACCCCAACTGTTGCAGACGAACCCCAGCCAGCCGCCGTCGGAGCCCCTTCGGTCACCGAATCCCAGAGGATTCCGATTGCGCCGGGGTAACAGTTGTCCTATCCTCAAACTGCATGGACTACAAGAGCATCATCACGATTGAACCCGGCAAGCGGAGCGGCAAGCCCTGCATTCGCGGCCTGCGCATCACTGTCTACGATGTGCTCGAATACCTGGCCTCCGGCATGACCGAGGCCGAAATCCTCGCCGACTTTCCACTTCTGCGCGAGTCCGACATTCGTGCCTGCCTGGCCTTTGCCGCCGACCGCGAACGCAAATTCGAGATCCTCTCCGCTTGAAACTCCTGCTCGACGAGAACCTCTCTCCGCGCTTGATTGCGGCCATCGGCGATCTTTATCCCGGCTCCGCGCATGTTGAAGACTGCGGCTTGGTCAGCACTTCCGACTATCTTGTTTGGGATGATGCTGCGGAGAACGGTTTTGCCATCGTCACCAAGGATTCCGATTTCTCCGAACTGAGCGTTCTGCGCGGATCCCCACCGAAAGTGATCTGGCTGCGTATAGGAAACTGCACAACTGCTCGCGCCTGTCTCCTGCTTCGCGACGCGTTTCCCAGAATCCAGGCATTCCTCGCCACGAGCGAAGAAAACTGCCTAGTATTCACCTGGTTGTCCGATCCATCCAAGTCTCGCGTATGAGCCCTTCGAATCCCCCTCCATATGGGACCGCGCTGGTCAACACAGCATTCGCATCAACGATCAATATCGCATCTGGCGGGGCCTTTTTGCTGTTCACCCCGGATGCTCCTTGCCGATTCATGCGCCTAACTTCCGGCGTGGGGGAGGGAAGCACAGACCTGGCCTCGCTGCCCCTAGGCCGCACGCACCTGGAACTCACAGTTCTCAGGCAGTTTGCATCGAATAAGTCCCGGAAGCATCTACAAGAACATGATCTGGCCGGCAGCGAAAGTATGCCGAACCAGAGGGAGAGATCATGAGCGCATCGATTTATGACATTCCGGTCCGCAAGATTACGGGCGCGGACGCATCTTTGGCGGAGTTCAAAGGCAAGGTTTTGCTGGTGGTGAATGTGGCCTCAAAATGCGGTCTTACGCCGCAATACGAGGGCCTGGAGAAGCTCTACAAGCAATATCGGGACAAGGGTCTGGTGATTGCCGGATTCCCGGCGAATGACTTCAAGGCTCAGGAGCCCGGAACCAGCGAAGAGATTCAGTCTTTCTGCTCGTTGAACTACGGAGTCGACTTTCCGCTGTTCGAAAAGATCACGGTAGTCGGCGCAGAGAAGCACCCGCTCTATGCTGCCTTGATCGCAGCCAAGCCTGCGGCCGTCAACGTCTCGGAGGTGCCCTGGAGCGAGAAGCTGAAGGGCTATGGCATCGATCCCAACCCCGCGCCCGAGGTGCTCTGGAACTTCGAGAAATTCCTGGTGAGCCGCGATGGGAAAGTCGTGGAGCGGTTCGCCCCAGATACGGCGCCGGATGCTCCGGCACTGGTTGCCGCAATCGAAGCGGAACTGGCAAAGAGCAACTGACCGGCGATAGGAATCTGTTCGGAGAGAAACGCAAGTCCGAACACCCTTCGGACTTGCGGTTGGACGGTTCTAGGGAGCCTCTTCACAAGCCACGCTTTCTGGTCAGGCATTCCCTCAGGGGCTAAACAGGCTGCGGAAAAAGGCATTGTTTGGGGTTCAAAAAGCCCGGAAAGCGACCCTCGGGGGCTAAGGCCCACTCATTCTATGGCTCTTATCGGCACGCGACCCCGACCCTGAGGGTCCCCCGGTGCCCCGGTCGTGCCCTGACACTCCGAGCTTTTCCGAAAAGTTTTTCCGCAGCCTGTAAAGCCCGGTTCATTATCAGGTTCTTATGGCACGGTCGAATATGCCGACTAACTCCTTTGGAATCTGTGCGGCTGAATCGGCCGCCCCTCCGGGGCTTGCGCAGCAATTCAGGCTGCTCACCCAGGGCTTCCGCCCTGGGCTATTTTCGATTCGCCCCTCCGGGGCGCTTCACGCGACACAGCATCCGCGTCCGCGCGCGTTTTCATCCACTTGGGTGGGCCAAAGGCTCATGGAGACACGACTGAAGCCGTGCCCTTTCAATACCTCGACTTAATCAGAGCTTCCCTAGCTATCCCGGAACAGAAAGACTATGCAGTGGCTCTCTGCTGCATGTGGCTGCCAAGGCGCACACTGATCACCTTGGACACACCGGGCTCCTGCATGGTGACGCCGTAGATCATATCGGCCGACTGCATCATCCGCTTGGAGTGGGTAACGAGCAGGAACTGCGTGTCCTTGCTCAGCGAGTGGAGGAGATCGGCCAGGCGGCCCACGTTGGTTTCGTCCAGCGGGGCATCGACCTCGTCGAGCACGCAGAAGGGGCTGGGCTGGAACTGGAAGATGCCCACCAGCAGCGCCAGCGCGGTCAGCGCTTTTTCTCCACCCGAGAGCAGCAGCACATTCTGCAGCTTTTTGCCCGGAGGCGAAGCCACGATCTCCAGTCCGCTCTCGGCCTGGTTTTCCGCGTCGGTGAGCCGCAGGAAGGCTTGGCCGCCCTGGAACAGGCGAGCGAAGACTTGCGCGAAGTTCTCGTTGATCTTGGCGAATGCCTCGTCGAACTTGGTGCGTGAGATGCGATCGATTTCCTTGATGGTCTCCTGGGTATTCTCGATCGATTCCATCAGGTCCTTGCGCTGGGTTTCGAGGAATCCGTGGCGGTCGGCCGTTTCCTTGTACTCATCCAGCGCCATCATGTTCACCGGGCCCATCTGTTCCATGCGCTGGCGCAGGGCGCGGCAAGCTTCTTCCTCGGCGGCGAGCACATCGCCGGTCAGGCGCGTCGTCAGCAGATCGTCGCGCAAAGCCTGGGCTTCGATGTTCAGCTCGGTCACGCAACTGGCTTCGTGGTGCTCCAGATCGGCGCGCAGTTTTGCCACCAAGGTGGCCCGCGTTGAGCGGGCTTCGCGCATCTGCTCCAGAGTGGCGCGGTCGGTCTTCAGTTGCGTTTCCAGCGCGGCCAACTGCTGGCGGAGCGATTGTCCCTGGGCTCCAAGGGTCTGCGCCAATGACAATGCCTCGGCCCGCGCGGCAGCCAGTTCCTGCAGACGACCGCCCAGTGCCGCGCTTTCGGCAGTGCGCTGGGCACTTTCGGCCTCGGCGGCGGCGCGTTGCTGCTCGATGGTCAGGACACGGCGTTCCAGGTCGGCATGGAGCCGATCAATGCGCTGATAGGCAGCCTCGGCGCCGCGACGGCGTTCTTCCAGGCCGGCCAGCTCCGCGGTAACCTGGGCCGCTTCCTGCTGCATGCCCTCGCGCTTCTGGCGCAGCATGGCGAGCTGGGCCTGCAACTCATCCAGAGCAGCCTCGGCGGTGGCGTGCTCTGCCTCCAGCCGTACGGTCTCTTCCCGCTTCTGGTCGATGGAACTGCGCTTGACCTCGCGCGCATCTTTATTGCGCGCCGCTTGCGATGCCCACTCCTGCAGACGCCGCTCGACACGCTGCGCTTCGCCATCCATCTGCTTCAGCGCTGCGCCCTGGTTGGCGGCGTCGGTTTCGGTCTGACGCCGTTCCTGGCCGCACGTTTCGAGTTGGCCGTTCAGCTCTTCAATCTGCTTGGTCAGGGAGACCGCATCGGTCTCCGCTTGCGCCAGTGCGGAGGCCAACTGTTCAAGCCGTGTGGTGGTCTCGCGCAACTCGCGCTTGATGGCCAGAGGGCCTTCGCTGGCCGGCTTGCCGCCGGTCACCGTGGCATTGTGGAAGCACTCGCCTTCGGCAGTGAGGAAAAAGGCGTGGGTGTGCTGCGACGCCAGCCGCAACGCGTCGTCGGCATCGTCGACCAGGTAGCCGTGCTTGAGCTTGGGCAGAATGGACTCAAGCGACCGCCCGAAGCCATTCAGCACGCGGATCGAGTCGCGCAGCGGGGTCAGGCCGGGAGCGCTGATCGCGTCGTAGCTCTCGTCCAAAGAGCTGCCCCCCGCAGGGGCAGGGTGAATCAGGAAGGTGGCGCGTCCGTCAATGCCGGACTTGAGCAAGCGCACACCCTGATCGGCCGCGGCCCAGCTTTCGACCACGACGTAGTTGAGCTCTTCGCGCAGGAACTCGTCGACCACGGCTTCGTGGGTACCGCTAACTTCAAGGAAGTCGGCCAGCGTGCCCACCGACGCCATGCCCTGACCGAGAGCGCCCGGCTTCAGCAACCGACGGACGGTGTCAGTGGAATAGCTGTGGTTGCGAATCAGCGCTTCAAGCGAGTTGTGGCGGCCACTGACGGCGGCCTGTTCGCTGCGCAACTGGTTGGCACGGGTGCGCTGGGCGTTTTCGTCGGCGCGGCGTGCCTGCACGGTAGCGCGGAGCGTGGCGATTTCGCCTTCAAGGCGCTTCAGAGCTTCGGCCGTCTGCTCGAAGCGCGTGCGGGCCTGTCCGCGCTCGACGCCCAGGGTCTCAAGCTCGTTGCGGGCCTGGCCCATCTCGGCCTCAAGCCTGTCGGACTCGCGCTCCAGAGCTGCCAGACTCTCCTCGGCCTGGGCAGTATGGTTGCGGGCGTTTCCGGCGAGAGTCAGCAGATGCATGGCGTGGCGGCGACTCGACTCCAACTGCCTTTCGGCGTTGAAAACCTCGTCGGCCGCAGTGCGTGCTTCCTGCTGACGCGCTTCCACCTGCTGACGGAAGGCCCGGGCCTCGCCCGCCGCCGACTCCAGAAACTGGTGCTGCTGGGCCTTTTCTTCGGCAATGCCGCCCAGTTGGGTTTTTGTTGCCTCAAGCTCTGCGCCTGCAGCGGCGATACGCGCTTCCAACTCGCCAACGCGCTCCTGGTTGCTGCGCTCCCGGGCCGTGGCTCGTTCCAACTCGATGGCGGCACTGTTTGCGCGGTTCTGCGCTTCCTGGCCTTCGCGATCGATTTCGTAGCCACGTTCTGTAAGGGTGTGCTGGCTAGCTTCCTGGGTCTCGATCAGTGCGGCCGATGTGTCGATCTGCTCGGTCAATGCGCCGATTTCTTCGTCCAGACGAGCCTGCTCGGCGTCCATGAGGGCCAGGCGGCTGGTAAGCACCACACGCAAACGGTTGCGCAGTTCGTCGCGCACCGCGCCAAACCGCTCTGCCTTGGCTGCCTGGCGTTTCAGGCTGTTCATCTGCCGCGCTACTTCTTCAAAGATGTCGTCAACGCGGGCCAGGTTCTGCTTGGCGCTTTCCAGACGCAGTTCGGCCAGACGCTTCTTGGTCTTGAAGCGGGTAATGCCGGCGGCCTCTTCGATAATGGCGCGACGGTCGTGCGGCTTGGAGCTGAGCAGTTGGCCAATGCGCTCCTGACCGATGATGGCGTAGCTTTCCGGTCCGAGGCCGGTGCCCATAAAGATGTCTTGAATGTCGCGCAGGCGGCATAGCTTGCCATTCAGCAAGTATTCGCTTTCACCGGTGCGGAACAGGCGACGGGTGATGACGATTTCGCCTTTTTGGGGGGTGCGATGGAATTTGCGGCGACGGATCTTCAGCACCACCGGCTGCGGCCCCTGCCCGGTGCTTACATATTGCGGCTGGTCAGGATTGTGCTCGGGGCCATCTTCATCCAGCACCTGGCCGGGCTGCTCGGCAGCGATAATCTCCTCGGCCTCGGCGGCGCGCTGGCGGCGGACTTCGTCTTCGTCCCAGTCGGAGGGGCCGTCATTCTCGATGTGGATCTCGGGCTCGACGGGGATGGGGCCTTCGTAGGCGCCGGGGTCGAACATGGTGATGGTGACTTCGGCCATGCCGAGAGCCTTGCGGTCACGAGTGCCGGCAAAGATCACGTCTTGCATGTTGGCGCCGCGCAGGGTTTTGGCGCTCTGCTCGCCGAGCACCCAACTGAGCCCGTCCAGGATGTTGGATTTGCCGCACCCGTTGGGGCCGACGACCACGGCGATGCCTGTACCCGGCACGGTCAACTCCGTGCGGTCGCAAAAGCTCTTGAAGCCGAG
>CAZLMY010000172.1:0-9512 GCA_964560845.1 uncultured Occallatibacter sp. | reverse complement strand
CGCGCCAGATCGTGTTTGTGCTCGGCTACCACGAGAATCCCGTCGATCAGAAGTTCTTGCCCGCCGGCTCGCAGACCATCAACAAGACGTTCGTCAAGCCGACCATCGCCAAGTATCTCGACCAAAAGAACGCCGACGCGGCCTTTGCCGAGCTCCAGGCCTACTGGATCAAGACCCTGGGCGTCTGCCAGGTCAACACACCGGACGTTCATACCAATCGCATGGTCAACATCTGGAACGCCTACCAGTGCATGGCCACCTTCAACATGTCGCGGTCGGCATCGTCGTTCGAGTCCGGCATCGGGCGCGGCCTTGGTTTCCGCGACTCCAATCAGGATCTGCTCGGCTTTGTGCACATGGCGCCGGTTCGTGCTCGCCAGCGCATCCTCGATCTGGCCGCAACCCAACTGCCCACAGGCGGCGCGTATCACCAGTACCAGCCCCTCACCAAGCGCGGCAACAACGATATCGGCGGCGACTTCAACGACGATCCGCATTGGCTCATCATCGGCGTCTCGGCTTACATCAAAGAGACCGGAGACTGGGGCATCCTCGATGAGCTGGTGGAGTACAACAACCTGCCCGGCAGCGAGAAGCCGCTCTACGATCACCTGCAGCGCAGCTTCCAGTACGCCCTCGACCGCATCGGACCGCACGGCCTGCCGCTGATCGGCCGCGCCGACTGGAACGACTGCCTCAACCTGAACTGCTTCTCCGAAACGCCCGGCGAGAGCTTCCAGACCACCACCAACAAGGAAGGCAAAGTCGCCGAGTCGGTGTTCATCGCCGGCCTCTTTGTGCAATCCGGCACGGAGATTGCAGCCATCGCCAAGCGCCGCGGTTTCGACGCCGAAGCCGCCAAGTATCTCGCAGAAGTCGCAAAGATGGACAAGGCCATCCACGAGCACGGCTGGGATGGCGAGTGGTTCCTGCGCGCCTACGACGCGTTCGGCGGCAAAATCGGTTCCAACGAGTGCGAAGAAGGCAAGATCTTCATCGAGAGCCAGGGCTACTGCGTCCTCGCCGGCGTCGGGCTCGAAGACGGCCTCGCCGAGAAGGCCATGGCCTCGACCAACAAGTATCTGGCCACCAAGCACGGCATCGTGCTCAATCAGCCGGCCTACACCCACTACTACATCAACTACGGCGAAATCTCCACCTATCCGCCTGGATACAAGGAGAACGCCGGCATCTTCTGCCATAACAATCCCTGGGTCATCATCGGCGAAACCCGCCTTGGCCACGGCGATTTGGCGCACGATTACTACAGCCGCATCTGCCCCTCGGCCCGCGAAGAGATCAGCGACCTGCATCGCAGCGAGCCTTACGTCTACGCGCAGATGATCGCCGGCAAGGACGCGCCCACCCACGGCGAAGCCAAGAACTCCTGGCTGACCGGCACGGCGGCTTGGAACTACTACGCCATTGTGCAGTGGATCCTGGGCATCCGCACCTCGCTGGACGGCCTGGAGATCGCCCCGGTGATCCCCACCAACTGGCCCGGTTTCACGGCAACGCGCAGCTTCCGCGACGTGGTTTACGACATCGTCATCGAGCGCCAGGGCAACGGCAACAAGATCGCTTTGACGGTTGACGGGGTAGCGATTGAAGGCAATGTTGTGCATCCTCCGACCGACGGCCGCAAGGAAGTCTCAGTCAAGGGAATCCTGAGCTAGAGCGCAGGGAATCTACAAACGAAAGACCCCTGGCCAATGGCTGGGAAGCGTCCCCCAGAGGTTTCAACCTCTG
The DNA here is from genome assembly GCA_964560845.1 of uncultured Occallatibacter sp. Classification (GTDB taxonomy): domain Bacteria; phylum Acidobacteriota; class Terriglobia; order Terriglobales; family Acidobacteriaceae; genus Telmatobacter. The sequence continues at coordinate 7,763 of CAZLMY010000172.1, read as the reverse complement.
GGGGATGCTTTTTTGAATGGTTTGTGGCAGGGCATCGGCTCGCTTCGGCGGTAGAATCTGTGCATGAGTTCGCTCCCCAGGTTCGAAGCGTGCAAGTTGCCGCGCAGCCTCGTTGTGGACCCTCCCCTGTCGGATGCCGAGTTGGAGGCTTTCTGCCTCCGCAACGACGGCGTCCAGGTGGAGCGCACCCGCGAAGGAGTGATCCGCATGAACCCACCCACCGGCAGAGATACCACCCGCGCTAACAGCGAAATCAGCAGCCATCTCTTTGTCTGGTACAGCAAACACGGGCGTGGCGAAGTGGCGGATTCGAGTGGCGGATTCTATCTTCCCGATGGCTCGATGCTAAGCCCGGATGCAGCCTATGTTTCGCCGAAGACGCTGGCGCGGACCGGCAAGGGACAGCGCGGAGGTTTTTATCCTGGCTGTCCGGACTTTGTGATCGAATTGCTCTCAAAATCGGACTCTTTGGCGGAGACCCGGGAAAAGATGGAACGCTGGATTGCCAACGGCGTGCAACTGGGTTGGCTGATCGATCCCTACCGCAAGCAGGTCCTGATCTACCAGACTGGTGTGGAAACCAGCGTTTTCACCGACAAGACTCTGAAAGGCCATGGCCCGGTCAAGGGCTTCCACCTCGACCTGGACAGAATCTGGCACTACTACGAAGACTAAAGACCTGTATAAAACCTGTTCCGCAGCGGGCGATAAGCCGCAAGTGCTCGTCCCTCAGGGGCTTCTAAATAGGGTGCGAAAAAGTACCCATTCGTCGAGGTTCAAGAATCAGGGATTTGGACTGCGCCTTCCGGAGATCAGGTGGCATGGTTCAATGATCCCGATGGGAACGTTCTTCCAGTCAGCCGCCACAGCTGAGGCTGTGGCGGCTGAACTTTTCAATAGCCGATGGAACGAAAGGACCGCCGGAGGTGGCAGGGAGCAGTGCTTGACGAGTCCCAATCGTCAATTGCGCCCCTACCCTACTTTGAGCGCCAGCAGCGGGTTGCCGGCTTTCAGGCTGGTTGGCCGGGCGATCCGTTGGCTGTCGCAGGTTTGTTCGGAGTGGATGCCCTTGGTGATGGCGGAGATCGAGTTTTCGTCCATGTCGGTGCTCTCGAGCACCTCAAGATGCAGGGCGCGCAGGATGGCGGCGAAGTAGGGCGCGGTCTTGATGGTGTGAACGATCTTGCTCTCGGCAATCGCTTCGTGGATGCGCGGGTCGGTGAGGGCGTGGCTGTAGGTGTCGGTGATAAACACCGCGTCGATCTTGCTGTTGTCGATGCGCTCGACCGCCGCAGCGATCTGTTCCTTCTTGGCATCGGTGGTAAACAGGCCGCTGGTGGCAAACAGCAGAACCGAACGTGCGCCCATGCTTTTGAGCAACTCGGCGAGAGCGCAGGCGGTTCCGCCGGAGCTGATCATGTCTTCGAAGATCACCACGTCTCTATCCTGAACCGCAGTGCTGAACCCCTTCATTCTGCTTTTGCCGGAGATCTTCTCGCGATCCTTCAGACCCTGTGGCCAATCGTCCTCATGAGGATTGCGGGCCATGCCGAGCACGTTATAGAGGCAGGCCCGGAAGCTGACGCCGATGCGCTTGGTCGAACCCGCGTCGGCGTGCGAAAACAGCAGCGCCTGGCGGCTCAGAATGCCGCTTTCGATCAGGCTCTTGAGCTCAATGGCGGCGGGATAGGCGAAGTGGAGGATGGCGCAGTCCTTGACCCGGCTGCCGGTGTCGAGAAACTTCTCCCGCGCCAGGATGGCGTTGTGCGGATCGGCAATGACCACGCTGTCGCAGTGAGGGCGCAGGGATTCGATGGTGTCGACCAGGGCCGGGGCATTGCGTTCGTCCCAACTGTCGTCGCTGCGGCCGTACCACATGTAGGGCAGCACCAGCGTGACCTTCTTGGCCCCCGATCGGCTGGCAGCACGCATCAGAAGGCGCGCTTCCTTCTCCTGCTTGTTGGGGTCGCCCGATGCCGATGCGATCACGATGACGTCCTGGGCGCGGACGTTTTCAAGGATGGTGGTCTGGATCTCCTTGTCGTTGAACTGCTTTCGGACCACGGCAACGACACGGGAGCCGAGCGCCTTGGCGATCTCCGCGGATAAATCCTGGCTGCTGAACCCTGAAACGATGACTGGCTGGGGCTTAGAACTCAGTGCAACTGCTTTCAAGATGGTCTTCCTCTTCAGCGAATGCGACGAGCGATTCGCCTTGTTCCCGGCGGGAGCCTGTGTTTCTATTATTCTTCCTGAAACCAGAATCTGCGAGGGAAAAGGGGTAGGGAAGCAGGGACTAGGGAACAGGGAACAGGGACTAGGGATCAGGGAACCGTTTGTTCGGGCCGGGTGAGAGACTAGGCTTCCCACTCATTCCGCCAAGAGCGCGGAATGGATGGGGCACAGAGGTTCTTGGGTGCAGCAAGCATTGAGCCTCGGCCGTTATTTGGCTGCCGGAGGTGCTGCGGACACGGCCGGCGCCTGGCCCGGCATGCCCATGGAATTGACGGTAGTAGCCAGGAAGTTTCCGTCCTTCACCGCACCTTCCACGCGAACCATGTCTCCTACCTGAACATCGGCAAGGGTGATGGGTTCGCGGCGCTTGCGGAAGGTGGTGTTCTCATCGGCCACAAAGCTGTGGGGAGCATTGTCTACCGAATCCATGAGGGTGACTTTGACGCCGTCGATCGCGGTGACCTTGCCCATGATCCAGGTCTTGCCGTAGTTGGCCCGCATCTCCTGCATCTGTTTTGCGCGTTCGGGATCGATCTGCATCACCATCACCGCGCCAACGGATTTGGTGTTGGGGTCAACTTCACCCATGGCGGCAATGGCGTCGCCTACCTTGATGTCGCTGGGCTTCAGCACCTGGGGCGGCACGCCGCCCATACCCATCCCTTGACCCTGACCCATGCCCGGTCCGCCTTCGCCGCGACGCTGGGCCATCTGTTTCATGATGCGCGTGTTGACGCTGAAATGAACGGTAAAGGTCTCGCCTGCTTCAGTCTTGATGGTGTAGTGGTCGGAAGTCACCTCGGTGACCGTTCCCATCAGGCTGCGGCCAGCCATTGCACCCATTCCGCCGCCGCCCCCACGGCCGCCGCGCTGCCCTTGCCAGCCTCCGCCGCCGGGGCCTGGGTTTCCACCCGCGGGCGGGGGTGCGCCGGGGTCGGTCTGTGCAGACGCGGCACAGACGCTGACAGCAAGGGCGAGGGCGAAGAAAACGGAGACCGGGATGCGGATTTTCATTTGAACTCCTGTTGAGGGCAGAGGAACAGCCCTCAACAGCATAGACGGCGCAGCCCGCGCCGGAGACGACAGACTCGCCGATTCCCCTTCAACTGGTCCGCGCACCCTGGTTGATGCAATGGGCTGTCTATTGCACCCTCTGGTCGGCAAGAAGCTTTTCAAAGGCCGGCACGCCACGCAGGCTTGCAAATTCGTTGTCGGCACCGATCTTCTTCGCATCGGTGAACCCGTCGTTCAGCGCCTTGCGCAGGAATTCGATGGCGCGGTCGGTGAGGCCGGCGCGCGCGCAACTCTTGGCCATGTAGTAGTTGATCGCCCCGCGGTTTTCCGCCGAAGAGGGGCTGTCGATGCGCAAGGCGCTGTTGCTGTTGAAGATGTCGGGATCCAGGGCCAGTGCCTCGGCATAAAGCTTGCCGCCCTTGTCGTATTGTCCCCGGTCAAGGAAATCGGTTCCCAGGTTTTTGATGAACACCGCCGACGTCGGATCGAGCTTCAATGCCTTGCGATAGTAGCGCTCAGCCAGCCTGTGGTTTTTCATTGCCGCATATAACGTGCCCAGATTGTTCAGAATGCTGGCCTGGCTGGAATCCAGTCTCAGCGCAGCTTTGTAGCATCTCTCCGAATCGCTGTTGTCGAACAGCAATTGATAGGCGATGGCCATCTTGTTCCATACGGTAGCGGATTCGGGCAGAGCCTGCTTGTATGCCTCGACCGCGGCCTGGTACTGCCTGTGATTCAGCAGCCAGTCGCCCTGTTGTTCCGGGGTTGTTTGGAACTGCGGGCCACTCGAGGATGCAGCTGCGGGTTGCTGGGGCGGCATCAGCGGAACCGGAGCGGGGGACCCATGCGCCGGCATCAGTTGAGACATGCCTATCGTTACAGCCAGAATTGCAGAAGAAGCCAGCGATCGGCGTAGGTTGATCCCGCACATAGACTCTCCTGTCAGGAGAAACCGGAGCGATACACGTGCTGGGGTCGCCGTTGGGGTGCCGGCTTTCCTGGGGCTGGTATTTCCATCCGAAGCCTGGGGCTGGCCGTGCTAGCGACTCAAGCAAGTCCAGCAGGGGCGGGGAAAGACCTGGATGAAAAAAGCCACGCCACTACTATAGGACGAAAGCCGGACAAAAGTGGAGCTGTTTGCAACAGAGAAATTGCTGTGACCAGGTTGCTGGCCCGACGGGCTGCGAGAAGAGCGCTGTTTTGGGCAAAGACGGATCGGAGAGCATCGCTCAGGGGCTGGGGCCCTGTTGGGTTTATTGCCATTTTTGCTGGCCAGCCGGTCAGTCAGTCAGGGCTGAACAGGCTGCGAAAAAACCTTGCTTTGACCTAGAAGTTCTGAAATGCATCCCTCGGGGGCTAAAGCGCCACTCATTCTATGGGCCTTATAGGCACGCGACCCCGACCCTGAGGGTCCCCCGGTGCCCCGGTCGTGCCCTGACGCACCGAGCCTTCCCGAAGAGTTTTTCCGCAGCCTGTAAAGCCTTGACCTGCCTGCCGGATTGATCCGGCCCCGAATGCGTGACAGTGGTTCCCACCCATACCGCACAAAACGCGACATGGATGAGGCACCCGCCTTCATGTATTTACGGGCCGGATCAAGAACGAGCTTTCCGCAGCTTGTCGTGCTTCTGTTTCCAGATCTCTGACCCCTGTTCCCTGATCTCTGCTTTTTACACCTTGACGAAGATCTTTTTCCGGTAGAGCACCCAGACCGGAATAAAACAGACGGCGCAGAACGAAACCGAGAAGGCGAATGCAGCCCAGCCGGGATCGGGAATGTGAGCGAAGACGTGCGGGAATACCCAGGACAGCGCATCGGTTCGCCGTCCGCCGGCGGTAAAGGAGAGGTTCCACAGCGCGCTTGGCACCAATTCGCTGAACATGTAAGCCACAATGGCGTTGGAGCCAAGCACGAGCCAGGGGAAGATCCATCGCCTGCCCGGACCCTTGCCCCAGCCTTTCTGCTCAATGGTCCAGTAGGCCAAGGTGAGCACGGCCAGCGACCAGCCGGCCGCCACCAGCACATAGGAACTGGTCCAGAGCTTCTTGTTCAGCGGAAACCATAGACTCCACAGATAGCCTGAACCAAGGCACGCAACGGCGGCTGCCGCCAGCCCTGCTGTTTTGGCTTGAACCGCTGTTTTCTCAGCGAGGAAAAGCCCGGTTGGCCTGGAGCGCATCCATAACCCGGTCAGCAGTCCTATGAGCGCCGTGGCGAGGGCGGGCAAGTCGCTCAGCAGCCCCTCGGGATCGCGCAGATTATGGGTCGTCCAGTTCTCGTAAAGATGCCCGGGCATCAGGTGGCGGTCAAGCCAGGCCACCAGGTTCATGTCGGGATCGAGGAAGGGAATATCGCGCCCGGGCAAGCCCGCCCCCGGCACCGGAACCCAGCGCAGCAGGACCCAATAGCCCACCAGAAGCACGCCGATGGCCGCGAGTTTGGTCCAGACGCGCTGGTCCCAAAGATAGAACAGGCCCACCACCAGGTAGCAGACGGCGATCCGCTGCAACACGCCGTAGATGCGCAGGTGGTCCAGCGCAAAGAACGGAAATCCGTTGACCACAATGCCCAGCAGAAACAGGATGGCCGCGCGCTGCACCGTGTGCATGGCCAACTGCGCCCGCGTGGCCCCGCGCTTGAGCCGCGATTCGAAGGCAAACACGATGGAAGCACCGACCACGAACACAAAGGTGGGAAACACCAGGTCGGTAGGCGTCAGGCCGTTCCAGGCGGCGTGGTTCATGAATCCCCAGGAGCCCGGGCCTCCGTTATTGTTCACCATGATCATGAAGGCGATGGTGAGCCCGCGCAGCACGTCGAGCGAGAGCAGCCGTTGCGTTGGGGTTGGGTTCAAGGCCGGGTTGGTCATTGTGCGTCTCCGTTCATTTCCATTGCAGGGACGCCACTTACCCTACGCGCTGAGGCCCCGGTTCGCCAAGGCTCTCCGCACGGTAGCCCTCAAAGCTCCTTTGGCCCCAGCGCGGTTGGGTGTTTCGGCTCGTACATGCCGATTTCACTCCCACCGGGCAACGGGATCTTTGTCAGCAATCCCCACCGCTCCTGGTGAACAGCGGAACACTGCACGCCCTTGGCCTGGAGTGCAGCCATTTCGCTCTTCAGGTTGTCGCACATCAGATAGAGTTCGTGGCGGCCGTTCGTGTCCGCCGGGTGAACTGCCATTTCCGCGCCAGGCAAGGCGAAGATCAGCCATCCGTGACCCGCGTCCACCCAGGGAAAGCCGAGCACATCGCGCAGAAAGTCGCGATCTGCCTCGGCGTCTTTGCTATAGACGATCACATGCGCTCCGGTAATCATGCCTGTTCTCCGATCCCATGAGAATGCCACAGACGCGGCGCGCCGCGAAGGGGATTCTTATGCCTTGCTTGGGCAGAGCCAGGATTCAGACGCCAGGCCAAAGCGAACCTCTGTCATTTCTGTCCCCCTCGCTGATACACTCCCCCTTTCAGGGATAATGCATCAAGACCGATTGCGCCCTCATGGAGGCTGTTCGTGCCCGACTTTCAACCCTTTGTTTCGCCTAACGAGAAACCGCCCGAGTTCACTTTCCGCGCCCTCCTGCTCGGGTCCATCTTCGGCATCATCTTTGGCGCAGTCACGGTCTACGTGGGCCTGCGCGCCGGGCTCACTGTAGCCGCCTCCATTCCCATCTCGGTGCTGTCGATCAGCATTCTGCGCGCCTTTGGCCGGGCCTCGATTCTTGAGAACAACATCGTCCAGACGACCGGCAATGCCGGGCAATCGATCGCTTCGGGCGTCATCTTCACGCTGCCCGCGCTGGTGTTTCTGGGCTTCGATCTGGAGTACTCACGCATCTTCATCCTGGCGCTGATTGGCGGATGGCTCGGCGTGCTGTTCATGATTCCGCTGCGCCGCCAGCTCATTGTCCAGGAGCACGGCGCGCTGCCCTACCCCGAAGGCACTGCCTGCGCCGACGTTCTGATTGCCGGGGAACGCGGCGGCTCGCTGGCCTCCCGTGTCTTTCTCGGCCTGGGTTTGGGCGGCGTCTACACCTTCTTCCAGAACGGCAACCTGTTCCGCGCCTGGCCCCATGCGCCCGAATTCCGGCCTGACTTCGGCGACCAGCATGTGCTCAAAGGCGGCTCGGTCTATGGCGACGTCACCTCGGAATACCTGGGCGTCGGCTACATCATCGGACCCAAGGTGGCAGGCGTCATCTTTGCCGGCGGCGTCTTCAGCTGGCTGGTGGCGATGCCGTTGATCTACTTCTTCGGCAAGGAATTTGGCCATCCCATTTACCCCGGCCAGGTTCCCATTGCGCAGATGGAGCCCGGCGATCTGTGGGCCACCTACATCAAGCCGATGGGCGCGGGCGCCGTGGCCGCAGCGGGCCTCATCACCCTGATCAAGACTCTGCCCACCATCGCCAGCGCCCTGGGGGCCGGCATCCGGACCATGCGCCCCGGCGCGAGCGCAGCCAAGGCCAAACCGATCCGCACGGAAGACGATCTCTCCATGAGGGTCGTGCTCATCG
>CAZLMY010000171.1:0-9554 GCA_964560845.1 uncultured Occallatibacter sp. | reverse complement strand
AAAAGGCGGCGGCGGCGATGCCGCTGACGCCGAGGCCGGCGAAGGCCGCCAGCAGATAGCCGGCATGGGCGATTGAGGAGTAGGCCAACATGCGCTTGACGTTCTGCTGGCGCAAGGCGGCCAGGTTGCCCACGGTCATGGAGAGTACCGCCACAACCCAGAGCAGGGGCGACCAGACAGCGTGCAGCGAGGGGAACATCTCGTAGACCACGCGCAACAGCAAGGCGAAGGCCGCGGCCTTGGGCGCGGTGGACATGAGCGCGACGACCGGAGTGGGCGAGCCCTCGTAGACGTCGGGGGTCCAGACATGGAAGGGGGCAGCCGAGACCTTGAAGAAGATTCCGATGAGCATGAGGGCCAGGGCAGCGAGGACCAGTCCGTGATTCTCGGCATTGGGTGCGAGGTGAGCGATCTCGTAGATTTGGGTGGTGCCGGTGGCGCCGAAGATCAAGGCCACGCCGTAGAGCAGAAATCCGGTCGCAAAGGAGCCCAACAGGAAGTACTTGATGGCGGCTTCGGGGCCGCGGGCGGTTTGTTTGCGGTATCCGGCAAGAATGTAGGTGGAGATGGAGGAGATTTCGAGTGCAATGAAGACCAAGAGCAACTCGACCGCGCCAGTCATCAAGCACATGCCCACGGCGCCAAAGACAATCAGCGCGTAGAACTCGCCCTGATGATGGCTGTCTTCCGGCAGCGTATCGAGCGAAAGCAGCAGGGCCACCAGCACGATGCCGCAGATCAGCACGTGGAAAAAGATGGTAAAGGCGCTGGTCTCGACGGCGTTGAAGAAGCCGGTGCCCTGGGGCAGCGTGAACTGCCAGAGGCTGGACCAGAGGGCGAACACGGTTCCAAAGGCGGCGACCAAGCCCAGGGAACGCCGTGGGAAATCCTCGGGGAGCGAGGCGTCGATGAGCATGACGGCCACGCCGGTGAGGGTGAGCACGAGTTCGGGAAGGATGCGGTAGATATCGGGAACGGGATTCACCGTGAGGCCTCCCCAGGGAACGAAGTCATTGAAATGGCTAGAGGTTGGATGGGGGCGGTCATCATTTGCTTCCACTGGGGAGGTTGGAGGCCCTTTTGGATGGCCGGCAGCCAACCGGAGGGCGCCAGGCCCATCGCCAGCATGAGCACGGCGAGCGGAGCCAGCACGGCCAATTCGCCGAAGTGCAGGTCGTCAAGCGGCTTTGAGGTTGTAAGGGCGCTGTCGGGTCCGTAGAAGAGCTTCTGCACCAGGCCGAGCATGTAAGCCGCGCCGAGAATGACGCCGAGTGCGGCGGCGATGGCCCAACCCTTGCTGACGGCTGTGAAGGTGCCGGAGAGGATGAGGAACTCGCCTACGAAGTTGTTGAGCAGGGGCAGGCCGATCATGGCCAGGGAGGCGATGACGAAGGCGGTGGCGGCGCGCGGCAGTTTACCGGCCAGGCCGCCGTAAAGGCCGATCTGACTGGTCTGGTAGCGGTCGTACAAGAAACCGAGCAGGACGAACAACGCGCCGTCGATGACGCCGTGGTTGAGGATCTGGTAGACCGCGCCGGCCGAGCCGGTGAGCGAGAAGCCGTAGATTCCCAGAACAATCAGGCTCAGGTGGCTGAGAGCGGCAAAAGCCAGCAGACGCCAGAAATCGCGCTGTACCAAGGCCAGGCATGCGCCGTAGAGGATGCCGACGACCGCGAGACCGATCAGCCAGGGAGCCGCAATGCGCGCTTGGCTGGGAAACAGGCCGATGTGAAAGCGGAGCATGGAGTAGAGGCCCAGTTTGCCGGCGACGACCATGGCCAGGGCGACGGGCGCTTCGCTGAAGGTGTCGGCGAGCCATCCGTGGAGCGGGAAAACCGGAACCTTGACGGCAAAGGCGAAAAGGAAGGCCAGGGACACCCACCACATAGCGCTGCCGGGGAAAGATCCTTGCGCCAGCAGGATCTGCAAGGTGTGGAAGTCGAAGGAGCCCGTCTTGGCATAGAGCCAGAGGATTGCGACCAGCAGCGGAGCGGAGGGAATGAAGGTGAAGAGGAAGAACTTCATCGCGGCTTTGGGGCCGTCTTTGCGGCCGTACATGGCGATGAGGATGGCCATGGGCACCAGCGACAGCTCCCAGAAGCCGTAGTAGAGCATCAGGTCGAGCGAGATGAAGACGCCGACCATGGCGGTCTGCTGAACGAGGAACAGGGAATAAAAAACCTTGCGGCGGGTCTGGATGACGTTCCAACTGGCCAGCACGCCAATGGGAGCCAGCAACCCGGTGAGCACCACCAGCCACAGGCTGAGGCCGTCGATGCCCACGTGGTAATTGATGGCGGGGTTTTCGATCCAGGGCCCATTCACGGCAAACTGGAAGCCGTTCTTGCCCATGTCGAAGTGCGCGGGTAGATGCAGGGTGAGGCCGAATGTGGCCAGGGCCGTCAGCAGAGCGATCCAGTTGGGCAGCTTGGCGCGGTCGGGCACGAGGGCCACCAGCACCGCTCCGGCCAGCGGCAGCAGCAGGATCAAGGTGAGAATCGAGTTGTCGATTGCGTTCATTCGTTTTTAAGACCTGTCAAAAACCTGGGGTGTTGAAGGGTACGGGCTTTAGCCCGTACAAAAATCGTAGAGAACCAAGCGGGCTTTAGCCCCTGAGGGATGACTTCGGAAAAGTTTGGCAGAGGTCACCCCTTTCAGGTGGCTTGGATGGCCGACGGTTGAGTGTTGGCGCGCAATCTCTGCTCTCTGATTTCGTCAAAAAGCATAATCAACCCCACGGCACTGGCGAAAGCGGCAACGCCCCACATGCGGCTTCCTCTGGTCCATTCAGAGATTCCAAGGCCGCCAAAAACTACAAATTGCACTAATGCCTTAGCGAATCCGTAATACTTTCGACCTTCCCAGAACCAGATAAACAGTCCAGCCCCGAGCATTCCACAAAGCAAACTAGCTGCCATCCGTGAAAGATCGTGCGAGTTCAGCAATATCTTTGGATCTAAGGCCGCAACTGCAAAAAAACTAAGCGCAATAAAGCCGACCAAATAAATGAGGAGATTCCGTTTCCGCCGTTCTAGCATCGAATTCCCTCCTCGCTGTTGAGAGCGGTTGATCGCTCCACCGTTTCCCTCAGGGGCTAAAGCCCACGACTTAGCATTGCCTTTGAAGTACGGGCTAAAGCCCGTACCCTTCATTCCTTGCCTTTGGCATCAACGCCCGCTCTCCATACGGGTTCTCAATGCCCCGTCATCTTCCAAATCCAGTTCATCGAATCCGGCCAAACGGTAGGCCAGGGCACTACCACAAACAGGAGTACCGCCGCCGCACCCACGGTGAGCCACGCCGCATAGGAGCGCAGGTTGCCGGATTGCCAGCGTTGCAGCAGGGCGCCGGAGAGGGTGGCAATGCCGCCCAGCAGCCAGGCGGCGCCGCCAAGAATCGCCGTGTCTACGACCCAGCCCAGGAAATATTGCGAGGTGGCCAGCAGCGGCTTCACCACCGTGGCGCCATAGAACTCGTCGCCGTAGTACTTATTGAGCAGCAGGTTGTAGCTGCCGGGCAGGGCAGCGGCCAGTTCCGCGGGCTGTGTTGGCTTCTGCCGGTAGAGGCGATCGGCGACAAACCAGCCCAACAGGGCCACGGCGACGGCCACGATGCTGAGGATCAGCTCAAGCTGGGCGCTGCCAGCCTCGGTTGGCAACTTGCCAACGGAAGGCGACAGGAAGGCGCTAAAGCGCTCGATGCCGATCCAGCCGCCGCAGATCGAGAGAAGGGCCAGGATGACCAGCGGCCCCAGCATGGAGATGGGGCTTTCATGCGGGTGCACATCCTCGCTGCGCGATTTGCCCAGGAAGGTCAGGTACCAGAGGCGAAACATGTAGAAGGAGGTCAAGAGAGCAGTGACCAGACCTGCAAACCAGAGCGCCTTGCCGCCGGTGCCCTGGAGAAAGGCCGCGTAGAGGATGGCGTCCTTGGAGAAGAATCCGGCAAAGGGAAAGAACCCGGCGATGGCCAGCACGCCGACGGTGGTGACGGCGAAGGTGACTGGGAGCTTCTTCCATAGGCCGCCCATCTTGCGCAGGTCCTGTTCGCCGGCCATGCCGTGAATCACCGAGCCGGCGGCCAGGAAGAGGAGCGCCTTGAAGAAGGCGTGGGTCATGAGGTGGAAGATGGAAGCCGAATAGGCCGCCACACCGCATCCCAGGAACATGTAGCCCAGTTGCGAGATGGTGGAGTAAGCCAGCACCCGCTTGATGTCGTTCTGCACCAGGCCGATGGTGGCGGCAAAGAGCGCCGTGGCCGCGCCCACGATGGCAACGACCGAAAGCGCGAAGGGCGAGTGATCGAACAGCACATGGTTGCGGGCGATCATGTAAACGCCGGCGGTGACCATGGTGGCCGCGTGGATGAGGGCGGAGACCGGCGTCGGGCCTTCCATGGCGTCGGGCAGCCAAATGTAGAGCGGAAGCTGCGCGCTCTTGCCGGTGGCTCCGAGGAGCAGGCAGAGGGCGATGACGGTGACCACGCCGCCGGTCCAGCCGGGATCCTGGCCGAGCTTGGTGGCTATCTCGGTGAAGGTTAGCGTACCGAAGTTGGCCAGCAACAGGAACATGCCGATGAGGAAGCCGAAGTCGCCGATACGGTTGACGATGAAGGCTTTCTTGCCGGCGTCGGCCGCGGTCTTTTTCTGGAACCAGAAGCCGATGAGCAGGTAGGATGCGAGACCCACGCCTTCCCAACCCACAAACATCAAGAGGGCATTGCCGGCCAGCACCAGCACGGTCATGAAGAACAGGAAGAGGTTGAGGTAGCTGAAATAGCGCGCGTAACCCTCTTCGTGGGCCATGTAGCCGACCGAGTAGATGTGGATCAGGAAGCCCACGCCGGTGATGACGAGCAGCATGACCAGCGAAAGCTGGTCGAGGACGAAGCTGAAGTCGATGTGGAGTGCGCCGATGTTCAGCCAGGTGCCGAACTTCTCAACCGCCGGATGCATGATGGAACAAGGTCCACATCCGGGGCAACCCGGTGCGCATTGGATGTGAGTGAAAATGTAGACGCCCGCTGCTGCATTGAGCACCAAGCCGAAGGCTGCCAATGGCGCCAGCAGCGCGACGGTCGTCACCAGCCACTTGGGCAGCCGGCCGCCGAGAAGTCCGTTGATCAGGAATCCAGCGAACGGCAGTAGGGGAATCAGCCAGAGATTGAGGTGTCCGGTCATAGTTTCATCAGGTCGATACGGTCGACGGCCAGGGTAGCGCGGGCGCGGAAGACGGCAATAATGATGGCCAGACCCACCGCAGCTTCAGCTGCGGCCACCATCATCACAAACAGCACAATGATCTGGCCCTTCACCGCGTGCCACTGGTGCGCGAAGGCAATAAACGACAGGTTCACGGCGTTGAGCATCAACTCAATCGACATGAACACGGTAATGAGATTGCGCTTGATCAGGAAGCCGACGACGCCGAGCGAAAACAGCACGGCGCTCAACAGCAGATACCAGGAGATGGGGACTTCCTGCGAAAAGAGGGAATTCACTTGCCGGCCGCCTTTTCTCCGTCGCCGTGACGGGCCAGGGCCACCGCGCCCAGAATGGCAATCAGGAACAGGACCGAGGTCACTTCAAAGGGCAACAACAGTTCGTGGAAGAGAACTCGGCTCAAGGCTTCAATGTTGGTGCCGTCTGCGGCGTTGGACAGGCCCTCGCCGAGAGTGGCTACGCCCAATCCCTTGGAACTCAGGATCACGGTTGCAATCACTGCCAGCACGGCGACCACGGCAGGAAAGCCCAGGGCGCGCGCCACGTTGCTGCCCATGGTGCGCTCTTCGCGCCCGGCATTCAGCAGCATCACCACAAAGGTAAACAGCACCATGATGGCGCCGGCATACACAATCACCTGCGCCGCAGCCAGAAATTCCGCGCCCAGCAGCAGGTAGAGCACCGCCAACGACACCATCACCACCACCAGCGAAAGGGCGCTCGTGATGGGATGGGCCTGCAGCAGCAGGTTGATGGCGCCCGCCAGGCAAAATCCGGCAAACAGGATAAAGAGGATCAGGTGCATCGCGACCCCTGCAATGGATTCAAGAACAAATGGTGGCCCCTACCAGTATCGCCTGAAAAATGTCTAAAACCTCGCACCGGGGAGAAAGCCGAATCGCCAGCCCGAACCGAGCGCTAACGTTGCGCCTCAACCAGGAACAAGCAACAGGACCGAGATGCGTTGAGGCAACAGGTTGGAGACTCAAGCAGCTACCAGGAAAGCCAAGAATATCACGAAGGCCAAGGCACATGGCCGGTCTTGAGGCGGCATCAGTTCAAGTCCCGTGAATTGGCTGTTCTGCCGCATGATTTGTATCTGGCGGAGAAATAAACGAGTTGCCGACGAGTCTGCAGAAGCATGGTGTTCGATCGGGGATTTATCCCTTTGCTGCGCCCTCCAGACGCGTACGGTTGGCCAAAACGAACTGTTGACGTACGGTGAATCCGAGGAATACATTGACTTCAACCGGGAAGGAGGGTTGCCCAAAAGATGCAGACAGACTCTTCAAGCAGTACAGATGAGGTGACTGAACCCAGGGTAACGTGCTCCAGACCCCAAGGTTGCCCCAGCGGGTAGTGATGAACCGCATGGGACGCACCGCATTCTCCACATAGAGATGATTCCTTCGCCCCGATGTGTAGGATGGCAATATTTCTAAAGGAGCGGCCGTCGCGTCGCCCAAGGAGCCCGGTCTACCGGGTAGTGCCATCGAGTCATTGCAGCTTGGAAACATCAGTGGAAGTGCCCGGGCAATCGCGGTTGCGCGACGGCTCTGGTTCATTGCCACCATTTCACAACAAAGGCCTGAGCTATGCGCTGAGGCCTTTGTTGCGTGGACGCGAAACCAAATTGGATCGAACCGCTGGTCACTGAAAACTGACCACTGTTCTTAGTGGTAAGCGTACCAGATGCTTGTGGCCACAATGTTCAGCATGGCCAACGGCAGCAACACGCGCCAGCCGAAGTTCATCAACTGGTCGTAGCGGAAACGCGGCAGGGTTCCACGCACCCACACATACAAGAACAGGAAGCAGAAGACCTTGGCCACAAACCAGAAGATGGGCATCAGGGCGTGGACAAAGACGTTCTCAGGCGGCCCGATTAGGTCGCCGAAGGGGCTGGTCCAGCCGCCCAGAAACAGCAGCGTGGCCACGCAGCCCACGTTGATCATGTTGGCGTATTCGGCCATGAAAAACATGGCGAATTTCATGGAGCTGTACTCGGTATGGTAGCCGCCGGTCAATTCGCTTTCCGCCTCGGGCAAATCGAAAGGCGAGCGGTTGGTCTCGGCGTAGGCGGCCATCAGGTAGATGAAGAAGGCCACAAACTGCAATCCGCCGAAAATGTTCCAGGTAGCCATGCCGTGGGTAGCCTGCTGCTGCACGATCACGCGGAGGTTGAGCGATCCAGCGCGTAACACCACGCCCACCAGCGATAGACCCAAGGCCAGCTCGTAGCTGATTAATTGCGCCGAGGAGCGCAGCGAGCCGAGCAGCGAGTATTTATTGTTAGACGACCAGCCCGCCAGGGCAATGCCGTAGACCCCGATTGAGGTAACGCCAAGAATGACCAGCAGGCCGATGTTAACGTCGGCAATCTCAAACAGGTCCAGGTGGCCCGGCCCAATCCCCGGCTCGCCAAACGGCACCACGGAAATGGAGATGAGTGCGCATCCCAGGGCCAGAATCGGCGCCAGCAGATACAGCGGCTTGTAAACCCCGGTAGGGATAATGTCCTCTTTGAGAAAGGACTTGGCGCCGTCCACGAGGGGCTGCAGCAGGCCGAACGGGCCGACGCGGCTAGGTCCCCAGCGGTTCTGAATGCGGGCCACAAGCTTGCGCTCAAGCAGCACCGTGTAGGCGACACCCATCAGCATCACCACCGTCACCACGGCTACCTTCGCCACGCTCCAGAGAAAAAACTGCAAAATCGTTACGTGCATTCCGGCCTCTAGCTTCCCCTTAGTCCATCAGTGCCTAAGTGCTATTTCGCTGCTGTTATCGCCTGTTCGGGCGCCTGATGCTCTTCCAATTCCTTGAGAGCTGGGCTGTAGCGACCCAGCGTGCCCGAGGTAAACAGCCTGTCGTGCGCCGGAGTCAGCTCCGCTGTCTTAACCCCGGTTAAAGCAATCGCGGGAACCAATCCCGGCTCTGTCGGCACGTCGTTTCCGCCCAGCAGGTTGAGCCGGTCGAGAGTGTAACTCGGAACCAGCCTCTCGATTTCGTCCAACACCGCAAGCGGATCAAAGGGACTCAGCTTCGGCTCCAGATTGTTGGCAGCAAGCCACACTGCGTGCCGGTCTGCTTCGCCTGCCTGAACGCCGCGGGACTGGCCCAGATCGGCCGTAACGCCGCTCTTGCCAAACGGCACCAGAGTCTTGACATCCACGCCCATGGCTCCGGCCAGCCGCACCAGGATCTCGAAGTCGGGCTTCACACCAGCGCGGTCCGCAGCCTTCTTCACCAGTTGCACGTCGCCGAAGGTGTTGGTTACTGTACCGGTCTTCTCGTAAAGGCTGGCAGCGGGGAACACCACGTCGGCCAAGGCCGCCGTTTCAGTCAGAAAAATATCCTGAACAATCAGAAAGGTGCTCTTCAATGCCGTGGGGTCTACCTTGTGTGTCGCCACAGGGTTGGCGCCCACCACTAATAAAGCGCCCAGCTCCCCTTTGGCTGCGGCTGCGAGCATCTCAGGCAGCGACGATCCTGGTGCAAAGGGCAGTCCAGAATACTCGGCAAAGGCGCCGGGCGTTCCAACCGGGACATAGCCGGGAAGCAGGTTTGGCAACAAGCCCATATCGGCCGCACCGCGCGAATTGGCCCGATCGCCGAGGCAAGCAAAGCGGACGTTGCCGCGCTTCAAGCCCCAGGCCACCAGCGCTTCCACTTCGGGACCGCGCAATTCCTGGCCAAAGACCACCACCAGGGATTGCTCGGCCAGTACGGCGGTGCTGAATGCACTGCCGCTAGCTTCAAGAGATGCGGTCAGGCTCTTGTAACCGCCGGCCGGCAATAACTGAACCGCTGTGGCCTGCCGGTCGAGTTTGATGGCCCGGGTGTTGGCAACATAGAGGCGGGCCTGGTTCAGCCGTACATTGGTGCGCAGGTTCCAGGCCAGCAAGGGGTGTTCTTCTGTCGGGTTTCCGCCTATCAGCAGAATGGCCGGGGCCGATGCCAAGTCGCGCAGAGTGGCGGTCTTGCCCTTTTGCCCGGCAAGAGCTAAGGCGAAGGCCGCATAGTCAGTGGTGCGCTGGTGGTCGATGTTATTGGTACCGAGAACGGTGCGCGCGAACTTCTGCAGCAGATAGTTCTCTTCGTTGGTGGTCCGGTTGGAGCCGATGACGCCGATAGCGGCGCCGCCCTTGCTGTCTTTCACTTCTTTGAGCTTGGCTGCCGCGGTGCGCAGTGCGTGTTCCCATGTGGCCGATTCGAGCTTGCCCTCGGCATTGCGAACCATGGGTTTGGAGATGCGTGCGGGGCTCTCGACAAAGTCGAAGCCGAAACGTCCCTTGGCGCAGAGGAAGTCGCCATTGATGCCGCTCTTGTCGCG
>CAZLMY010000170.1:0-9569 GCA_964560845.1 uncultured Occallatibacter sp. | reverse complement strand
TTTCACGCATTTTCAGCAAAATCCAATTATGCTGGGAGCGGAGGCGAAAAGGAAATGACGAAGGCTGACTTGGTGGAAAAGGTGACTCGTTTAGGCGATCTGACGCGCCGGGACGGCGAAGTCATCGTCGAGACCATCTTTGGTTCCGTGATCGGGGCTTTGCAGAGTGGGGACAAGATTGAAATTCGCGGCTTCGGGTCCTTTCGCATCCGGCAACGGAATCCCCGCATCGGTCGCAACCCCAAGACCGGTGAGCGGGTCGAAGTTCCGGCCAAGCGCGTGCCCTACTTCAAGCCCTCCAAAGAGCTGCGCGACTTGGTGAACCCCGACGAGGCGACCCCCGCGGCTTGAATACAGGGATTAGGGGTTAGGGACTAGGGGTTAGTTGCCCGAGGCCTGTGGTGAGGTTTGCGGATTCCCAGGTCTCAGCCCGAGACTTGGGAATTCTGGTTTTCAGCGCGCGAATTCTGAATTCAACTGCCGGGTTTCTTGCTCATCACGCGAAAGCCAGCTCATCCCCATGAGCCCGGCGAGCATGGGCAGCAGCCAGATTACGCGGGCCTCATAGCGATCGTCGGGCATCGACAAGACGCCGGTCAGCAGCCCGTTGGCCACAGGCATCACCAGGACGATTACGCCGAGTTCAAGCAGCCGCACAGGGCGGTGTGGAAAGATCCGTGAGATGAAGCCCGCAACCATGCCCAGACACACAAGCCCCAGGCAGGCCAGCACCACCCAGTATTGCGTGTCGCTGAACAGCTCAAGCGGCAGAGCGTTGTGCGCCTGGCGTCCCCTTGTGTATCCGGTTTGCGCGGCGGGCATGATCCGTCCGAACTCAGCACCGACCCAATCGCTGGGCTCCAGGTCAAATAGGCCGAAGCGGTTCAGCTGGTCCCAGAAGTTGCGGCTAGAGCGCGCCAACTGTTCGCGCGGATAGGCACGCATCGTGGCCAGAACCAAAGGCATCTCTTCTCGCACAAGCTGCTTGTTTTCCTCGTCGGTGTCGGTTTGCCAAATGCCGTCCGGCGCCCAGAGAAAATCGTCGGGATTATCGGCGAGATGGTCGAGATGGCCGCAGATGAACCACGTGAGATGCCCGCAGTTCTTTTCCAGATACCAGCGCCCCGGTCCATCCGCGACGATGCGGGCCATCAGATAGGGCGGGCGCTCGCCGTTGAGCGAGGGTTTGCCGTAGAGGTAGCCGTGCAGCGCCAACTGCGCCAAGGCCGCCACAAGCACAATCGCGGCCACTTCCGCGGTCGGGAGGACAATGCGCCGCAGGGGCCTCCGCTCCACGGTCAGCATCAGGGCCACCAGCAGGCAAAGCCCGGCGGCCAGCATGAAGTGGGTGGAATGCGCGGTGAGGCCCCACCAGGCAATGCCGTAGAGAGCATAGCGTTCGCGCCGGGAGAGGGAATCGCGCGCAAAGACCAGCAGGAAAAACGCAAGGTAGGCCAAGGGGCCCAGGATGTCGGGCAGCACGATGCTGGAATACCAACTGGCGCTGGTCAACAGGCTCAGGCAGAACATCAGGCCGAGGTAGCAGGGAACCGAGCGGCGGGGCAAAACGGCTCGCATAACCAGCCAAACCACGAAGGCTGCCAGCAGGCATTGCAGCGCAACGACCGGCCAGGGAGAGAAATTCCAATGAAAGGGCAGGATCCCCAGGCTATAGATAAAGGACCGCATCCCGTAGTAGTCCGAGGTCTGGTGAAGGAACACTGCCCGCGCGACCGGCCGCCCATCGGCCATATAGCTCATGGAATCGGCATAGATGAGGGGAAATCCGTTATAGAACGCAGGCCAACTCAAGAAGAGTGCACCTAACAAGACCGCTGCGCTGGATCGCAGGGACGGCGGACAGTTATTGCTTCGCGCCAGGCGGCCGGGTTCGAGCATGGGTTGGTGCCCTCGGAAGGTCTTGGTTGTGGTCGGACCCCATGCTATCACCCGGCGGAGGACTGACGGACTGGGGCCTGAGGGCCTGGGGGGCTGAGGTTGGGCGAGGGCTGGGGTTTCCCATCCATTTCGCAAGAAACGCGATATGGATGGGAAACAGGGGTTGGTGGCCGGCTGCGCGCTGGCCGGAATTCAATGCTTTTCAGGCGGAGTCGCTTCAAGCACGAGGGCCAGGGCGCGGAGCACCAATTGGGCGTTGCGGTTGGAGACGCCGAGGATGGCTACGGCCAGGCCGCCAGTCCAGAAGATCAGGCCCACAAAGGTGGCGATGTAAAGCAGGCGCATGTCCTGGAGCGAGGCCATGGCGAAGGCCACGTTGGCGCAGCCGAGAACGATCATGACCACGGCGACGACCTTCATCCATTTCTGCCGGCGATCTACGGAATCCAAAGACTTGCGGAGAATCGACTCATAGGCTTCTGTCATGGAGTAATCCCTTCCTTTTCGGTTGCGGTGCGGAGACATTGCAGCCCGTAGGCCAGGCGCGATTTGACCGTGCCCGGGCTCAGTTCGAGGATGGCGGCGACCTCCTGCAAAGTCAGATCTTCAAAATAGTGCAGCAGGAGCACGGCGCGGCTGGCAGGCGAGACCGCGTCGAGCAGGCTGAGGAGTTCGGCCCGCAATTGCGATGAATCGAGCTGGTATTGGGCGGGCAAGTGATCCAATTCCACTTCTTCCTCGTGGCGGGACTGCCACAGCCGCCGCTTGCGCAGGAAGGCGAACGCGGCCCGCGAGGCGATGCGGTAGGACCAGGCGCGGAAGAATTCCGGCTCGTGCAGGGCGCGCAGATGGCGGCAGATTTCGAGAAACACGTCCTGCAGCACGTCGTCGGCGCCGTCCATCCCGGTTAGGCTACGAATGTAGCGATGGAGGTTGGGCTGGATCCCTCTTAGAAGAGCCTCAAGCGCGTCGCGGTCGCCGGCTTGAGCAAGCAGTACCAGATGCGCCTGATGGATGCGGTCGTTCAAAATTCACCTTCCATTGGCTGAGAGGCTCTGGGGGCCCGGAGTGTTCGAACCGCACTAAAAAATACCAGTTCGCGGCCCCGGTTAGTCGCTGGGACCCGGCGGCCGGATGCCAATCACGCTCATCATTCGCCCGGCGTGGCCTTGCGAGGCGCGGTGCGAGAAAAACAGACCGGTCTGGCAATGGGTGCACCCGCCGACGATCTGGATCGATCCCGGCTTGAGGCCGGCATCGAGCAACTGGCGGCGATTAGCCTCCACAAGGTCCACATGGAGGGCGGTGGGGCCGAGGGGCGCGTGGCAGGGGGCGCGCTGGTTTAAAAACAGCATGGGATACCTGGTCCGCACCGGGTCGGTGTCGTCGACTTCGTGGAACAACTCGCCGGCATAGACAAACTGGGACTCGAAGCCGGATAGCACCTCTTCGCCGATGGCATAGCAGCAGGGACCGATTCCCGGGCCGATGGCGGCTACCAGGTCTTCGGGGCGCGAGCCGAATTCCAGCCTCATGCGGCCCACTCCGCTCTCCACGATGCGCTTGACCGTGCCTCGCCAGCCGGCATGAAAGGCGCCCACCGCGCGACGCTCGCGGTCGGCCACCAGCACCGGAATGCAGTCGGCTGTCTGCACGCCCAGCAGCAACCCGGGCTCATCCGTGATGTGCCCGTCGGCTTTCCACAGCGGCTGCCGGGATTGATCTGCGGGGGTGGTGCGAACCACGAGATTGGAATGGAACTGGCGGATGGCGATCAGCGGCGTCTCCGCACTGCCCGTCACCGCTTCGGCTAGTAGGCGGCGATTGGCGGAGACCACGTCCCTGCTGTCGGCTTCGGTAAAGCCCAGGTTCAGCTCGCCGGGGGCGTCGGCGGCGCAATAGGCGCGGCTGAAGCCGCCTTTGCGGGTGCTGAAACCGTGCCACAGCCAGGGAAACTTCTCCCAGCCGGCAACCGGCAGCCAATGAACCCCGTTGGGGGCCGCCGATGGCGCGGGCGCCTGGCGGGTGAACTCTTCCGGATGGGCTAGCGGGGTGCGAGAGGGCGTCATCTTGCTCCGATTCTAACCGGAGGCAGGAGTGTTGAAAGGATGGGTTTGTATCATGCGGGTCAAAAAAGCATGTGGGCCTGCCTTCCGGCAGGCCCGCTCGAGAGGCCTTATTGGGTGGGGGGTCCAGGGGGGCGTTTGACGAGAGATCCGATAAATTGGACCTTCAAAAAGGAGTGGATACCTTTCTCGGAGGGGACAAAATTCGAGGAAGCCTCTGCTTGTTATTTATTGAGATGCTCCGGATTGAAAAAGGTTGCACTTGGTTTCGCCGAATTGAGACGAACTATTTCAATCGGCCTCCCATTGTGACCTGGAAGGCGCTCGCGCGACTCTTGCCCCGGGTGCACTCATCGTATGGAAAAGACAAGAATGGACTTGCATCGCAGAGGGGAAGTTGTCAGGATGGAGAGAGTGAAGCGCTGGCACTACATTGCCTTGGCGGTCGTCGGGGTACTGGCTCTCGGCTACATCTACCTGCATCGGCAGGCGTTGGGTTTGGTGCGCCCGGCGGGAGATGACGGCGTGCAGGATTCCAGTAGTTCGGTCCGGCCGGCGATCGCCAATTGGAAGAAGGAAGACAGGACGGCGAGCGGCTTCACCGTGGACATGCCGGCCGAGGTCAGGGAGACCCAGGTTCCGGCCTTCAACGAGCGGGGCGGGCAAGACCAGGTGAACATGATCTACGCCAATCCCGATGCGGAAACCACTTATTCCGTAGCGTGGGAAGACAATCCCCCCGTTGTCCGGGTGACCGAGAGCTCGCCCGACTATATGCTGGACACGGCGCGGGATGACGCGGTGGCGCGCACCCAGACTATCCTGGTAAACGAATCGCACGTTACGGTGGCAGGCGGATATCCGGGAAGGGACTTTCAGGCGCGCAACGTGGGCGGCGGAGTGATGAATGCCCGCCTGATCTACGCCAACCCTCGGCTCTATATGCTGACAGCGGCCTTCCCGTCCGCGGCCGCGCGGCGCGAGCAGGATGTGACCCGGTTCTTCAACTCCTTCAAGATCGTCACCTCTCCGGCCATTCCCGAAACCATGCCTCTGGCAGCGCCCAAGTAGGTGCAGGCGCGCCCGCCGGCTTTCCCGCTTGACGGACTTCGCGAACACCTCATCCCCGCAGTTTCGGAATCCCTCCTCAACGCGCAGGCATCTTAATTACAAGCCCCGTTCATAGCATCGCGATGCGGGCCACATGGCCTCGTCGATACCCAATTCTCAGCGGACTGCTGTCCCGGCATTCGCGCACCGCAACTGCCTCATTAACCTCAAGGAGTGATACATGCTTACTGTTGGAGAGAATTTCCCCGCTTTCGAAGTGACCGCCGTGGTCGACCTCGACATCAAGAAGGCCTTTGAGACCATTACCGAAACGAGCTTCCCCGGCAAGTGGAAGGTCTATTTCTTCTGGCCCAAGGACTTCACCTTTGTCTGTCCCACCGAGATCGCCGCCTTCGGCAAGCTGAACCAGGAATTCCTGGACCGCGACACCCAGATTCTGGGCGCCAGCATCGATTCGGAGTTCGTTCACCTGGCCTGGCGCAACAACCATGCCGACCTGAAGGGCTTGCCCTTCCCCATGCTGTCGGATATCAAGCGCGAACTCTCCGGCGAGCTTGGCATCCTGGACATCAAGGCCGGCGTCAGCCAGCGCGCCACGTTCATTGTTGACCCCGAGAACGTCATCCGCTTCGTCTACGTCACCGACCTCTCGGTGGGCCGCAACCCGCAAGAGGTGTTGCGCGTACTGGATGCGCTGCAGACCGACGAGCTTTGCCCTTGCAACTGGCACAAGGGCGAAGAGACGATTCACGTCTAGAAACAGCTAACAGCCATCAGTTGACAGCGGACAGTTTGAAAACGGCAGACAGCATATAGCCTGGTTCCGAAATGGCCGACTGTGAGCTGTCAGCCGTTTGCTGCCGGCTGTCCGGAGGACTCATGACTCTCGATTCTTTGATCGATACCCTACCTGCTTCCGCCAAGGATCTGAAGCTGAACTACTCCTCGCTGGTGCGCAACAATAGCGAGCTGACAGCGCAGCAATTGTGGGGAACGGTGGTTGCCACCGCCATTGCCACGCGCAGCCAAGGCCTCACGGGACCGGTGTTGAGCGCCGCGGCGGAGCAGCTTTCACCCCAGGCCCTGGAAGCCGCCAAGACCGTGGCCGCGGTGATGGGCATGAACAACATTTTCTATCGCTTCCATCACCTCAGTTCCAACCCTAAATACGCCACCATGCCGGCCCGGCTGCGCATGAACGGCCTGCGCGGCCACGGTGTGGAAGAAGTGGATTTCGAGCTCTGGGCGCTGGCCGTCTCTGCCATCAACGGCTGCGGCAAGTGCGTGGACGCTCATGAGAAAGTGGTCCGCGACAAGGGCGCCACCGAAGAGCTTGTGGCCGCCGTGGTGCGCGTCGCGGCCGTGATTCACGCCATTGGCACGGTGCTTGATCAGGTGCGGGCCGAGGCGGAGTCGGCGCTGGAAGCTGAAGTTGCCGCCGTCTAGTACAGCGCCACCGTGGAACCGATGTAAGCCATTTCTGCCCTGTTCTGCTGCGCGCGCCTCTTTTTGTTCTGAGCAGGCCAGTTCCAGAGTTGCGCACAGACAATTGGCGCGCCGGAACCGTACCCTGTGCTTTCGACCGGGAAGCTTCGAGGTTCTGAGATCCATCAAACCCGCACCACGAAAAAGGGGTTGCCGATGAAATGCGGAAGTTGTGCACGGATGGTTGCGGGTTCAATGCCGTTTTTGGCTGGGTTGCTGGTGCTGGGCGGAGTGGCCGGTTGCGGCGATTTCTGGCAGGCTCCGTCGACTACCACCAGCACGAGTTGCACCACCAACTGCACTACGGCAACCAGCGGCAATTACTACATCCTGAACTCCAGCAGCAGCGGCAGCAGCCAGATCATCGGCGAGTCCATCGTGTCGGGCAAATTGAACGGGCTCTCGGGCAGCCCCTATGCGGTCCCCAGCACGCCATACGCCATGGCCATCGATCCCACCGGCAGCTTTCTTTATGTCAGCACGCTCAATGGCATCTACCTTTACACCATCGACGCTTCGACGGGCGCGCTCACTGAGAACACGACGGCTGTCTATCCCAACGACATTCAAGCCGCGGCGCTGGTGGTGGACCCAACCGGAAGCTGGCTCCTGGACGCCTCGGACTCCGGAAACCTGTTTGCCATCCCTCTGCTTACGAGCGGGTCTTCGGCGGGCCAGTTGGACACATCGCGGTTGATCAACTCGCAGCCCCCTTCGCTGGCCTTGGGCTCAACCACGGTGCAGCGGGGCGGAATCGCAATCTCCCCCAGCGGCCTGCTGGTGTCCGTGGCGCTGGGCTCCACAGGCACAGAGACCTTCCCGTTTGCTTCAGGGAACAAGACTCCGATTGGAAACCCCCTGACCCTCAACAAACCCTACAACTCTGCAGGGGCATCGGTGGCTGTGGCTTTCGACCCCCAAAGCCGCTACCTCTACGTCGGCGAAACCGCGGCCTTCCCGACTTCTTCTACCGGCACGGGGGCCTTGCGCGCTTTCTCTATCGCCAGCGGCAGCCCAGTCGAGTTCACTTACAGTGCGCCCTATTCCAGCGGGACCGGGTCCGGGCCCCACGCCATTCTTCCAATTTCCACGGGAGACTATGTGTATGTGGCCAACTGGAACGGAACGAGCACGGGGAATATCACCGGATTTCAGGTAGTCACCTCCGGCACGTCGCCCTCGCTCTCCGTGCAAAACAGCCCGGCCACGGCGGGGTCGGAACCGGCGGGCTTGGCCGAGGACAGCAGCAAGTCATTTCTGCTGGGCGTAAACGCCAACGGCGGCCCCTATCTCGACACATTCACCTTTGACAGCACCACGGCGGGGCTGCTGGATGTGCAGTTAACCGGTGATACCGGCGCTACGCCCGTCGCCATTGTTGCGGCGCCGCTTTAGGCGGAATCCAGCAGCCAACCACAGGCTGCAGCCCATCGGGGACTGTCGCGCGTCCCTCAAAGTGTTATCCTCAAGAAGATCGCCACCGGCTGTGCTCACGCAATCTCCAATCCCATCGGTCTCCTCTCCAAGGCTCCTGCGGCCTACCCTGCCGCTGTGGGTGGCGTTGTGCCTTGTCGTGCTCAGCTCGGGCTGCAACCGATTCCGGCCGATCCACCACGAATGGGTCTATGTCGCGGCCCGGCAGATGTACCTGCATGACCGGGTTGCCGCAGTCTCCAATCGCGTCGCCGAGGTGACCAATGGGCAGCAACTCGAGGTCCTGGAGCACGGTCACCGTTTCCTGAAGGTCAAGACGCAGAAGAACGAGATCGGCTGGATCGAAGACCGTGCCGTGATCGACGACACGGCCTTCAAGACCTTCGACCAGCTTGCCGTGCAACATAAGCAGGACCCGGTGGTCGCCACCGGTGTGCTTCGCGACGATCTTTACCTGCATCTGCTTCCCGGTCGCGATACGGCCCACTTTTATCTGCTGGCGGCCAACGCCAAGGTGCAATTGCTGGCTCGGGCTTCGGTGGTGAAGGTGGCCCCAGGCTCAGCGCCTGCGCGAACCACTGCGGCCAAGCCGCCTGTGCCAGTGGCGCCCCATCCCGCGCCGCCGGTTCCCGCGCCGAAAGCGGCCGGTCCTCAACCCAAGTTAGGAGCGCTTCCTGCGACTGCAGCCACTCCGCCCCCGCCTCCGGTGATGGAGGATTGGTGGCTGGTTCGGGATGCGCAAGGCCGTGCCGGCTGGCTGCTCGCCGGACGCCTGGACGTGGATGTGCCGGACGAAATCGGCATCTACGCCGAAGGCCAGCGCTACGTCGGCGTATACGTGCTGACCAAGATCACCGACTCCGAGGCCAATACTCCCAACCACGAGGTCCCCGAGTACCTGACGCTGCTGAGCCCGCCGAAATCGGGTTTGCCCTTCGACTTCGACCAGATCCGGGTTTTTACCTGGAGCGTGAAGCGGCATCGGTATGAGACGGCCTTCCGGCTGCATCCCATTCAGGGCTTCCTGCCGGTGAAGGCGACGTTCCAACCTGTGGCAGGAGGAAGCGCGCCCACCTTCAGCTTCCAGATTGCCAACGGGCAGGATCTGACCGTCGACCCGGTGACTGGCGTTACTCGTCCGGCCAATCCGCGCACCATCAGCTACGAGATGATCGACACCCAGCTCAAGCGCATCGGCCCCGATCTTGGCCCGCTGCCTCTGACTCATTCGGCCGAGGAGAAGGAAAAAGAGAAGGAAAAGGGCAAGGCGGGGAAATCGGGCAAACCGGGCAAACAAGGCAAACCGGGCAAGAAGAAGGGCCGATAGAGCTGCCTGGACCTGGAAGAAGGCTGTTCCCAAAGAGCCTCTGCGGGCGCAAGTCCTTTGTTTTCAACGCTTCCGAAAAGCGTTTCGAGCCTAACTTATTTGTTTGCTATCGGTTAGGTTGAAAACCGGGGTGGGGGTGGATAGGGGTACCCGTTCTTCGGCTCTCGTTTGGCCTCAAAAATCCTTCGAAACGGGCCCTTCCGTTGATTTCTCTATCATGCGCCAATTGGGTCTAGAGCGTTTTCGATTTAAGTGTTTACATACCCGCAGGAGGCGAAGAAGTTCGA
>CAZLMY010000169.1:0-9609 GCA_964560845.1 uncultured Occallatibacter sp. | reverse complement strand
ATCGAGAAGACGCGCGGGGAGAAGGTGGACATCGAGATGATTCCACTGGACGACGAGGAGACCTATCTGAAGGTGTTTCAGGCGGCACTGACGTCGGGAGTGTTTCAGTTTGAATCCAGCGGCATGAGGGACATGCTGCGGCGCTACAAACCCGACAGGCTGGAGGAATTGACCGCTCTGACGGCGCTGTTCCGGCCGGGCCCGATTCAGGGCGGGATGACGGACGACTTTATCGAGCGCAAGTGGGGACGGCGCAAGGTGGAGTACATGCTGCCGGAGATGGAGCCGGTGTTGAAAGAGACACTGGGCGTCATTGTCTACCAGGAACAGGTGATGCAGATTGCGAACGTGCTGGCGAGCTACTCGCTGGGTGAAGCCGATTTGCTGCGCCGCGCCATGGGCAAGAAGAATCCCGAAGAAATGGCCAAGCAGCGGGACCGCTTTATGAGCGGCGCGGCGGCTTTGGGGCATCCGAAGGGGACGGCGGGCGAGATCTTCGACCAGATGGAGAAGTTTGCCGGATACGGATTCAATAAGTCGCACTCTGCGGCCTATGGGCTGGTGAGTTACCAGACGGCTTACTTGAAGACGCACTATCCGGTGGAGTTCATGGCGGCGTTGCTGACTTCGGAAACGTCGAAGCCGGAGAACGTGGTGAAGTACATCGCCGAGTGCAAGGAGATGGGCATCGCCGTGGAGCCGCCGGATGTGCAGGTGAGCGGCTCGCAGTTCACGCCGCATAGCACGCCGGAGCAACTGGCGATCCGCTTTGGGCTGGCCGCGATCAAGAACGTGGGCGGCAACGCGATCGAGTCCATCATGAAGGCGCGCGAGGAAGTGGGCGGGCGCTTCAAGAGCCTGTGGGAGTTCTGCGAAAAGGTCGATTTGCGGGTGATGAACTCGCGAGTGATTCAATCGCTGATCAAGGCCGGGGCATTGGACTCGCTGGGCAAGCGCGGGCCGCTGATGGCCGCTGTTGACAAGGCGATGGAGCGGGCGCAGAAGGCGCAGCGGGATGCGGCCCAGGGGCAAACGGGTTTGTTCGGGCTGTTCGACGAAGGCCCCAAGGCGGGACACAGCGCAGACGATTTGCCGAACGTGGCCGATTGGGAAGAGGGAGAGCGGCTTGCCAATGAGAAAGAAGTGCTGGGGTTCTTTGTGTCGGGGCATCCGCTGGACAAGTACGCCGAGAAACTGCGCAACTTGAAGGGCGTGATTTCGACCGCGGAAGCGCTGGAGCGGAAGCCTCCGGAGCGGGTGTGGGGCAAGCAGGCGGATCCGTCGGACGAATTGCAGGTGGCGGGGATGATCATGGGCCTGCGGGTACAGAAGAGCAAGAAGGACGGCAAGATGTATGCCATGGGCTCGCTGGAAGACGCGACGGGGAAGATCGATCTGATCTGCTTTTCGCGGGAGTACGACCGGCTGGCTGAGTTGCTGAAGATGGAAGCGCCGGTGGTGGTTCGTGGCATGTTGATGGGCGACGAGGACCAGGCGCCGAAGATATCGATCAGCTCCATCGTGGCGCTGGAGGCGGTGCAGATCAAGTTTCCTGGAGCGATCCGCATCCGGATCAATCTGGACCTGGCGACCGAGGAGATGTTCGAAGGGTTGAAGCGGGAGGCAGATGCGGCCCCAGGGCAGGGGAAGATCATGCTTCACCTGGAGAAGAAGGATGCCTACGCGGTCATCCTGGAGCCGGAGGCGATGAGCGTTGCGGCCGACAAGGGATGGATGGAGCGAGTGGAGGCAATTACCGGGCGAGGGACGGTTCAGGCGGTAGGATAGGAGAGCGGATTAGTGGATCAGCTCGACGAGGTCCGCAGACTCCTCGCCGGCAAGATGTTTGATGGCTTTGTCGAGGGTGGCAAGCTTTCCCCTGTGGTGCTTTGCTAGACCAAGGAGATAGGCGTCGGTGACTTGTTTGGGGCCGTGCAGACGCCGGTCGAAAGGCGCAGAAGCCTCGAAATAGCTGATGGTCGTGGGCCAGAAGGCATGACCGGGCAACTTGGTGAATTCCAGCAGCAATTCGCGAGCTTCTCGAAGATCGTAATGTACACCGATGATTGCGGGAGTGCTCAATATGCGCAAGAAACCTGCTTGTGTGAACGAGCATGTTGCGAAGGACTTTGCAGCGTGCGCTGCGAACCATGCCCGCACTTTCGCCTGTTCGGTATGGAGCGGCCAGAGCATTGGGATGAGCACATTTGTGTCGAGCAAATAGCGTGTCATCCAAGTTCGCCTTGGGCGCGCAAGATGTCTTCGTTCGTGATCCTCTTGCCATTCATGGGGATATCGGCTATGGGCAAGCCGTCCACGTATCGAATGCGCGGAGGCTTGGGCTCGGAGCGTTCTATGATCGCAGAGATGGCATCGCTCATTGAAAGCCCTGTTGCTTGCCGATAGCGTTCCACGATCTCAACGGTTTCAGCCGAAAGCGTGACCGTGGTTCTGCGAGGAACTGCTTTCTTAGCAGCGTGGTTTTGCTTAGGATTGGCAGAGGAGCCAGCCGCCTTGCGCTTCGTGGGTGCGAGCGAGGTGCCCATGAGTCAAGTATGATGCGCTTTTGCGAGTGAATATGCAATTCAAGAAGGAATGATGCAAGCCGGATATCGGAAGGAAAGGCAGAAAGTATGCAATACAGGCAATTGGGAACCGGGCCGCTTGAGGTCTCGGAACTGAGCTTTGGGACGTGGCTGACCGTGGCTGGGGGAATCGGGCGGGAACAGGCCATTCGCTGTGTTCATGCGGCTGTGGACCATGGCATCACGCTGTTCGACACGGCCAACCAGTATGGGGCGGGCGAGGCGGAGCGGGTGTTGGGAGAGGCTCTGCGGGTGTATCCGCGCGACCGGTACCAGATCGCCACCAAGCTCTATTTTCCGGTGGGCGACGAGCCGGACCGGGGGCTCTCGGCGGCGCAGATTGAAAAGCAGTTGGATCGGTCGTTGCAGCGGCTGGGTGTGAACACGATCGACCTTTACCAGTGCCATCGGTTCGACAAGGATACTCCGCTGGAAGAGACGCTGCAGGGGTTGGATCGCGCCGTGAAGGCCGGCAAGGTGAGGGCTATCGGCTTCAGCGAGTGGACGGCAGAGCATATCGACGCTGCTGCTGCCATCACCGATGCCAATGGCCTGACGGCGTTCTGCTCAAGCCAACCGCAATACTCCATGCTGTGGCGGAAGCCAGAGAGCGCTGCATTTGCGGCCTGTGCGCGGCATGGGATTGGAAACCTGGCATTCTCGCCGCTGGCGCATGGGGTGTTGACCGGCAAGTATGTGCCTGGACAACCGCCTCCTGTAGGTAGTCGCGCGGCAAGCGAAGAGATGAGCGCATTCATGGAAACGGCAGGGCGGCATTACCGCTCGGACTATGTGCTGGAAGCCGTGGAAAAGTTGAAGCCGATTGCCGCGGATCTGGGCCTGTCGATGGTGCAAATGGCGTTGGCATGGGTGCTGCGTCGGCCCGAA
This sequence comes from uncultured Occallatibacter sp., assembly GCA_964560845.1. Classification (GTDB taxonomy): domain Bacteria; phylum Acidobacteriota; class Terriglobia; order Terriglobales; family Acidobacteriaceae; genus Telmatobacter. The sequence goes on along the minus strand of CAZLMY010000169.1, from coordinate 6,136 downwards.
GTAGCTTCCACCATTATTGGGGCTTCGCGACCCGAGCAGATTGCCGACAATGTGCGCGCGGTCGGTGTGACGCTGCCGGCTGAGGCGCTGCAGCGTATCGATGAGGCGATTGGAGCGGTTGCGGTCTTCGCTTGACGCGGGATGCAAACGGGAGCGCCAAGGCCATCGTCCCAGAGCGACGCGGGGAATCGGCAGTTTCAGCGAAGCATTCCGGGTATTTTGAGGTGTGGCAAGAAGTAGAGGATCACTCCGACTGCGCACAGCAACATGGGCCAATAGCGCACGGAGATGAAGAAAAGCGAATCCGTTTCCAGGAAAAGAGTGAATTTGAGCGGAGACGGGTCTGCCTCGACGGCGGCCGCGTCCTGGCTGCTTGAGACCACCCAGGTGTGCTTCGCGTCGTGGTCCACGATATTTGGATTCTCGCGTGGAGAAAGCCACCAGACGAGGAAAGCCGCCACCAGGTAGGCGACAAGCTTAGGCCCTCCATGGGTGGGGGAATCCGGATGGTCGCTGTTGTGCAATTGCGTGTAGAGGTCGGCGGCGCCCAGGCAGAGAAAGACAATGAAGGCAATGAAGCCGCCACGACCGCGGTGGATGATCATGCGGACGATTGAACCACAGCGGGGCGAAACGGGGCAATGTTGCTGGCTCCGCTTGTGATCTCACCGCCCCCTCATTTGCCTGCGTGAACCGGGCATAGAATAGTCGGAAAGACCGGAGAACTGTCGAAGCGCAGGAACAGGATCGAGTTATGCGATGGAGAGGTGGAGTATTGCGGGAGCATGAAAGAGAGAAGGACAACTTCATTGATAAGTCGCCGGCGCTTGGTGGATCGTTGGTCAAGGAAGGAGCGAAGAAGACCGGGCGCATCGCCGCAGGCTGGTTGGTCTTTCTCTGCATCTTGCTGCCGGGCACTGTTGCGGCGGTTTCGCAGCAGTCGATGACTCTTGAAGAAGCAGGCCAGCGCGGTGCGACGTTGTTTGCCGAGTCCGGGTTCACGGGGATGGTGTTGGTGGTTGTGCGCAATCGCGAAATGGCTATCCGGAGTTATGGAGAGACCTTTCCTGGCAGCGGCCGCTTGCCGGATTCAAAATCGGTGATCAGGCTTTGTTCGCTGTCGAAGATCGTTACCACCGACCTGCTCAGCAAGATGGTCCTCGAAGGAAAAGTGAGGCTTGCGGACCCGCTCGATCGCTATGCACCCAAAGGGAAGGTTGTCCCGCGCAAAGGCAAAGATGGTCGCATCACGCTGCAGGATCTGGCAACGCACACCAGTGGGTTGCCGCGCGAAGTCGGCTCCTACCCCCCGCACACGGCGCACTTCACATTTCCAGACCAGAGCTTTCGCTGGAACTGGCTGCAAAAACAGAAACTGATTTCGACGCCCGGCACGGAGGCTTTGTACTCCAATGTGGGCTTCGATTTGCTTGGCGACGCGCTTGCGGTCGCGGCCGGCAAACCCTATGCACAACTGCTGGACGAACGATTTGTGAGGCCGCTGCGGCTGCAGGAGACGATGCTCACTCCAAATGCCGACCAGTGTGCGCGGCTTCTGCGCGGAGCCAACGATGAAGGCCCGTGTACCGATACGCAGGCCTCGGGACCCAGTGGCGGCGTGTACACCACGGCCGGAGATATGGGGCGCGTGCTGCAATACCTGTTGCACATTCCCGGCTATCCTGTCCAGCCCGATAGCGCGCTGGCGGTGGTGTTCAAGCCGCAGCAACTCAAATCCGTCCAGGGGCTGGACCATGCCGGCGACCCGACCGGCATCGGTCTGGGTTGGGTGCAACTGGGCGATCCCAATAGTCCTCAAGCCGTGATGGAGAAAACCGGAGGCGGGGCCGGCTTTTCGACTTACATTGTCTTGAGTCGAAAGAAGCAGACCGGTGTGTTTGTAGCAGTCACGGAAGGGAAGGGACCGTGGCATATCGATCTGTTCGGCGAGGCCAATAACCTTCTGGCCGATTTGGCCGGGATTCCTCCGCTACCCGCCAGGGTGCACAAGACTCGACCGGCAAAGAAGCGCAACGCGCGGCCGTCGCACCGCAAGAAAGCGGCGAACTCGTAGGGACATCGTTTGCGAGTCTTGACGCCGCGGTTTTCCACCCTTGCGCCAGCAAGAAACGGAGCATTCATGAGGAGGGACCAAGCCGGACCGATTTCTGTCGCTTGGCCCCCGATCCCTGCTTTACGTGATGTCTTCCGTGTCATAGAAGGGCGGATCGCCGCGTTTTCTTGAGCTGCCGTGCACAGAGCTGAGCAGGTCTTCCACCACGTCTTCCAGTTCGCGCTGGCTTTCAATCACGGCGGTCATGGTCTTCAACTCGTCGGCTTCCAGAACGCGCTGCACCAGAGCGACCGCGTGGCATTGGGCCACATGATCCAGGTTGAGGCCCTCGGGAGTCTTGGCCTTGATGCTTACCTGGTCCATCTCCACGCCCAGCAATTCGGCCACCCGGGCGCGCATCTCCCCGGCAATGGGGCCGATCTTGGGTGTGTTCAGAATCAGTGTGGTGTCGATATTCACGATCCGGAAACCGGCATGTTGCAGCTCTTCCAGGCCCAGCTTCAGAAAGATGGCCGAGTCGGCGTCCTTCCAGCGGGGATCTCCAGGCGGGAAAAAACTGCCGATGTCGCCGGCCGCTACTGCGCCAAGCAGGGCGTCGGTTATGGCGTGCAGCAGAACATCGCCGTCGGAATGGCCAGCCAAGCCCTCGGGGTGGTCGAGCGTCATCCCGCCGATGCGCAAGGTCACGCCCGGCTTGAACACATGCGAGTCAAATCCAAATCCAATTCGAGTTTCCATGGTCTCCGTGCCTATTCCTGGGCCATATTCCTAAGATACGTGCAGTTTTGAAGGGTTCAGCTCTCCATGGCTGCGAAAAAACCGTACGGGCAATCGCTCGGCATTCCATTCCCGGCAATGCCCAACCCCTCAACCCGGACGATTAGCGCGATCGCTGCTTGAGATAGAACTCGGCCAACTCCAGGTCGCCAGGCTGGGTAATCTTCAGATTAACCTGAGAGCCGTGAACTACGGCTACAGGATGCCCGGCCCGCTCGACAACCGAAGCTTCATCGGTACCCACAAACCCGTCTGCCTGAGCTTCGGCGAAAGCGCTTTGCAGCAGCCCGTAGCGGAAGCCCTGCGGGGTTTGTGCGAGAACCACGAACTCGCGGGGGATGGTGGAAGTGATCAGCGCTCCGTGCGCCGTCCGTTCCACCTGCTTAATGGTATCCACGGCCGGCAGACCGACAATCGCCGCCCCGTGCGCTTCGACTGCGTCGATGGTCCGGTCGATGGTGGCGGCGTCAATCAGCGGCCGCACCGCATCGTGCACCAAGACGATATCGTCCAACTCGGCGGGAAGGGCGGCCAGGGCGTGTGCGACCGACTCCTGCCGGTTGGAGCCGCCCTCCACCACATTGACCCGCCCGGCGAAGCCGTATTGCTCAGCGTATTCAGCCACTTGCGCCTGCACCCGTTCGATTTCAGGTTGCCGCACCGCGACGTAGATCGCCGTAACCCGTTTGACCGCGGCAAAGGCCCGCAGCGAGTGAATCAGGATCGGAAGCCCATTGAGGGCCAAGAATTGCTTGGGCTGAGGCCCGGCCATGCGTGTGCCGAGTCCAGCAGCTGGGAGAATCGTGAATACTTGCATAACTGGTGAAGTATACAACGGCTTTGCATCCAGTGGCCTGAACCTTTCGCCCGCAGGCAGGGCAATCGCACGAAGATTTTGAGACTACAAAATAGGTGGTTTGAAAGGACACGGCTTTAGCCGTGCCGCAAGCGTGGCCCCAAAAGTTCCGGCTTTAGCCGCTGAGGGACGCTCTTGGGCGATCTCGAACCTTCCCTCAGGAGCTGAAGCCCGGCGTTTTTCCGGCAACTCTGCGGCACGGCTAAAGCCGTGCGCTTTCAAAACAGCTTCGTGCGATCGCCTTTCGCCCGCAGGGCATGGACCGCTGATCCCTGCGATCCGATCTCTGTATTATTCTGGGATGCGCAAGATGCCGACGACCGCGACTCTTTCCAGATTGCCGTTGGATACCGCCCTTCTGAAGCCCGGGTTGCGCCTGGCGGTGGGTGTCTCCGGCGGTGCGGATTCTGTGGCTCTGCTGTGCGCATTGGTCAACAGGAGCGGCGATCTGGGCCTGGTGCTGCACGTTGCCCATCTGCATCACGGCTTGCGCGGGGCCGAGGCCGATGGCGATCTGGAGTTTGTGCGCGCGTTGGCTACCCGGCTGGGCCTGCCGTTTCACGAATCCAGGGTAGACACCGCGACCGAAGCCAAGGCCGCTGCCGGCAAACAGGGCGAATCGATCGAGGAGGCCGCCCGGCGTCTCCGCTATGCCTGGTTCCGGCAACTGCTGGCGTCGGGAGAAGTGGATGCCGTGGCTACCGCCCACACGCGCGACGACCAGGCAGAGACGGTACTGGCGAAGTTTCTTCGCGGAGCCTGGACCGAGGGCCTTTCCGGCATTCATCCGGTGCTGGATAGCAAGCCGGGAAGGATTGTGCGGCCACTGCTGGCCACGACTCGGGCCGAAGTCGAGGCATACCTCAAGGAACTCGGCCAGAATTGGCGCGAGGACTCCTCCAACCGCCATCTAACGTTCACGCGGAACCGCATCCGTCACGAGCTGCTGCCCATGTTGGAGGAGTGGAATCCGCGCCTGCGAGAACACCTTACTCAGATGGCCACCCTGGCCCGCGATGAGGAGGCGTGGTGGGAAGCGGAGATGGTTCGACTGGCTCCACAATTTCTGTTGCAGGGCCGCCCGGCGCGAGGCGGAGGGCGGGCAACAGGCGACGGCTTGGCGCTGGATGTGACCCGGCTTGCCGCCCTGGCTCCTGCACTGCAGCGAAGGCTCATGCGGTTTGCGGCTGCGGAACTGGGAGTAGCCACCGATTTTCTCGCTACCGAAGGGTTGCGCGCCCTGGCGCTTGAGGGCCGGGCGGGGCAGAAGTGCGAACTGGCCCAGGGGCTGCGCGCAGAGAGAACCCCGCGCGAACTGCGCTTGTCTGTGCAAGCTATCGCCCTTCCGGGTCCGGATGCGCCAGAGGCTGTACCCAAGTACGCTGGACAGATCCCTTGCGAAATCGTCGCGCCGGCCTTTGGTGTTCGGGTTCGAGTTGCCCTGGCAGGCGATTCGACCCGCGATGCCCCAGGGCCCTCGGTGCAGGCTACGCTGCGCAACTGGAAGCCCGGCGACCGGGTGACGCTGCGCTATTCCGGCGGCCCGCGCAAAGTGAAAGAAGTGCTTGAGCGGCTGCGTGTTACCGGCACTGGACGCGCGCTTTGGCCGGTGCTTGAGGTGGAAGGCAGTATCGTGTGGATGCGGGGCGTTGAACTGGAGCCGATAGCCGGAATGGTCGTGATCGCAACCCCTCTTACCAAAGGCACATAGGCCTGAGCAGCGTCGAAACCGGGCGTCCTGGATGGCGTCCTGGATATAGATGGGGCAGAGCTGCTCTGCGGGCTGCCAGTGCGTAGCGTCGCAGGGCAAGCGGCACCCGGGGAAAGCTACAAGTTTTGCGGCCTTCGGAGTACAATCAGGCATACTGCTCAGCCGGGCGGCGAGAGACCCGTGTCTGCCGCCAGGGCGATGTGAACTTCTTGTGACTTCCGGGAAGCGAAGCACGTCTAAAAGGTGAAGTAGGCGGAGTGATGGGCCTGTCAGCGGCTTTTCACCCGCCGGGAAAGAGGGATCCTGGTGAATTCGACCGTTAAAACGATCATGTTCTGGGTTTTCATCCTCGTCTGCCTCATGCTGCTTTGGAGCGTGGTGCAGAAGAGTACCGGCATGAACAAGGACGTAGAAATCAAGTACTCCGATCTGGTGAACAAGGTTCAGCAGAACCAAGTGGCCGATGCGGAGATCCAAGGCAGCGATTTGCGCGGCCATCTGAAGTCCTCGCCGAATGCTCAGTTCCACACTACGGTCGGCAGCAATTACGAAGACCTGAAGAAGGCGATGCTGGCGTCCAATGTGACCTTCGCCATCAAGGATCCGCAAAACAACGGTCTGCTGCTTCAGTTGCTCATCAATATCGGACCCTTCGTGCTGCTCGGCGCCATCTGGTTCTTCATGCTGCGGCAGATGCAGTCGGGCGGCAACAAGGCGC
>CAZLMY010000168.1:0-9743 GCA_964560845.1 uncultured Occallatibacter sp. | reverse complement strand
GCCCATTCGCTGAGCGTATAGCCCATCTTGAGGGCCCGCTGGCGAAGCGCCACGTTGTGCGCCTTGGAGCCGGTAAAGTATTGCAGCGCCGCCCCGTAGCTGGCCGAGGGAAGCAGACGCACATCCACCTGCAGGCCGTTGGCCAGGTGGAAACTTACCTTATTGTCGCCCTTGACGATGATGTCGTGAATGCCGGGGTATGCCGCTACGTACTCGACTGCGGGACCGGTCCCGTCGGGTGCGCAGGCCGCCCCAGTTGCCAGCAGATCGAGATCGCCGTTCGTTTCCCGCCCGCGGCGCAGGGAACCTGCGGGGGTGACCCGCTCGATACCGGGAAAGGCCAGCAGGTATGCAATAAGGCGTTGAGCCGCTTCTTCGGCCACGTCGATGCGGAAGCGGCCTGAGCTGCGGCGATAGTCGTCGATCCCCTTGCGCAGCTTGTCAATCTGTTTCTGGCCCATGCGAGGGAGGCCTGTCAGACGGCCGGCTTCAATCGCCTCGGCGAGCTGGTCGATGCTGGAAATTTTGGCCGCGTCCCACAGCAGGGCGACTGTCTTGGGTCCCATACCGGGCAGCTTCAGCAATTCCAAAAGACCGGTTCCGTACTTGGCCAATAGTTCCTGCCGCAGGGGAAGCGTTCCGCTGGCAACAATGGCTTGCAGGTTCGCCGCCATGCTTTTCCCTATGCCGGGAATGGCCAGCAGGCGCGCAGTCTCGACGGCCGCGGTGGCCAGATCGACAGTGGTTTGCTCGGCAGCTTCGGCAGCGCGGCGATAGCTGCGGATGCGGAAGCTGTCGCCTCCGTCGATCTCCAGCAAGTCGGCAGTCTCGGCCAACAACAGGGCGATGGTCGGGTTGTCCATGGCGGAAGCGTAACAGAGATGAGGAGTTACAGAGTAGCGAAGTTGGGACCGGGACCTGGCGGTCGCCGCACGCTTTCAGCCTCCGCGGTGTGACAGCGAAAACCACTCAGGGCGCAACTGCCCCTCGCCACGTGCATTCGGGGTAAAGGGCAGACGCGCGCAGTGTGATATTTCCATGGATTTTGGGCGAGCTTCGCACTTACCACCCGGCGGTGGTCTTGCGATTACGCCTGAACTTCCCGCGCCTCTAGGCTGCGTTATGAGCGGCGGCGTCCCGGAAACGGATTACTGCGTCCGCCTGGGGACCTTTCTGGCCCTGGACGATGTCGAATTCGACGTCATCGCCCTCCTTAAGGGTTTTGTATCCATCCAACTGAATGGCCGAATAGTGCACGAACACATCCGGACCGTCATCCCGTCCGATGAATCCGTAACCCTTTGCGTTATTGAACCACTTGACCTTCCCTTTGTACTGAGCCACTGGCTCCTACCTTCCTTGCACTTGCCTACATGTGCCAATGCGCGGGCGAAATGGGGAACGCGCACCTGTACTCATTAAGACGCTGTTTCGCGCTGAAAGGTTGATTCGTTTTTTAACAAAGGGTCTCGTCAGGTGGGATCGGCTATCGCAGCAGAGATCGAAGACCCGCTAAACAGCGGCGGGGCACAGTTCGAGGCTTCCCATCCTTTCAACCAAAAAGTCGAAAGGATGGGGCACGGGATCTTCGTGAAAGAGCCACGGGGCTTCGTTTACGCCGCCGTCCGCAGGACCGTCACTTCTTGTGTTTGAAGCCCAGGTTGCGCGCATAGAGCAGCACGCTGGTCAGTGTCTTGCCGTCAAGAATGGCGCCCTTGCCGATCATCTTGAGAACTTCGGATAATTTCACCAGGCGGAGCTCGATCTGTTCGTCCTCTTCAGGGTGAGCATCTCCCGCCACCAGTCCTTCGGCAACGAATACTTTCATCGATTCGCCCAGGAATCCCGGGCTCGCATAGTACTCGACAAGCGGCGACCATTTCTTGGCGCTGTAGCCGGTCTCTTCCGCCAGTTCGCGTTTTGCGCCGGCAAGCGCTTCTTCTCCGGCATCCAGTTTTCCCGCCGGCAGTTCCCAAAGGAACTGGTTGGCGGCATGGCGGTATTGGCGCTCCACCACGATCCAGGGATCCTTCTTGTTCTTCGATGGGTCGACGGCCAGAATCACCACGCTGCCGTTATGGCGGATCACATCGCGCTCGCTCTCTTTGCCGCCGGGCTCGATCAACTTGTCTTTCAGCACGCGAAAGAGCGGACCCTCATAGACGACTTCGGAACTGAGCAATTGCGCCGTTTCAACCGCGGGCTCGGCGGCCGGCTTGGTCACCTTCTTCGCTTTCTTTTTTGGCTCGGCGCTTTTCGCAGCTTGGGGCTTGACGGCCTTCTTCGACGCCTTTTTCTTGGCGGCAGGCTTTGACTTCTTGGGGACGGCGGCTACCACAGGCTTCTCAGCAGCGGCTTCCTCCGGCTTTTCTTTCTTGGGCATTTCGATTCTTCTCCTCTACGCGCACACAAGCGCAACCAGATGAAAAGTATACGCAGAATCCGGCCGTTGCGCTGCAACCATGCACGGTTGTGCATCGATTGCGCCCGGCGTGGCATCCTTAATTCAACCGAACTCGCTGCTGAGAGCGATTGCGTAGAAGCCATCTTGAGGCAAAAGAGCCCGAAGTGAATGAGTTGCTGACCGCAGACTGTTATCCCATCACCGTTGCGCCGGGCTTGAGCCGGCTGTTTCTCGACTTCTGCGCAGGCAGCACGGCGGCGCGCCCCTATTACGCTGCGTTGCCGCCCGATTGCGGCTGGCAAGCCCGCCCTGAACTTCCTGCCCACTGGCCGCAACTGGTTCGGTTGCTGACACAGCAAAACCCTGGCGCCTTGCCGGGCACTGCCGGCGCAAAGGCGCTGGAGGCCCTCGCCCAGGGCGCTGGAACCGTGGTCACCGGGCAGCAAGTCGGCCTGTTCGGCGGGCCGCTGTTTACCCCCTTCAAGGCCGCCACGGCCCTGGCCCGCGCGCGCACAGCGAATGCGGCGGGACGTCCCCACGTGGGCATCTTCTGGTTGGCCACCGAAGATCACGACTTCGCCGAAATCAACCATGTTGTTTTTCCAGCCGGAAGAGAGTTGAAGAAGCTCTCCTACACAAGCGCGCCAACGACCGCAAAGCCGGTGGGCGGCCTTGTCTTGGACGAATCCATCACTCCGCTTGTGGAACAGGCGTGGGAATTGCTGGGCTACTCCGACGCCATGGAGGCGCTGGCTGCTGCTTATCGGCCGGGCCGCACCTTCGCCCAAGCCTTTGCGGAGTTCTACGCGAAGATCTTTGCCGCGCAAGGCCTGCTGGTGTTCGATGCCGGCGGCCGCGAGGTACACCGCATGGGCGCGCCGGTGCTGCGCGCGGGCCTGGAACGTGCCGACGAGTTGCACGCCGCTTTGCTGGAACGTAATGCGCGGCTTCAGGCCCAGGGATATCACGCCCAGGTCGCAGTCGGCTCACATTCCAGCCTGCTGTTCTTGATCGACGAGCGCAGCGGAGCTCGCGTGGCCCTGAAGCGCACAGCCCCCACTGCCCAGGAACCCGCAGGCTTGTGGCAGGCTGGACGCCAAAGCTGGGACATTGCCGACCTGCTCGGAATTCTGGAAGAAGAGCCGGAGCGCATTTCGCCTTCAGCTCTGCTGAGACCCGTTTTTCAAGACCTGCTGCTGTCGACCTCGCTCACCATCGGAGGCCCGGCCGAAATAGCCTACTTTGCTCAATCCGCCGTGCTCTTCGAGCGCATCCTTGGCCGGCCAACGCCGGTCGAGCCGCGCTTTTCAGCCACGCTGATTGACCCCGCCAGTGGCGAACTGCTGCGCAAGCACGAGCTGACGTTGGAGCGCGTATTTGCCGAGACTCCGGATTCGCTGGCCCAGTTGCTGGCCGCACGCGCCATGCCCATCGAGGGCAAGCGCATGCTGGCCGCCGCAGGCACGGCCCTGGATGCCGAAATGCGGCCCCTGCTGGAATGGATGACGTCCCTCGACGAGGGCCTCGGCCGGTCGGCAGAGACCGCCGCCAGCAAGATGCGCTACCAGATGAATCGCCTGCGCCGCCTGGCGGCAAACTTCCAGTTACAGCGCGAAGCCTCTCTGGGGCGACAGGCACAAGCCATCAGCCAATCGCTCTATCCCGGCGGCGTGCTCCAGGAGCGGGTGCATGGGGCGGCCTTCCACTTTGCAAAGCATGGCCTCGAACTTGCCGAGGAGATGACGGCGCGGGCCGCGAGCGCCTGCCCGGGACACACAGCTATTTGGTTGTAGGCGGGAAGTCCGCTACGAATTTTCCGCCGTCTTCCTCAATGCCCGCCTCGTTCTTCAACTCGACGATCAAAAGCGAGACCTTTTTCGAAAGCGTATCGAAAGTCGAGCCGGGCGCGATCAAACGCTGCGCCTCCGGCAACCTGTTTGCGTTGGCAGCCGTGGCGATCCTGCCCGCCTCCACATGGAAGGCAGCGTGATCCACGACGCATCGGGCATAGCTGTCGTATTTGGCGTAGAGCTTTCTCCCTTTCCCGTTCAGCCAGTTGCCGAGCTCGCAGATTGTGTCTTTGGAAATGGAGGGAACATCCAGCTTCTCGTTCGAGCGAAGAGAGGTGAGGAACTTGTGTTTCCAGGCAGTGTGTTTCTGAAGGGCAGAGTTCAAATCCATGATTCGTCTCCTAACGTGCGGCGAACAACAGAGATCGGGGAAGACATCGGGGACAGAAATCGGGGGCGCCGTTGGGGCTGGTCGTCCGCTCTCTGTTGATTTTTGCAGTGAGTCGAGTGCCCGCAGCTTGGGGTTGCGCTTGAGGCAACCTGCTTAGAAAACGAATACCATTACCAGGACTGCGATCGACCGGAAACACACCTGCACACAGGGTCGCAAGGACCAATTCCGCACTCGTCTCGATTCGGGCTTGAAGGATCTTGCTTCTGTGGGATAGTCCCTCATTCTTGTAATGGCCATCCCCAGCCAGGCCGGAATGTGCGGGATGCGAAAGAGCCGGCCTTGTGGACCGAACGCGCGGCTTTTCGCCGGCTGGGGCAGGGCTTCGCAGCGCATGGACCCGGATTCGCTATAATCCTCGCGAACCGGAACGAGGCTTGCGATGAGAAAGTTATTTGTGCTGTTGGCTTCAGGAATCTTGGCGTGCGCTGCGATCCATGCGCAACAAGACGCCTGCGCCACGGCGGGGACCAACAACGAATTCCTCGGCATTCATACCGTCAAGCTGTGGCCGGGCGATGCCCCCCAGGCCAAAGGCAAGGCCTGCGAAGATACCCCGACACTCACCATCTTCGAGCCCCAGCGTGGCCACGCGAACGGGTCCGCGGTGGTGATCTTTCCCGGCGGCGCCTACGCCCACCTGGCCGCCAATCTCGAGGGCCGCCAGATCGCCGACTGGTTTACCTCGCGCGGCTTCCGCGCCTTCGTCGTCAGTTACCGGCTGAGTTCGCACGGTTACCTGCTGCCGGTCCCTCTGATCGATGCGCGGCGCGCCATCCAGACGGTGCGGGCGCGAGCCAGGGATTACTTCATCGATCCGCATCGCATTGTGGCCATTGGCTTTTCCGCCGGCGGCCACCTCGCGGCGCTTTCCGGCACCGAGTTCGTGCCCGGCAATCCCGATGCGGAAGACGCCATCGAGCGGGAGTCGAGCCGGCCCGATTTTCTGGTGCTTGGCTACCCCTGGATCGGCGCCATTTCGAGCGATACTTCGCACTTGAGCTACTGCAAGATCTTCAACGTCATGGATCAATGCGAAGCGCTGCGCGCTGCCTATTCTCCCGACTTATTCGTCACCAAAGACACGCCGCCGACGTTTATCTTTCACACCTTCAACGACTCGACGGTTCCGGTGGAGCAGAGCCTGCGTTTCTACGAAGCGCTGGTGAAAGCAGGAGTGCCGTCGGAGATGCACATCTTCGCCAACGGCCCGCACGGCACCGGCCTGGGCAAGGGCGATGCGGCGCTGGATCAGTGGCCCGTCCTGCTAGAGTCATGGCTGCGGGCGCAGGGACTCCTGACCGTAGCGCCAATTCCATTGGCAACGTCGGTGGAACCGCAGGGGGTTTCATTCAAGGGCGGAGTCGACGTCAGCATCAACGGGCAAGGCCCGTATCGATTCGGCCTGGATACGGGGTCAACGCCTGCGTTTCTTATCGATCCGCAACTGGCTCACCAACTCAATCTGCCTGTGACCTCGCAGACCCATGTCCACGGGTCAGCCGATCGTGACAGCGATCCTCCGGCGGACGTCCTGCGGATCGATACCCTGCAACTGGATGGGCACCCGTTCCATCGTGCAATCGGAGTCGGTTTCGGGAACAGTTCCCCGTTGGTCAAAGGCGGACAAGGAACGCTGGGCATGGGATTGTTCAAGGATGTAGTGCTCAAGATCGATTACCCGGGCGACAAGCTGTCGGTGGTTGAAGGAAGCCTGCCCGAGGCCGACGGAAAGCGGGTGTTGGACTATACGGATGAGCACCTGCATCCCATTCTCCCGGTGGTTCTCGGTGGCATTTCCGTCAAGGCAAAACTGGATTCAGGCGCACAGGGCATCGGTGCCGACCTCTCGATACCCACACAGCTCGCTTCGCAATTGAAGCTGTCGAATCGTCAGGACGGGAAGGGAACGGTGAGCGATATCGTGGGGCATGGCTATGCTTATTCGACGGCGATGCTGGACGGAGACCTGATCGTCGGGGACCTCGCCATTCATCGTCCCACCCTGCTCATCAGCGACTCCCTTGGATACGTGAATATGGGAGGCATCGTCAATCGCATGGCAGTAACCATCGATCAGAAAAACCACCGGATCAAACTCGAAATGCCCAACCTGCAGTGAAACCCCAACCAGACTGGTGCTGCCGGCCGGATGCTTTCCAGGGTCGAAATCGACGCAAATGCAGTGATCCGTGCGGCTACAGGTTCACTGCATCAAAGATTTACGGGATGGGATGTATTGTTCCATGGCATTGGGAATAAGATAAGGGCGCTATGAGCCTTTTGCATCAGGATTCTCCAACAGAAATCGACGACGCCGCCCGCGGTGAGGCATTCACCAAAGGCTCCAGTCATGTGGTTTGGGCCTCCATTGTGGCAGCAGTACTGGTCAGCGCAGCCATCGCCGCCTATGTCATCTCCGGCCAAAAGCCACCTGCCGTCACAGGAGAGATCGAACAGGTCTCGGCCTACCCGCACCTGGCCGAGACTTCGGGCCTCGACGCCAACGGCGCTCCAATGCCCAAACAAAGCGTGGAGCAGGTGCTGGTGATCGCGCGGGTCAAACTGCACAACCAGAGCCAGCAGATCATGGCCCTGCACGAGATTTTGACCAACGTGTCGCTGCAAGACGGGATCCACTCCAGCTACGCTGCCACTCCGGGCGACTACGACCGGGTATTCATCGCCTACCCTGACTTGGCCGATCTGCGTGGAAAGCCCCTGCCGCCCGAGACCGTTATCGATCCCGGGCAGACCGTCGAGGGAGACTTCGTTTCGTCGTTCCGCCTGAGCAAGCCGGATTGGGAGGGGCGCAAGAGCCTGACTTTCAGCTTCGGCTTCAAATACCAGCCCAGCCTGACTCTTGACTACAAAGCCGCGGTCAGCGAGAAATAGTGGGCGGCGTAGGAGCGTTCTTGGGCGTGGTCAGATATCCGGTCACCTGGTTCTTCGAATTCACCGAGTTGATCACCACTTCGAACAGCAGCGGATCCTTGCCGCTATAGAACTGCAGCGGCTCGTTGACGCCGCGCCCGTTCTTTTGCACCGTCTTGTCGTCCGAAGTGACTTCCAAGTTGAAGTTGTTCTTCTTGGGATCCGCCTTCTTCAATTCCAGGCTCACCGTGCCCACCGGCTTCTTCTGGCCCTTGCTCAGCGTGAACTCGTAGTAGTTGCGGTCGCCGCGGTGCTTGAGCACCTCGAGCTCGTCGTGGTTGCGGGCAATGAGGCTGCTGTGGTCGCTCAAGTCGCCCCGCATCGAGGTCAACTGGCTGACCGCACTGGCCAGATCGCTCTGGGTCCTGGCTACGTCGCTCTTGACGCCGCCGACATCGGTCTTCACGTTCGTGACTTCGCTGGAAACCGCTGACACCTGCTGTCCAATCTGCTTGGTCGCCGTTTCCAGCCGTTCGCTGTGGGCTTCCTGGGCCTGCTCGCGGCGGATCAGCTCTTCGGCGCGAGTATCCATCTGCTTTTGCGTCAGTCCAAGCGATTTGCCCAGCTCATCTGTGGCCACGTGCAGGCGAGCGTCGGTCTCACGCAACTCGGCGGCCAGTTTCCGATTCTGGTCCTTGGCTTCGATCAGCGCCGTTTCCTGGCTGGTCAACCGTCCGCTCAGCGAATAGCTCCAGATCAAACCGCCCAAGGCGAAAACCAAGGCCGCCGCAACGACCGCCAACAAGGCTCCGGAATAGGATCTTGGGGTGCTGTCAACTTCACTCATGTGTGTACCTTTCTTCTCTCTGGCGGCTCGTCTAGCGAAACGCCTTACCTGTGCCCCTGAAAAAGACCAGGCCCCGGGGTGGTAGTGCAGTCTCTTTCATTTCATCTGAGACATTCTACAGAATATAGAATATCTCCCAGCTGTGCAGTGACTGAGCATGGTTGCTCACGGCAATCGCATTTGAGGCTCTCGGCGGTCTTGGAAAGGTCCACGCACTTGCTTCGTTTCGCCGCTCTAGCCGCGCCCTATCTTCAAAACAACAAATCTCCCGTCGTCGTCTTGCATTCGTCCCCGGGGTTTCGAAGGCAAAACCCAAATGGAATCATCCTGCCCGGCGGCACGTCTCTGGCAGCCCTGTGGACACTATCGTAGTAGACGCGAGGGCCCGGTATTGGCTTTGAAATGCCGGAATTGGGCGAAAAACCGAGGTCGCCGGACGACCTTGGCGCCCCGCTCCAGGTTCGCCGCCACGCGTGGCAGAAGCAATCCCACCGGGCATCTCTGGAGCTTCTCGAACCCCGAAAAGGTGAATCGATGCGGGTCCGGCGGCCCTCGCCGTCCCGCATGCCGTGACAACCATGGAACCGTTCCGATATAAACATCTTTACTGCACTTTGGGCGCACGGCACCTTTTCACAGTAAGGACATCCGCCGCCAACACCGAAAAATCAACGCAAGAGGAGATTCGAGGGCTATGTCGACTGCTGTCGCTGGTAAAGGTCTTGAAGGAATTGTTGCGGCGAACTCCGGAATTTGCTGGATCGATGGAGAAGCCGGAGTACTGGCCTACCGTGGAATCGATATTCATGAGTTGGCAGACCACTCGAATTTCGAGGAGACCACCTACCTGCTGTGGAACGGCATCCTGCCCAACGAGTTGGCCCTGCGCGAGTTCCATTCCCACTTGACCCTGGCGCGGGTACTCGATCAGCGGATTATCGACATGATGCGCGCCTTTCCCCGCACGGCTACGCCCATGGAGGTGCTGCGCACCGCGGTTTCTGCGCTCAGCTTCTACGACGCCGACGAGAAAGACAACTCGCACGACGCCAACGTCCGCAAAAGCTACAACCTGACCGCGCAGATCGCCATGATTATCGCCATCTACGACCGCCTGCGCAAAGGGCTTGAGATTGTTCCGCCCGATCGCTCGCTGAGCCATGCAGCCAACTTCCTGTGGATGCTGAACGGCGTAAAGCCTTCCGACACAGCGGTGAAAACCCTGGATCTGGCGCTGGTTCTGCACGCCGACCACGAGTTGAACGCCTCGACCTTTGCGGCCCGCGTCATTGCCGCCACGCTGGCCGATGTACACTCCGCCGTCACCGGCGCCATCGGCGCGCTCAAGGGCCCGCTGCACGGCGGCGCCAACGAGGG
>CAZLMY010000167.1:0-9764 GCA_964560845.1 uncultured Occallatibacter sp. | reverse complement strand
GAGCAGCTGATTCGTAATCAGCAGGTCGTCGGTCCGACTCCGATCTTCGGCTCCAGACTTTCAGTAACTTACGGGCAGCCTGCAAGGGCTGCCCGTTCTGCGTCTATGCGATGCCATTCATTCCGCTGCGCATCGATCGGCGGCTTGAACTCCCCTGAGGGCTTCCCACTCCCACCTTCACTTTCCTGATCCAGAAGCAGAGGCAAGTTCAGCCGCGATCAACCGAGCATTGCAGTGGCATTCTTCTCACTTCTCAATGCAGCGTATCGAGAAACTTGTTTACCTCGAGGAAGACTTGTTTTTCATTTGAAATGAAGATGTAGTGGTTGGCATTTGCGATGCGGATGACTTGCGCCGTTGGCTGGCCTTTCTCAAAAGCATCGATCTGACGCGCCTGATTTGCATCGGCCGCAGCCGCTGCCGCCATTTTCTTAGCGGAATCCGGTTGAAACTTGGGGCCTTTGCTCTGCGGATAGCCCATGATTGCAAGAATCGGCAGGTGGATGGGCCCGGTAAAGTGCTCGACGCATTTCAGAATGGAACTGCCCGCGTCAGGCGCGGCATTGCGGTCGCCGACAGCGCCGTCCGGCGTCGCCAGGAAGCTCTCACGAGGCTCGGCCGGGGGTGGCTCGCCGCCGACGGCGACGGCCAGTTTCTTCGTCAGGGCGGTAAAGCTGGCTTTGTCGGCCGGGCCGGGAGGGGGAAAAGGTGGCGGGAGCGGGTTTTCCACGCTATTTGCTTTGCGGGCCAGGTTGTCCTCGAATTGGGGGAGGGCCGATCTTACCCGATTTATAAGGTTGATGTCTTCCGGAGTTTTTGCCAGGGCGTCGATCCTTTGCTGCATGTCCGCGAGGCTGGCTGCATAGTCGCCGGCGCCGTCGTAGAAGGCATAGGCGTAGGCGGCATCGAGGTAGATGAGCGCTGCAACGCGTTCAGGATGGTGCGTTCCGATGAAGCTCAACTCTTCGCCGGCGATCGAGTGGCCGATGAGCACGGGCTTCTCAATCTTGAGTTGAGACATCACCTCGAGGATGTCCTCGGCGAGCCTCTCGGGGGTGTAACCGGAGCCGGCGTGCGTGGACCGGCCGAAGCCGCGGCGGGTGATGGCGTAAACATGATGCCTGCCGACAAATTTCGGTGCGAAGTTGTCCCAGATGTGCGCGGTGTTTCCCAAGCCGGAGAGGAAGACAAGGGGGCGCCCTGTGCCTCCCCAATCCAGCACTTCGAGCTGAATTCCTCGATCGACTGCGACCATCTCGCTGTGGTGCGGTGAGGGATCGCGCCACGCGTTTGCGGCAGTTGTTTGGGCCGCGGCGATCTGGCTGCAGCAGAGGATTGACACGAACAACAGGAAGGCTGGATTCGGAAGGTTCACAGAGTAGCCTCAGTCCAAGACAATTCCGAGCACGAACACTTCAGAGAAGCAGATCCTATCATCTGACCTGTTCCAAGCAACAAGAGCATTCAAAAGACTGAAGACCTCCGGTCACACCGGTGGGCCGCCGTTCGTTTCCAGCCGTGCAGGTCCTTCAAGAACGGCATCGGTCGTGTTGTCAGCCGGTCGCCTTAACTCCGGATCAACCTGCTGCCGGCGCCTTGACGCACGCTGCCCCAGATGATCGACTGGAGCAGACCATGAATCAGCCATTATCCATCCCTCAATACACCCTCGAAAATTACGAAGCAGATTTTGTGGATCGCCACCTGCTTCATCACGTCGTTGCAAAGTGGGCCAGCGCCAAACCGGAGGCTCCGGCTCTGCTGAGCGCCGATGGGGAGCGCGTGGTTTCCTGGGCAGACTTCGACCGCATCACCACGGCGCTGGCTGTTGAGCTGGATCGCATGGGGTTCAGGAAGGGCGATTTCCTGGTCACGCTGCTGCCCATGTCCGTGGACCACGTTCTGCTGGAGTATGGCTGCTTCAAGATTGGCGTAATCGTGGCCCCGCTCGATCTGCGCCTGTCTTCCGCCGAGGTGATGCGCGCGCTGGAAACTCTCAGGCCGCGGGGATTTGTTTCTCTGGGACTGAAGCCGCCGTTCGATTTCCGCGCCTTGTTGCGCACGGTGCAGGAACAATGCCCGTGGATCGAGCACCTGGTCGCCGTGGACTCCGACGAGGCTATTGCCGGGACGCGCTCGTTTGCGTCGATTGCCGAACCGGCCCTGCACGCACTTGCCCATGCCGCCTGGACGGCGGCGGACCTTGGCCCCCTGGCTGGGATCGACATTGCTGAAAACGATGGCGCGCTGGTGATTTTCACCACCGGCTCGACCGGTTCGCCGAAACCGGCGCTGTTGTCGCACCGCAACATCACCGTGCAGAACATGTGCATGTGCGGCGCTTTCTTTGGTGGAGACCGCGGCTCGCGCATCCTGGTGAACCTTCCGGCATCGCATGTCGGCGGCCAGACCGAGGCGCTGATGAGCATCCTGTTTGGAGGAGGCACCGCCGTCCTGCTGGACTTTTTCGACGCCGGCCGTTCCATGCGCGCCATTGCGGAGCACAAGGTGGAGATCCTGGGCCAGATTCCGGCCATGTTCAGCCTGCAGTGGATGCTGAAGGACTATGCGCGCCACGATATTTCCAGCCTGAAATTTGCGGCCTATGGAGGCAACGCGGTTTCAAGGCCTTTCATGGACCAGCTTGGCGCCATGGCTCCGGTGATCGGCACTGGCCTTGGTCTTACCGAGACGGCCGGTTTCTGCACTTACATCCAGGCCGACGCGGCCGGGCGCGCGAGCATTCTCGGCGGCCTTGGGCAGGACATGCCCATCTATCCCTGTACGATTCGCCAGCCCATGCTGGCCGACGGGCACGCGGGCGATGAGTTGCCCTCCGGCGCCGTGGGCCACGTGTGCTTTTGCGGACCGCAGACATTTCTGGGGTACGTGAACGACCCGGCGGCGACGGCCCTGGCCATTTCGAGCGACGGCTATCTTTATACCGGCGATCTGGGCTTGATGGATGCAGCGGGCCTGCACCTGACCGGGCGGGAGAAATGGGTGATCAAGTCGATGGGCTACCAGATCTTCCCCGGCGACGTGGAGGCGCATGTCTGCGGCCTGGAGGCCAAGGTGGCCAACTGCGTCGTGGTGGGCGTTGCGCACGCGGTGGTTTCCGAGGCGGTGGTGGCTGTGGTTGAAAAGAGGCCCGGAGTCGAGGTGACGCTGCAGGAACTGGACCGCCATGCGCGCTCGCTGGCCAGCTATATGCGGCCGCGCCACTGGATCGTTCTGGAGCCCGGACAGATGCCGCTGAATCGAGTTGTGAAGCCCGATACCCTGCGGATCGTGGAAATGGCGCAGGCGGCGGTGGCCGAACTGCGCGCGCGAGGCGGGTGGGACAGCGGGCTGGCGAAGGACTGAGACAACGGGCGCGCGGGCGGCATCCTGGCCAAATTGGCCGGGAGCGCAATGAGAGATAAAGACGAAAAGAAGGCAAAAGGCGAAGGCCTGGGCTCGGCAAAACAGAGGTCTGAATCGCGCCCGGTGGCATGACTTGACGCATGCCTTGGCCGAGACCGGAGAAATGGCTATAAAGCCAAGTAAACGAAGGACTTATTTATTGGCACTCAACTTGCTGGATCGCCCCCCGAAGGCGTAAACTGGATAAGTAGCCCGCGCAGTCCGGTCCCGCTTTCTCCGGAACATTTTCGCCGTCTTGCGGCAGGCTTAGAAAAAACCCTATGGCAGACGATCAGAATCCCCTCCTCCCTCTCGACGGTGGTACACCGCCCAATAGCGGCACGAACCTTGTCCCCATCAACATTGAAGAGGAGATGCGCCGCTCCTATCTCGCTTACTCCATGAGCGTGATTGTGGGCCGTGCGCTGCCCGATGCCCGCGACGGCCTGAAGCCCGTGCACCGCCGCATTCTCTATACCCTCAGCGAGATGGGCCTGGAGCACAACAAGAAATATGCCAAGTGCGCCAAGGTCGTTGGTCAGTGCATGGGTGTCTATCATCCCCATGGCGACTCCGCCATCTACGACACCATGGTCCGCATGGCGCAGCCTTTTACCTTGCGCTATACGCTGGTCGACGGCCAAGGCAACTTCGGCTCCGTCGACGGCGATCCGCCCGCCGCCATGCGTTATACCGAGTGCCGCCTGGAGCGCATTGCCGGCGAGCTGATGGCCGACATCGACATGGAGACGGTGGACTTCACGCCCAACTACGACGAGTCGACGCTTGAGCCCACGGTGCTGCCCACGCGCTTCCCGAATTTGATTGTGAACGGGTCAAGCGGTATCGCGGTCGGCATGGCCACCAACATTCCGCCCCATAACCTGACGGAAGTTCTAAACGCGGCCATCGAGCTGATCCAGAACCCCAGCGCGGGGCTTGAAGAAGTCCTCAAGCATGTGCAGGGCCCCGATTTTCCGACCGGCGGGTTCCTCTACGGCAAGGCGGGGATTCCGCAGGCCTACAAGACCGGCCGCGGCCGCTTCATGATGCGCGCCCGCGTGGCCGTCGAAAACATCACCAAGGAAAAACAGGCGATCATCGTTACCGAGATCCCCTACCAGGTGAACAAGTCCAAGCTCATCGAGCGCATCGCCGAGCTGGTGACCGACAAGATCGTAGACGACATCAGCGACGTGCGCGACGAGAGCGATCGCGACGGCATGCGCATCGTCATTGAGCTGAAGCGCGGCTCGCAGCCCGAGATTGTGCTGAACCAGCTCTACAAGCACACCCAGATGCAGGAAAGCTTCTCCATGATCTTTCTGGCTGTGTTGAACGGCCAGCCGATCGAGCTGCCTCTGGACCGGGCCATCCGCTGCTTCCTCGACCACCGCGTGGACGTGGTGCAGCGTCGCACCGTCTACCTGCTGCGCAAGGCCCGCGAGCGCGAGCACATCTTGGAAGGCTACAAGATCGCCCTCGACAACCTCGACAAGGTGATCAAGATCATTCGCGCTTCCGGCTCGCGCGTCGAAGCCCGCGAGAACCTGTATGCCTGGGGCAAGGGCACGGAGATCGTCATCACGCTCGATCGCGCCCGCTTGCCGCACGAGGAAAAGGGCCTGACCCTGCGCCAGATCGACGCCATCCTCGAGTTGCAACTGTATCGCCTGACCCAGCTCTCCATCGACGAAATCCTCAAGGAACTCGCGGAAATCCGCGAAAAGATCGCCGAGTACGAGTCCATCCTGGCCAGCGAATCCAAACTCCGCGCCGTCATCGTGAAGGAGCTGATCGAAGTCCGCGACAAGTACGGCGACGCCCGCCGCACACAGATTGTGGACGAGAGCGCCGAGCTGCAACTGGAAGACCTGATCGCCGACGAGCAGGTGGCCATTACCGTCAGCCACCAGGGCTATCTGAAGCGCACGCCCATCAGCATCTATCGCCAGCAGCGCCGCGGCGGCACCGGCCGCACCGGCATGAAGACGCGCGACGAAGACTTCGTCTCGCAGCTTATCGTCGACTCCACCCACTCTTACCTGCTGTGCTTCACCAACAGCGGTCGCGTCTACTGGCTGAAAGTTTACGAGATTCCCGACGTGAGCGCCGCCGGCAAGGGCAAGAGCATGCAGAGCCTGCTGGACCTGCAGCAGGGTGAAAACGTCCGTGCCATTCTGCCCGTGCGCAATCTCGAAGAAGAAGGGAAGTTCATCTTCTTCTCAACGCAACAAGGCAGAGTCAAGAAGACGCCGCTCAAGGACTTCAGCAACGTCATGGCCCGCGGCATCATCGCCATCGGCATTGACAAGGACGACGAGCTTGTGGCCGCGCGCATCACCGACGGCTCGGAGATCGTCTTCCTGGCCACCCACTTGGGCATGGCCATTCGCTTCGACGAAGCCGATGTCCGTTCCATGGGCCGCCCGGCGGCCGGTGTGCGCGGCATCGATCTGGCCAAGAACGACTACGTGGTCGGCGTGGCCATCACGCCCAAGGAGCACGAGCCCGGCGCCTACCGCATCCTGTCGATCACCGAGAACGGCTTCGGCAAGCGCACCGATGTGGACATGTACCGTCTGCAAACCCGCGGCGGCAAGGGCGTCAAGAACATGGCCGTCACGCCCCGCATCGGCCGCGTCAACTGCATTCAACTGGTCGACGACACCTCGGAGCTGATGGTCATCAGCCAGTTCGGCAAGATGATCCGCATCGACACCAAGACCATCCGCGCCGCGGGCCGTGCCACACAGGGCGTGCGCCTGTTGACGCTGGAGGTCGCCGACAAAGTCGCCGCCGCCGTCATCATCCCGCCGGAAGAGCTCAAGGCCGACGAAGACGAGCAAGGGACGCTGCTGCAGTAGCCACCTGCGGCCACCTGCGGTGGGGCCAGCCGCCTTCGGCTTGACTGTTTGTTCAGCCGGGTGCCCCCGGTCTCGATTCTGAGACCGGGGATTCGCAAACCAGAGCTACGGTGATTGTATGGACAAGACAATCCGCCGAGTTACGGACTTCAAGGCGCAGCGGCTGGAGACCTATCTCTATTGGCGGAGTCGCACTTGCGCCGAACGCATGGCAGCCGTAGAGGAGATCGTCCGCTCTGCTTATCTCTCCAAAGGCATTGATCTCGATCGACTGCCATCGGACAGGACTCTGAAACGGGTCGAACGCCCGAACTGGAAAGCGGCCTGAAACCTAAAGCAGAAAGGTGGTGTGACAGGTGTTCAAGGATCAGAGAGACATCATCGCAGCCTTCAACGCCCGTGGGGTGAAGTACCTTGTGATCGGCGGCCACGCAGTCAGCATTCACGCCGAACCGCGAGGAACCAAAGACCTCGATCTGTTCATCAAGGCAGATGAGCAGAACAGCAAGGCGGTCTACGCCGCTCTTGCTGACTTCGGTGCCCCGGTTGGCGGGATGACTCCGGACGACTTCAACGACAAACCGACATCGGTTTTTCAGATGGGCGTTGAGCCTTCCCGCATTGACATCCTGCAAGGAATTGCCGGTGTGCTCTTCGATGAAGCATGGGAGTACCGAGTCGAAAAGCTGATCGACGGCAGCACTCCCGCGCACGTTATTTCCCGCGAGCACCTGATTCAAAACAAGCTCGCCGTGGGACGGTACCAGGATCTTGCCGACGTGGAGAAGCTCCGGGAATCCTCTCCAGAATAGGGCACCCGAAGCGCTTGCAAATCGACAGCAATTCTCCGAGTAAGAGAAAGTCTCTCCTCCCCCAACGAGCTTCCTCAGAGCGTCTCTACAGCAGCCCCGGTAGACTCAGCACGCAGAACACCGCTTGCAGCAGCACAATGGCGCCCGCCGCGGCCAGTGCCAGCTTTCCGTGCGGGCCTTCGAAGGCGTCGGCGAAGACTCCGCCCACGAACGTCAGCAGAAATGGCAGCGCCCACAGCCAGGGAGCGCCGGTCGTCACCAGCAGCATCAAGACCAAGGCGCAAAGCAGCGGGGCCGTATTGCCGAAATAGCGAGCCTTGGGAATTGCGAGATAAAGCGCCAGCGCAGCAGCGGCGGCCACGGTTACGCCGGCATTGCCCAGAGTGCCGAAGAAGCGCCGGCCCGGATCGAGCGACATGCTCATCATGCCTGCCGAAGAGCGGAAGAAGTAGCTGAAAGCGTCCGGCGAAAAGCCGTAGCAGGCGAATACCAGCACCAGCGCTCCTGCCCCGGCTACTAGAACAATGGGAAGAACCTGGCTTCTGCGCCCCTCGGCAACCCACAACATGAAGGCAAGCCCCAACAGGGCCACCACAGGCAGCGCCGCGCTATGGGCTGCGGCGGCAATGCCGAAGGTCACCGTCAGCAGCACGATCCGGGGTCGCCACTTGCGCCGCGGTCCTTGCATGGCATGGGCCACGCCGATGCAGGTGTAGATGCCGCCATATACTCCCAGCGCCGCCAGGATTTCAGGCCCGGGCGCAACACACGCGCGCAGCACTGCCGGAGAAAAACAATACAGGGTCAGGGCAGTGTAGCCGCCAAAGTTGCCGTAGAGCCGCCGCGAAACCCACCACAGGCCAGCGCCCAGGACGGCCCCGGCCAGCAGAAACGGCAGCCTCAGCAGGAAAAGGACGTGGGTTAGCTGGTGACGCAACTCCCAGGTGCTTGGCTGGCCCTCGGCAATCACCACGCGATCTTCCGGTTTTCGGCCCAGGTCCATGGCTCGTTGTGCAAGCAGATTCAGGGTCAGGGGCAAGCCCGCCATTCGGTAGGCCAGAATGCCATCGTGAATATTGCCGCATGTGGTGAAGTAGCCGGCCAGGGGAGAGGGCCGCTCCCAGGTCTCGCGTCCACAGCGCGCATATTGATAATCGCGATCGGTGAGGGTCTGGTGGCCGGTGAGCCACAGACCCTGCAGCAGAAAAACCGCCAGCAGCCCCGCTGCGATGCGTTGGGGAAAGTTGAAGCGAAAGCGGGCGATTGATCGAATGCGGAGAGTCATCACGTACCAGCGAGCCGAATCCAGTTTAAATGGCTTGACCCGTGTTTTCTTCCCGAAGCTCCTTGGTGTTCAAGCAGATGCAGGACCTGTTAGCCCCAGAAAGATTCAGCGCGAACCGGTTGGAGGTCCGCGCTGCGATTTGTTCGCAAAAGGCCCGAAGGCTTAGTCCGTCCAGCGGCGCATGATGAGCGTGGCGTTGATGCCGCCAAAGCCGAAGGAATTCGACAGTGCGATGTCGAAGCTGTGCGCCACGGCCTGGTTAGGCACGTAGTCCAGCCGGCATTCGGGGTCCACATTCACAAGATTGATGGTTGGCGGAAGCATCTGGTTCTGCAACGCCAGCACGGTAATGCCCGCTTCCAAGCCTCCCGCGCCGCCCAAAAGATGCCCGGTCATGGACTTGGTGCCGCTGACCTTGAGCTTGTGGCTCAAGGCATGTTCGCCGAAGACCAGCTCGATGGCCATGGATTCGTTGCCATCGCCTGCCGGTGTGGAAGTGGCATGGGCATTGACGTAACCCACCGCTTCCGGTGCAATTCCGGCGTCTTTCAGGGCCGCGCGCATGCTTCGCTGGGCGCCCTGGCCTTCCGGTGCAATGCCGGTCATGTGGTAAGCGTCGGAGCTCATGCCGTAGCCGATAATTTCGGCCAGGATCTTTGCGCCGCGCGCCTTGGCGAATTCCAGTTCTTCGAGAATCAGAATGCCCGCGCCCTCGCCAATCACGAAGCCGTCGCGATCTTTGTCAAAGGGCCGGCTGGCATGGGTCGGATCGTCGTTGCGCTGCGAAAGCGCACGCATGGCCGCAAAGCCACCGACCGATAAGGGGGTTACTGCCGCTTCGGCGCCGCCGGCAATCATCACATCCGCGTCGCCGTGGGCGATCATGCGCGAGGCGTCGCCAATGGAGTTGGCGCTGGTGGCACAGGCCGTCGCTGTGGCCGAAATGGGGCCTTTGGCGCCGTACCGGATGCTGATGTTCCCCGCTGCCATATTGACGATAGCCGCGGGAATAAAGAAAGGTGAAATCTTGCGCGGGCCGCCCTGCATCAGGTTGGCGTGTTCGCGTTCGATGATCTCGAAGCCGCCGATGCCGGAGCCAATGAATACACCGACGCGGTCTGCAATCTCTGCTGTGACTTCGAGACCCGCCTGGGCCATGGCCTCCTGAGTGGCGGCAAAGGCATAGTGGGTAAAGCGGCCCATCTTGCGGGCTTCTTTTTTGTCAACGAAGTTCAGCGGATCGAAACCCTTGACTTCGGCGGCAAAAGTGACCGAAAAGCCGGTGGTATCGAACCCCTGAATGGGGGCCATGCCACTGGCGCCGGCCAACAACTGCCGCCACACCTCGGGAGCGGTGTTGCCCACACCGCACACCAGCCCCAGGCCGGTGATGAC
>CAZLMY010000166.1:0-9875 GCA_964560845.1 uncultured Occallatibacter sp. | reverse complement strand
ACTTCGTCGACGTGAAAGACACGGTATCGCTCATCCCCCATTGGCTGCCGGGCCATCTCTTCTGGGCCTATTTCACAGGCTGTGCCTTCATTGCAGCGGGCATCGCTGCCCTCATTGGATTCTGGGCCCGCCTGGCCGTCGCGCTCTCAGCCTTTCAACTCGCACTGTTCCTGTTCGTGGTGTGGATACCTATCGTGGCTGCTGGCTCCAAAGACCCCTTCCAGTGGAGTGAGACCATCCTGAACACCGCGCTGTTGGCTGGCGCGTGTGTGGTTGCCGATTCCTATTGGTAGCAGCGGTAATGGCATGGGACGGCGCCACGCTTCATGAGAGCCGACAATTCCTGCGGATGGTTCCGTCAGCGGATAGGGCGCTTTCCCGGCTGGTGCACAGGAATCAAAACCTGAAGGTCATGAGGAATGCGATCCCAGCTGGGGAGATAGTAGCCTTTTAACCGCGCACTCCGACCATTCAAGTCCACGGAAACGCCAGGCGCCCATGTCGACTGACGATCTCTTGGAGTGATACCCAACCACCTGGGCGCGTTTCCGGTGCTGCGACAAGTCCAGGAAGCCCCATGGGCCATTCATGAGCAGGAGATTGGCCCCGGCGGACTCCCTTGACAGCCAGAAATTCCTGTCGTATATAGGTAGGGTGTCTACTGTAGACGACCTACCTGACGACGAGAGACTTGAACTGCTTCAAGGAACTCTTGAGGTGCTGATTCTCAGAAGCCTCAAGCTGGAGGCCAACCACGCCTATGGAATCTCGCAGTTTCTGCAACAGCAATCCGACAGCGAGTTCCTGGTGGACAACGGCTCTCTGTACCCCGCCCTGCAACGTCTTCTTCAGCGCGAATGGATTTCCGCACAGTGGAAGGTTTCGCCCAACGGGCGCCGCGCCCGGTATTACAGCCTGACGCCGGCCGGGCACAAGCAACTGGTGAAGGCAACTTCGAAGTGGGAGCGATTTGCTCTGGCCATGGCGAGGATTCTGGCACCGGAGGGTTGATTTCATGCGCCAATGGTGGTCGAAAGTGGCTCGTGCGCTGGCGAGAAGACGGGACCTCGCCAACGAGTTGCAGCAGGAGATGGACGCCCATCTTCAGTTCCTGATTGACAAGAACCGGGAGCGGGGCATGGGGCCGGAAGAGGCGCGTGCCGCCGCGCAGCGCGAGTTTGGCAATAGGACCTTGGTGCACGAGCGAAGCTATCAATCGTGGCAATTCCCCGCGTTTGAATCGGTGCTTCAAGACCTTCGCTACGCGGCGCGGGGTATCTGGAGAGCGCGCGTCTTCTCGCTCATCGTGATTTTGACGCTGGCTGTCGGCATCGGCGCAAACACCGCCATCTTCAGCGCGGTGTATGCCGTACTTCTGAAGCCGCTGCCATTCCCCTCGGGCGAACGTCTGTTGTGGCTCGGCGAGTCCTCCGCGAAAGCCAGCGGCATCAGCGTGACTTGGGTCAATTTCGACCACTGGCGGAAAGAGAATCGCTCCTTCGAGTCGATGGCCGGCTTCGAGAAGGCCGATCTGACGCTCACGGGCCGCGGTCAGGCAGTGCTTACACACGCCGGCGTGGTCACGAACGAATTCCTGCCGCTGACCGGTTCCCGCCCGATCATGGGCCGGCTGTTCACCGCCAGCGACGATGAACCGCAATCCGCCGCGACAGTTGTGGTGACCAGCGCGTTCTGGGCCAAAACGCTTTCAGCCGATCCCCAGATCGTGGGCAAGACGATAACCCTGAATGGGACTGCGTACATCGTGATCGGCGTGCTTGCCCGAGACCCTTGCTTCTTCCTGCAGCCGATCGATTACTACCTACCACTGCGCCCTACCCCTGCACAGGCTTCAAACCGCGATGCACATGGGGATATGCGCGTGCTGGGGCTGCTCAAGTCTGGAGTTACTCTATCCCAGGCGCGCTCTGACCTGGATACGATCCTGCAGCGGCTCGCGCTGGCCGATCCAGGCCCTGAAGACGACCATCGCGCGTTTGCCGAGTTTCTGACGGAGCAACGAACGGGCGACTTGAGCCATGTGTTTGTCCTTCTGATGGCTTCGGTTTGCCTGGTGCTGATTTTGGCGTGCGCAAACATCGGCGGCCTGCTGCTGATTCGCATGACCACCCGCGCACGCGAGCTGGCAATTCGGACTGCAATTGGCGCGGGGCGCAGCCGGATCGCACGGCAACTCTTGACGGAGACTGTACTGATTTCACTGTTAGGTGGCGCCTTCGGAGTCCTTCTCGCAGACTTTGGACTGCGCGCCATCGAAGTGCTAGGGCCGCCCGATATTCCGCGGCTTTCAGAAGCTAGCCTGAATCTACCGGTGCTGATCTTCGCGGTGGCGCTGACGCTGGCAGTGGGACTGGTGTGCTCCCTGGTGCCGCTGGTCAGTTCAAACAAAGTGAACCTGATCCTGCTTTTGAAAGAGAGCAGCACCGGCGGGGGTGCCAGCCGAATCGGACACGCGCTGCGCGGAGGCCTTGTCATCGCGGAGATTGCGGCGGCTGTTATCCTGCTCTTTACTTCGGGGATTCTGCTGCGCAGCTTGTGGGCCGCCGAGAACCTGAATCCTGGATTCGAGCCAGGGCACTTGCTCGCGCTCGAGTTGCAATTGCCGCCTCTGCCTTACAAGAGCGAGGGGTCCATTCTCGACTTCTATCGACGCCTTGAAGCAGCACTTCGTGCGCGGCCCGGGGTCGAATCGGTCGGCGCCGTCAACTGTCCTCCGGCGGCGGGCGATTGCGGGGACTGGTGGTATTCCGTGGTGGAGAGACCCACGCCCAGCCGGGAGGATGTGCCGGTCACGATGGTCAATATGGCGGACCCGGCGTACCTCCGGACCATGCGTATTCCGTTGCTGGCCGGACGCGCATTATCCGATCGGGATCAAGCGGGCCGACCGGCTGTCGCGGTGATCAATGAAGAAATAGCGCGTGCGTGGTGGAAGGACGCCCGTTCCGCTGTCGGTCAGCACATTGAACTCGGCGGACCCTATATGAAAGGTCCTGTGATTGAAATCGTCGGCGTTGTGGCCAACGTGACTCAGATTGGGTTGGACAGCCCGCCCTTGCCGGAGATCGATTTGCCGGCCGCTCAGCGTGTGGATGCCGCAATGGTGGTGATGATACGCACCAGGGGCAACCCGGAGAGCATGATGGCAACAGTGAGGCAAACCTTGGCTTCCATCGACGGCAATGTTCCGATTCAGTCGTTGAAAACCGCCGATATGTGGCTTGGCGCCACCCTTGTCCAGAGACGCTTCACCACGCTTCTGCTGGTCCTCTTCGCCGGAATTGCCGTGATCCTGGCCAGCATCGGGTGTTACGGTGTTTTCAACTACTGGGTTAGCTGCCGAAGACAGGAGATCGCCATTCGCATGGCAATGGGAGCGGGTACCATCGCCATCTTGCGCTCTGCCGGGCGACAGGCCGCCAGGATAGGCGCGCTCGGCCTTGTTGCCGGGCTGGCAGGAAGCTGGGCCGCGTCCCGGTGGCTGAGCAGTCTGGTCTTCGGCGTGTCGGCCCACGACGCAACCGTTCTCACCTTGACGGCAATGACTGCGTTTCTGGTCGTTGCGCTCTCTGCGGCGATTCCGCTTTGGCGCGCCACGCAAATTGATCCCATCGAGACGCTGCACGAAGCTTGATGAAGCGAGGCGTGCAATCGCATTGATTTGAAACAAGCATGTCCCGCCAACGATAGCGCGGACCTGGTTGTGCTATTCCTCTCAAGCCGCCGTCTTGGTTGTCGACCTGTGACTTCGTGCAACAAGAACAAACCGCCAATGTCAAAGTTCGATGACGCGGATTTGCCCGGCTGGTGCAAGGGGACGAAAGGCTTCATTCCAGTACGCGGCATTTACGAATTGGGTGGTCCCATTGTCCGCGATTCCGGCCCCACCATGTATATGCCCGAAAATATGCACCAGGGGTTTCCTTCACAATGCCAGTTTGAACTCGGATCGGTTGGACCCAGCAACGCTATTTGGTGGTCCTCGAGCCGCAAGCAAATGTGACTACTAGATTAACGTCCGCCAGATTCCGTGTCAGATTCCGCATCCGGTTCCCGGATTCCGACAAGATTCTTTTGACCCGGCATCGGCAGGTGAGGAACAGGTCGGCCCTCTCTGCTGCGTGAAGCTGTCGATCCTCTTTTTTTGACAAAGGAAGCAAGAGGCGCCTGAAACAGATCCGGTGGAAAGCAAGGGAAATCGTCGGCGCCGTCTTGCTTGGTTTGATCGTCTCCGTTCTCGGTGTGGTGCTAGCAATCTGGGAGGTGTCTCATTACTCTGCCGAGGCAAGCTCACACCAGATCAAGGCACGGCCCTGAAGCGAACTTCTCTCATCGCCTCCGACGTCTTGAAAAAAGTGCCGGTGCAGACTACCGAACCCGCGAAGTCGGCGTCTAACCTGCTCAAGGTGTATCTGCACCTTTCAGCAGGAATTCTCAAAACCTTCACTTTTCAGAACTTCTGGCACGCCGCAGCTTCATACGCGATTTCCCTGAGGACGCAGTCAGTGACAGGATTCCGGGCACCCTTCCGAGTCGGTCGGCACCCAAAGTCAAGTCCTTTCAGGGCAGCGACTGTGGTGTGTCTGATCTTGCTGGCGCTTTTGTTCGTTGTCCAGGTGGCACACGTTCATGCGCTCGACAGCGATGCCGACCATTGCACGTTGTGCGCCGTGATGCACTCGGTCGTGCCGCTCGTGGTCATGTTGATCACGGTTGTCCTGGTCAGAATCGGGACTCCTACGCCAGCGGCCCTTGAAGTTCGCGCGGTCACCAGATACTGGCATTTCACCCTATTTACACGTCCGCCTCCCGCAGGCTGCTAACGCATCTTTCCGATCTCGTCTCTGTCTGACTTCCCCCGACCGTCGCACGTTCTTGACGGGGAGGGCCCTTGTTTGTTCCCAAAGGCAGACGCAGAAACGGAATGATGCCTCGATGCTTAGAGGATGCTGCGGCAATTCTCCCGCGGCCGGTTCCCTGCATTCTTCAGCCATCACTCGGAGGCTTCTTATGTCGTTCCATCGCGACACGATGTTTCGCATTCTCCCCGTCCTCGCCTTCCTTTTCGCTACCATCTCTGCGTCTGCCCAAAGCGGAAATGCCGGCACGGTACGCGGCACACTCACCGATCCTTCAGGCGCAGTAGTTCCCAACGCACCGATCCATCTGGTGAACCAAGTCAGCGGTTTCGACCAAGCCACGACCACCAACACACAGGGCCAGTTTGTCTTCTCCAATGTGCCTTTCAACCCTTACCGCATCAGCACGCTCGTCAACGGTTTCGCTCCGTTGAATCAGAACGTCGAGATTCGTTCGTCAGTGGGTACGAGCATCAAGCTCACTCTCCGTGTTGCTGGGGGCAGCGCGACCGTAACTGTGGAGGCTTCCGGGGATCTGGTCGAAGACGATCCCACCTTTCACACCGATGTAGACCGCGACCTTTTTATCAAGGTGCCGCTAGAAAGTCAGTCCTCTACGCTCAGTTCTCTCGTCACACTCTCCACTCCCGGCGTCGCGGCCGATTCCAACGGGCTCTTCCACGGCCTCGGCGACCACGCATCCAACTCGTTCTCCATCGATGGCCAGTCCATCACCGACCAGCAGAGCAAGGTCTTCTCCAATCAACTGCCCGCAAACGCCGTCCAGTCTCTTGAGGTCATCAGCGGCGCGCCCCCTGCCGAGTTCGGCGGCAAAACCAGCCTGGTGATTGTGGCCACTACGCGGT
Organism: uncultured Occallatibacter sp.; assembly: GCA_964560845.1. Lineage (GTDB taxonomy): Bacteria > Acidobacteriota > Terriglobia > Terriglobales > Acidobacteriaceae > Telmatobacter. The sequence continues at coordinate 4,129 of CAZLMY010000166.1, read as the reverse complement.
CGGGACAGGGAATTACAAAGCCAACCGGTGATATAAGCAGTTCCTACGGCACATTCGGCTCCGGATCGGTCGGCGGCGACCTATCTTATGGGGCAAGAACTGGGGGAATTTCATTGAGGCTGACGGGCTCAACACAGGTCGCTTCCTCGATCCACCGGAGTTCGCGGTGTTTTATGACAAGGGCAACGAGGAGAATCTCTTTGACCGTGTCGATTACAACTTTACGCAGGCCGACTCGGCACATATCGACTTCAACTACAGCCGGTCGTGGTTCCAGACCCCGAACACCTTCGACAACCTGAATGTTCAGAATGTCGTCAGTGGTGGTGCGAGTGCCAACCCTGTCTTTGGCAACGTGGGCAATACGGATCAGCGCTCGAAGATTGGCACCTTCAATATCTCGCCAACGTTCACCCATGTGCTCAGCACCAACTCGGTTCTTAACCTGGGAGCCTGGGTCCGCAAGGATCTCTACAACTACTACCCCAGCGGCAATCCGCTCGCCGATCAAGGTGCTGCGAACGTGCAAACCTCGTCCATCTCCCAGAATCGTACCCTCACAAACGCCGCGGCTCACTCTGACTTCAACTATTCCAAGGGGATCCAAACCATAAAGGCCGGTGTGGTGTACGGGCAGACCTTCCTGCGCGAGAACGACAACCTGGGCGTGGTGAACCCAACCTATAATTCGCCCTGCGTTGATGCCAACGGCAGCGCGCTGCCGGGGTACTCCGATCCCACCGCATGCGACGGAGTAGTCTCGTTTCCCAATCCCAGCTATCTCACGGTCCTGGGGCCGTATGATCTGACTCGCGGCGGCAGTTTCTACAACTATGCTGGCCGTACTGACGTTAAAGAACTGGCGCTGTACGTCGAGGATCAGATAAAGGCAGGCAACTGGCTCTTTAACCTGGGTGTGCGGGGGGACATTTACAACGGGCTTGCCTCATCAAAACAAGCGGAACCTCGCTTGGGAGTGGGATATCACATCAAACCGTCCAGCACTGTGCTGAGCCTCTCCTACGCGCGCACCCTGGAAACGCCGTTCAACGAAAACCTGGTTTTGTCCAGTCAAGGCTGCTCCAACGCCGTGCTGACGCCTTTACTGGCCTGCCAAGGAGGCCAAGGAACGCTTCAGCCTGGTTTCCGCAACGAGTTCCACGCCAGCCTGCAACAGGGCTTCGGAAAGCATGCCGTGGTGAGCGGCGAGTACATCTGGAAGTACACCCACAACGCCTTTGACTTCAGCATCCTGGGCAACACGCCGATTACGTTCCCGATCGACTGGCATAACTCCAAGATTCCTGGCTATGCCATCCGCGCTGAGGTTCCGGTGGTTCGGGGCTTCAGCGCATACTTTGTAACCTCTTCGGTAGCCGCACGCTTTTTCCCGCCGCAGGTGGCCGGTGCCGGTGCCACCGTTGGCCAAACCGGATTGCCCTTCCGGATCGACCACGACGAGAAATTTAACCAGACGACCCACCTGCAGTACACGATCCCCGACCGCAAGTTTGTTGGGGGCCTGTGGGGCGGATTCAATTGGCGCTACGACTCGGGCCTGGTGGCAGGAAATGCGCCCTGTTACGGCACTACAGACCCCAATAGTCCTTGCCTAGCCACCTCAACGACGCTCAACGGTGCGCCGGCGATCGCCATGCTGGACGCGTTCGCCCGCCCACTCACAGCAGATGAAGAGTTCCAGGCCGGATTCACTTGCAACGGCCAATCTGCCACGCCCACCAACCCGCTCCCCGCTGTCTGCCCCGCGTCGGAGTTCTCCTCCAGCCTCATCGACATTCCCGCACCCGGCACTGGTGACAACGACAAGAATCCGCAGCGCATCGCGCCACGCAACCTCTTCGATGCCTCGCTCGGCAAGGACAATATCTTCCACAAGGAGCGCTACAAAGTGAACCTGGATCTGACAGCAATCAATGTCACGAACAAGTACGCGCTGTACAACTTCCTTTCGACGTTCAGCGGCACGCACTACGTAACGCCGCGGGCGCTGACGGCGAAGATCACCGTGAACTTCTAAAGTGGACCGTCTGCGGGCAGAAAAACCATCTCCTGCCCGCAAACGGCGCAATGGTCTTGAGTTTTCGACGGTCTGCATACATCGGAGGCAATGCCCCGGGGGCACGAAGAAAGTTAGGACTTCTCTGAAGAAGCGGACGCTCATTCCCGTCACTTGGCACGACATCAACCCGGCCGGCAATATAGACTTCCTGGCCAGTTCGATTACGGTTGGAACTGGAGTCCCTATTGCGCGGCGCGAAGAGGAATTCTGCTGGCGCACTTGACGGAATTGGACAAGGGCGCCTTACTTGAAAGCCACATGCTGTGGCGATTCGATGCGAGCGGCATTATGCCGTCCATGATTCATTCTTGCGGAATTGAGATTCTGATCGCGCCTGCGGCAAAGTTCGAGATCGCCGTTACCTTGGACGATTTCCCAATGCGGACGGAGTAGCCTTCCACCGCATCCAATCCCACAACGCGCAGGCGTACATCCGGTGCGATTCCGCTATTCTTGAAGCCTTTGAGCAGAGCTGCATCGTCATCGGCAACGCTCTCAATGGTGAATTCGCCAGGTTCGAGGATCTCGGCCAGAAGCACCGAGTTTCGTTGCGACATCGTGCCATCCATTGCAGGGATGCAATGCCCGTGCGGATCCAGCTTGGGATTCCCAAGCTTGGCGGCGATACGCTCTTCAAAGCGCTCGGAGATGAAGTGCTCCAGCCGCTCGGCGTCCTCATGGATTTCTTCGATTGGGTAGTCGAGCACCTGGTAGAGAAAGGTCTCGATCAAGCGATGATGGCGCAGGACCTCCAGGGCGCGCCGCTTTCCGGCGGCCGACAATAAAACCCCGCGATGCCGCTCGTACTCGACCAGTGGCGAGGACGACGCCGCCAATTTTTGCAGCATATTGGTTACCGACGCCGGTGCAACCCCCAGCCGATTGGCCAGCGCCGAACTGTTCACGCGCCGCCCCGCGGGCTCGCTCAGGGCAAGAATTGCCTTCAAATAGTCGTCCACCGATTCAGAATGCGGATTGGGTTGGCGGCGTGCAGCCATCATCGGGCCTTCCTCTAAAAGACTTGACACTTTTTTGATTTTAGGCGAATCTAACTTTTAGGCAAGCCTAAATATGACGCTTGCCCGCCGTTCCTCCCGATTCTCGCGCCAGAGCAGGACTGGGTAGCCGGGAAGTTCCAACAGACAACCGGAGGTCCGCATGACAAGCAATCGAACCCTAGCGATTCTCGCCTTGACCTCATTGTTAGCCATGGTTAACCCTTCTCGTTTGTTGGCGCAAAGTGGCACCTCCAGCGCACTGACTGGAACGGTTGCCGACAAGAGCGGGGCAGTAATCGTCAATGCCCAAGTCAAGGCCACCGATATCAATACTGGGGCGGTTCGCACTGTTCAGAGCAATCCCGAGGGACGCTTCCTCTTCAGCCAGGTGAACCCAGGAACCTACCGGGTCGAGGTTCAGGCCCAGGGTTTCGGCCCGGCGCAGTCGCAACCCGCAAGCGTTTCGGTAGGCCAAACGGCTACCGTGAATTTCTCGCTTTCTCCGGCGACCACTCAGCAAACCGTCCAGGTGACCGAGCAGTTCGGGCTGATGAGCCTGGAGAATCCGAATACTTCGACAACACTCGAAGTCGAGACCATCGAGAACCTGCCCAATCCTGGCCAGGACCTGACTTATGTCGCACAGTTTGCGCCGGGCGCGTTGATGAATACGGCCGGTTCGTCGAACGACGCCAAGGCTGCCGGCGGTTACGGCAATGTCGAGTTCAACGGCCTTCCCGCGACTTCCAACGGCTATATTTTGGACGGCTTCGATTCCAACGATCCGTTTCTTGGATTGAACATCGGCCTTTCCACCAACCTCGTCATCGGCCTGGACGCCTTGCAGGAGGCGACCGTGAACACTAACTCCTATGCGGTCGATCAAGGCCGCTATGGGGCCTCGCAGGTGAACTACTTTACCAAGTCGGGGACCAACCGGTTTCACGGCGATCTATACGAGGTGTGGAACGGATCGCTGTTCAACGCGACCGATTATTTCCTTCACGCCAACGACACGCCGGGCAACATTGCCAGGAAGCCGCGCTCGACC
>CAZLMY010000165.1:0-9995 GCA_964560845.1 uncultured Occallatibacter sp. | reverse complement strand
GCGGGTTGTACTTCATGGTGCAGGAGCCCAGCGGATACATGCCCAGGTCGATGGCGTAGTTCCAGGTCGAAAGCCGTGTGAAGTGTCGAACGATCTCGATCTCGCTCAGTTCCGGGAGCTCGCCCGAGGTGGTCCGATGCGCCTCGCCCAGAAGAGCAGCCACATCGACAGCAGGCACGTCCAACGGCGGCAGCTTGTAAGCCCGCTTCCCCGGCGACGACTTCTCAAACACCAGCGACTCATTCTGCGTTTGGTGCGGCCGCGTCTTGCCCAGCGTCTTGGGACCGTGGTTCTCAGTCGGTAATGCCATGATTTGTACCTCGCAGCGACTCGGTCGCAATCGGTCGGATCAGCTTTCAGAATATCCGACTTCGAGTGGCCGCTGGGTTTCTGCGCCGTTGTGCCATGCGACAAGTTGCGACACTATAGCGATTCCAGAATGACTGTACCCAGGAACCGCAGCGTTCAAGTCGACACGACCCTGCACGATGCAAGATAGGCCACACCTATTCTGGAATCGCTCTGACATGCCGCAAGGCGCTGAAGAATAGGGTCTGGGCCTGAACTCGTGAGGCATGTTCATCCGGCGCCCGCCTAACCAGCGATATCGAATCGTTCGACCGACGCTGGCGGCTGCTGGCCCATTGCTTCCCGTCCCTTGAAACCGAGCCCTGTGCCGGCCGTGGCCATTCACAAATACCAACAACCGCAACAACAGCAGAAGTATCGCAAACACCACAAAGCAGCCCAGAAGCAGGCCCTGCGCGTCCGGCTTGATCTTTTTCGGCGTCATCGGCAATTTGGAAGCGAAGCGAAATCCATCTTACCCTGAAGGGTGCGCTTCCTGTTGGGAAGCAAGCGATCAGTGATCCGTCGTCAGTTAGAAGGCGGCCGCAAGCAGTTAGCCCCACCGCAGGTGGCCCGCTGCAGGTGGCCACACGTACGAAGGCCCCCCGGCTTGCGCCGAAGGGCCTTCAATTGACAACCATCCAGCCTACGCCGTCACAGTCCGCGTCGGTTTGGAGCCCCACATCCCGTAGTAAGCGATATAGAGATAACAGATGACCGGCAGGATGAAGGAGTTCTGCACTCCAATTTTGTCTGCCAGCACACCCATGAGCGGAGGAATCACGGCTCCGCCCACAACAGCCGTCATAATCAGACCCGAACCTTTGCTGGTCAGCGGGCCCAGTTTGGCAATGCCCAAGGTGAATATATTGGGGAACATCACCGAGTTGAAGAAGCCGCACAGCACCAGGGTGGCGATGGCGACCGATCCGCTGGTGAACATCGACAGCGTGATCAAAGCCGCAGCCACAAAGCCGAAGATGCCCAGCAGCTTGCCGGCCTTGATCTTGGTCATCATCCAGGAGCCCAGCAGGCGGCCGACGAGTGCGCCAAACCAGTAGAGCGATACCAGGAACGAGGCCGTCTTGGCGGTGCTCATGCCCTGCAGCTTGAAGTAGTTCACGGCAATCGACGCCAATCCGACTTCAACGCCCACATAGAAGAAGATGCCCACAGCGCCCAGCACAGTGTGCTTGTAAGCCCAGATGCTTTTGCTCATGATTGGGTCGCCGTCCTTGGCTGGGCGGAAAGCCTGGGTATTCTCGACGTGGGGCAGGTGCATGAAGGCCACGCCCAAGCCGAGCAGCAGCAGGCCGCCGGCAATCAGCATGTAGGGAATGCGCACCGTATCGGCAACCGCAGCCTGAGTGGACAGCGCGGCGGGATCGGTGAGGATGAACGCGCCGGCAACCAGGGGAGCGATGGTGCCGCCGATGGAGTTGAGGGCTTGCGCAAGGTTCAGGCGGATCGAGGAAGTGTCGTCGGGGCCCAGAATCGACACGTAGGGGTTGGCTGAGGTCTGCAGCGCGGTAACGCCTGCGCCGACCACGAAGATGGCGGCGAGGAACAGCGGGAAGTTCACCATCTTGGCGGCGGGAATGAACATCAGGCAGCCCACCACCTGGATGAAGAGGCTGACCACCATGGTGCGCTTGTAGCCAATGGCCTCAATCAGCCACGAGGTCGGTGTGGCGAACACGAAGTAGGCCAGGAAGAACGCCGACTCCACCAGCATGGCCCATGCATAGGGCAAGGTGAAGATGTTCTTCAGGTGCGGCACGAGGGCCATGTTCAGGTTCGTGATAAACCCGAAGATGAAGAACAGCGCCGTCACGATCATGAACGGAACCATGTACCCGGGCGACGTCAGCGCCGCCGATTGTTTAGTCTCTGTTGCCATGGAAAGTTGTTCCCCGCTTCCTCAAAAAGTTTGCCCTGTTTTGGGCTTTGGTCTTCCGCCCAGCTACGAACGCTTCCCGGGACGGCCGCGTGCCTATTCCACTCGTCGGGTTCGCCGGAAGTTGGAATTCTCGCTTTTGCTGCAAACAACACTATACGGAAAACCCCGCCCTGGGGAAGTGATGCCAGCAACCCTCGATCGGCCGCTGCGACGCGGGTTTCGCCGCAAATTGCGGGTCTCCCGCAAGAACATCGATTTACTTGAAGACATCCGGGGGAACGATAGCGTCCTCCCGCCCGGAATGTCGTATCCTCGAAAAAACGCACGGCTCAAAGAAAGCAGGGAGACGAACGTGGCCACGTCAACGTTAGGCAGCACGAAACTGAAGAAGGTTCTGGCAGCTCTGGAAGGCAACTGGCAAGCCGAGATGGAGGGGTATCACACCTACCAGACCCTGGCCGACCGGGATTCGGAGCCGGTGCGCTCGCAGGTGCTGCGCCACTTGGCCAACGCCGAGCTGGGCCATGCCGAGCTGTGGGCCGAGCGCATCAAAGACCTGGGCGGACCGGATCCTGTCTATCGCGGCAATCCCGGCGGCGAAGCCAACTCCCTGGCCAACCGCGCCGGCGGCGTGCGCATGGCCCTGCGCCGCCTTGAGATCGAGGAAAGCCGCCACATCGCCAACTACGGCAGCCAGTTGAAGGAACTCGGCGACGAGGGCTCCATCGCCATTCTCGACCATGTCATTGAGGAGGAGAAGGAGCACCACCGCGAGCTCGGATCGCTGCTGCGCGGCCACTACATGGCGCCCGCCGGCGCGCCCAAGGTCGATCCCCAGGCTATCCTCGACGAGCTGCTGGCCAGGCGCAACCAGGGCCGCAAGCAGCCCGGGAGCTGGATCGGGGACGCCATCTACGGCGTCAACGACGGGCTCGGCGCCATCTTCGGCATTGTCTCCGGCGTCTCCGGCGCCACTGCCGGCGACAGCAAGTACGTCCTGCTCGCCGGGCTCTCCGGCATGATCGCCTCGGCCCTTTCCATGGGTTCCGGGGCTTACCTGGCCGCCAAGAGCCAGCGTGAAATCTACGACGCCGAGATCGCCCGCGAACGCGAAGCCATTGAGATGAACACCCCCGAGGCCCGCGAGCTGCTGTCGCTCTACTACCAGGTGAAGGGCCTGCCGGAGCTCGACGCCGACCACATGGTCAACCACATCGCCAGCGATCCGGATCAGTTTCTGCGCGCCCTGGCCGGCGAACGGCTCGGTACCTCGGAAGAAGCGCTGGCCAATCCCCTGGTCTCGGCCGGCTCCGGTGCGCTTTCGACTGCCGTCGGCGCCGCCATCCCCATCGTTCCGTTCTTCTTTCTCCACGGCATTCAGGCCGTCATCGCCGCCGCCATCATCTCGCTGGCCGCGCATTTCGCCGTTGGCGCGGCAAAAAGCCTCATCACCGTTCGCTCCTGGTTTTCCTCTGGATTTGAAATGACTGTGGTAGGCGCGCTGGAGGGTGCGGTGACTTACGGCATCGGTATCCTGCTCGGCAACAGCGGAATGTAAGCGGCAGGAATTAGGGAACAGGGAACAGGGATCGGAAAACAACAGGTGGGTGCCCCAGGTCCCTCGCTTTTGGGGACCTGGGAATCTCCAGACCTCAAATCGCCGCAAACGGGGGACAATTCAACCCACCTGCAACTTCTTAGGCCCATTCAAGCTTTTGTCCCGACTCAGGAACATAGGGGTCGGCCTTCGCCCTGGAGAATCCTCATGCTCAAAAAAACATTCTGCCTTCTCGTCTTCGCCTCGTTTCTTCAGCCCGCCCTCGCCCAGGCCTCGCCTGATATAACGGTCGAACGCGGTGTCGCCATGAAAACGCGCGACGGCGTCACCCTGCGCGCGGATATCTATCGCCCCGCAGCCGACGGCCAATACCCTGTCCTGCTCACGCGCACGCCCTATAACAAGGACAGCATGTCGCCGATCGGGCTAAAAGGCGCCAAGCGCGGTTTCATCATGGTGATTCAGGACGTGCGCGGCCGTTACAGCTCCGAGGGCCGGTGGTACACCTTCAAGAACGAGATGAACGACGGCTACGACACCGTGGAATGGGCCGCTGCGCTGCCCCACTCCAACGGCAAAGTCGGCATGTTCTCCGGCTCCTATGTCGGCGCCACCCAGATGCTGGCCGCCATCGCCCACCCGCCCCATCTGGCCGGAATCTGCCCCGTGGTGACGGCCAGCAACTACCACGAGAACTGGACCTACCAGGGAGGCGCCTTCGAACAATGGTTCAACGAGTCCTGGACCTCGGGCCTGGCGCAGGACACCCTCAACCGCGTGATCCGCGACCGCACCAATGCCCTGGTGGGCGATGCCGTCTTGCCGCTCAACGAGTACCCGGTCTTCAATTTGAGGGGTGCTCCCCAGGGCGCCGACCTGACCCGCGCCCTGGCTCCGTACTTTCTTGACTGGCTGGCCCACCCCACCTACGACGACTATTGGAAGCAGTGGTCCATCGAAGAGAACTTCCAGAACATCCAGGTTCCCTCGCTCACCATTGCCGCCTGGTACGACATTTTCCTGGGCGGCTCGCTGCGCAACTACATGGGCATGAAGGCCAACGGCGGCACCGAAGCCGCGCGCAAGAACCAGCACCTGCTGGTGGCCATCGGCGGGCACTCCGGCTGGGGGCGCAACATTGGCCAGGTCGATTTCGGCCCGCAGGCCCCGTTCGACGAGAATGAAGTCACCATCGAGTGGTACGAGTACCTTTTCCTGGGCAAGCAGAACGAATTCGCCACCGAGAAGCCCGTCAAGCTTTTCGTGATGGGCAAGAACGAATGGCGCTATGAAGACTCCTGGCCGCTTGACCGCGCCAAGGCGACAAAGTATTACCTTTTCTCTGGCGGCCATGCCAACGGCCCTTTTAGCGATGGGATGTTTGCTCCCGCCGCTCCACCAAGCAAATTGCCTGCTTCTGACGCCATCGTCTACGACCCCGCCAACCCCGTCCCCACCACCGGCGGACCGCTTTGCTGCGACAACAATCATCTGCCCGGCGGTCCGTTCGATCAGCAGGCCGTCGAAGCCCGCCCCGACGTTTTGGTCTACTCCACGGGGCCTCTCGCAGAAGATCTGGAAGTCACGGGTCCCGTCACGCTCGACCTCTATGCCAGTTCCTCCGCCGTCGATACCGATTTCACCGCGAAGCTGGTGGATGTCGCCCCCGACGGCAAGGCCTTCAATCTCACCGAAGGCATTCTCCGCGCACGCTACCGCGAATCAACCACTGGCGATCCCAAGCCCGTGGTTCCAGGCCAGGTCTACGAGTTCAAGATCGATCTTTGGGCCACGAGCAACGTGTTTTTGAAAGGCCACAGAATCCGGCTGGAGGTCAGCAGCAGCAACTTTCCTCGCTTCGACCGCAACCTGAACACCGGCAAAGACGCGGCCACCAGCGCGGATTTCGTGAAGGCCACCAACACCGTCTATCACGACACGCAGCACCCCAGCGCTTTGATTCTGCCTGTGGTACCGCGATAGCAAAGTTGAATCCCGCTCCAAAGCTGGGTTTCCCAGGTCTCGCGTTGGAGACCTGGGAAACCTCGACACCGATCCGGCGGCTTATCAAGCCGAGGAAGCTAGGCCGGAGTCAGCACGGCTTCGATCTTGGCCAGTTCCTCCGCCGAGAAGGCGAGGTTGGCCAATGCGGCCACGTTCTGTTCGATCTGCTCCACGCGGCTGGCGCCGATCAGCGCCGAGGTCATGCGGTCGTCGCGCAGGACCCACGCCAGGGCCATTTGCGCAAGCGACTGCCCGCGTTGGGCGGCAATGTCGTTGAGCGCAACTACCTTGCTCAGATGCGGCTGGTCGATGTCGTTCTTCTTCAGGAACCCGTGAGGCTTCGATGCTCTGGAGTCGCCGGGGATGCCCTTGAGGTAACGGTCGGTTAGCAGACCCTGGGCCAGCGGGCAAAACGCAATGCCGCCCACGCCCTCGTCACCCAGAACGTCGAGCAAGCCGCCTTCGACCCAGCGGTCGAACATGGAGTACTTGGGCTGGTGTATGAGGCAGGGCGTGCCCAGCGCCTTCAGAATCTTGACGGCCGCGGCGGTCTGCTTGGCGTCGTAGCTGGAGATGCCGGCATAGAGAGCTTTGCCGGAGCGCACTGTCTGGTCGAGCGCACCCATGGTCTCTTCGAGAGGAGTCTCCGGGTCGGGCCGGTGCGAGTAGAAGATGTCCACGTATTCCAGGCCCATGCGCTTGAGGCTCTGGTCCAGGCTGGCCAGCAGGTATTTGCGCGAGCCCCAGTCGCCGTAAGGGCCGGGCCACATGCCCCAGCCGGCCTTGCTGCTGATGATCAGTTCGTCCCGCAGGCCGGCGAAGTCCTGGCGCAGAATCTCGCCGAAGTTGCTCTCAGCGCTTCCCGGGGGCGGGCCGTAGTTGTTGGCCAGGTCGAAGTGGGTAATGCCCAGATCGAAGGCGCGGCGCACCATGGCGCGGCTGTTCTCGAAGGTGTCGACCCCGCCGAAGTTGTGCCATAGGCCCAGGGAAATGGCGGGCAGTTTGACGCCACTGCGGCCGCAGCGGCGGTATTGCATGGTGTCGTAGCGCTGTTCGCTTGGAACGTACATCGAGATTCTCCTTGGTGCGGGTGGTTCGGTTGGTTACAAGTTCGAATTTTATAGGGTGCGAGGTGCGATGGTCGGTGATGGACGTTCTTGCGACCCCACCCAAGGTGCAAAAACAACAACGCGCCGAGGGTTGGGCACCCAACAGTTGGATCGTTTCGGCGCTTATTCCGGAGCGGGATAAAACGGCAGCTTGTCGTTCTTCTCGTTGGCCCGGCGAATCGTCACATCGCCGAACAGCAAGGCCGGGGCTATGACTGTCTGGGGCAAGTCGCCAAACTGGTTGGCCACAAACAACTCTTTGCCCGCCGCCTCCACGCCCGAGCGCAGAGTCCGCTGGTCGAGATCGTCGAGCACAGCGCCGCGCACCAGTTCGCGCTTTCCATCCACGCCAAGCCGATAGAGCAGCCGGGGCGTCAGCTCGCCACCCAGTGTCTCAACGGAATAGACGCTCTTCAGGCCGCGATCCTTGGCCATATCCAGCAGCTTGCGATTCAACTCGTCGCCGGTCAAGCCGTCCTTTGCCGTCACCTGCAAGACGCCGATCGCCGACCGGGGCGGGCCGGTGACGCCGGCGCGGCCGTGCCCGTTCGATTGCGGAAAGTCGCGCACCGGCTCGCGGCCAATGAGATAGCTTTCCAGCTTGCCCGCGGTGACCAGCTTCACGGCTTGCGCAGGAACGCCTTCGTCATCCACGTCATAGGCGCCAACCAGTCCCTTGCCCGCAGAGGTCTTGAGGCCGGGATTGTCGATGACGTCGAAAAACTCCGGCAGCACCCGGGCGTGGTAGCTGGAGGCAAAGGGTCCGTTGGTGCGCGCCTCGGTGCCCAGCTTGGGCCGCGTGGCGGTGACTCCGCTGCCGATCAGAGCTCGCAGCGTGTCTGCGCCGGCATCGGCACTGAGCAGTACGGGGCCGTGATACTCCTCTTCAACCAGGGGCGCTTTGCGCAGCTCGGCAAGCGAGGCGATGAGCCCCATTGTCCGTTTCTGAAAAACCTCTGGAGCGTCCAGGTCCTTGAGCGCGCTGCCGACTGTGCTGTAAGACCTGTCAAGCCTCATGCCGTCGGCGGCCTGGGTGCCAACGCCGATGGCCTCCTGATACTCGCCGGCAGACTTGCGGACGATGGTGCCCTCGCTGTTGGCCAGCCAGGTGGTCGTCACCCGGGCATGAAATTCGGCGGTGGAATATTGCACATCGTGCTCGGTGGCCTTGACCGAGGCGTCGGTGCGGTAGAGGCCGCTGTGATGTGCCACGCGCTCGGCCCACGCCGCCTCGTCGACCTTTAACTTGCCCGGTTCGGCCAGAGAAATCAGCGGCTTCTCCTGGCTGAAGTCGTCGGCCTGGGGCGGAGTCTGCACCTGCTTCAGCTCGGCTTGCTTTTGCGCATAGGAGGCCAAAGCGCTTTTGTAAGCCTGATCGGTCGCGGCCCATAGAGCCGAACGAATGGCGATGGGGTCGTCGTCGAGCGCTGCCATTTGCAGCGAGCCGTCTCCCCGGCCACCGGAGCTGTCGGTCTTGTAGTCGCCCACCCGCACCGTGATGCGGGCTACGCGCTGATGGCTGTGCATCGCGCCTTCGCTGGCTCCGAACTCGGCCTTGGTCTGGAAGTCGTCCACGTCTTCGATGCGGTATTGGATGAAGAACGGCTTCTCAAAGCCCTTCAACTGCAGGTCGCTCTTGCTGCGGCCGAGTTCTTCGAGCATGGCCTTCAGGACGGGGTCCTTTTCGGCGTCGGCGCGGGTCTGCTGGGCGATCGCGAAGGAGGGGGCAAACAGGCAGGCCGAGAGAAGGCCGGCTCCAGCAAGCAGTGCAATGGGTCGAATCGAGTTCATTGCTTCTCCAAACTTCTCGACAAATGAATGTTCCAGTGAAAAAGCCGATCGGGTGTTGTGGTTTCCTACCCATGGCACAAAAACAAGAACGCGCCATGGATGGGGCACCCGGCCAAGTGGAATTTGTGCTTTCCCAGGTCCCCAAAAGCGAGGGACCTGGGGCACCCAATTCAGGGGGCGGAATTGCTTTTCCCTACCGTCTGTCGCTTAGTCCCTCACCTCGGCATGGGCAGAATCGGCGGCCTCGCTGTGCCTTGCTGCACGCGCTGGGTTTCCATTTCGCTCAGCAGCATGGCTGGAGCGACGGCGCTTACTGGGACCGTGCCCGACTCCGCACCGCACTCGCCGTTGAAGACCTCGCTCTTGTCGCTGGTGGCCAGAATGCGCTTCATGGCTGCTAGCGGTGTGCCCACAATGCTGACGCCGCGCACCAGTTCATCGGGGCGACCGTCCACATACACCCGCCAAACCACCAGCGGAACCACGCTGAAGGCCTGCGGCGAGCTGCGCGTAGTGACCGCGAATCCCGAGGAAATGTCCTCGAAATAAAGACCGTACGGCTTGCCTTGCTTTTTGGCCTCGTCAATCAACTGCTTGCGCAATTCGGCATCCGACACGGTTTTGGTCGAAGTCACAATCAGGTTGCCTTGACGCCCGTTGGGCATGCGCCCCGTTTGCGCGCGGCCATGGCCATTCGAGGATGCAAAGCTGGCGATGGGCAGTCGCGACATCAGGAATGTCTTCAGCACTCCATCTTGAATCAGGTCGACGCGGCGCGCCTTCTGGCCCTCGTCGTCGTATTCGTAACTGCCGCTGAGCCAGGTCTTGCCAAAGGTAGTGACCGTGGGGTCGTCAGCCACAGAAAGGAAGGTCGGCAACACTTCCTTTCCCAGTTCTTTGGTAAAGGTCTGGCCCTCTTCGTCGCCGCGCTGGCGCTGGCCTTCGAGCCGGTGGCCCAGCACTTCGTGGAAGAACACCGCCGCGGCGCGCCCGGAAAGAATGGCAGGCCCGTTGAAGGGCTCGGTCACCGGAGCTTTGCGCAGTGCCGCCAGGCTCTTGCCCAAGTCGCGAATGGCGACTTCCAGTTCCGGCTGCGCGGGCAGGCCGGCCACGGTTTCGGCCTCGAAGGTGGCCGCCCGGAACAGGTCCATGCCGTCTTCGGCGCGGGTGACGGCAAAGATCACCACGCGCGCCTGCAGGTGCGGCGCAACCACGCGCGAGCCCTCCGACGAGGCAAAGTAGTCGGTCTCGTTCTGCGCCGTCAGCATCACCATGTTCTGGTAAA
>CAZLMY010000164.1:0-10059 GCA_964560845.1 uncultured Occallatibacter sp. | reverse complement strand
GGACGGGATTTTCCACCATCTCGGCATCGATCATCTCCTTCAGTTCGAGCTTGTTGAGCGCAAGAACGCTCACCATCTGCATCAGGCCCGGCGTCAGGACCTGTCGTTGCGAGACTTTCAAGTTCAATCTGGGCTGTAACAACGGCATAAAGGGGGCTCGATTCCCGTTTGGACCCACTGCAAGTGTACTTGGATGAAAAAAAGCCTAAAGCATAAACTGTCGCGTTTCAATGCGCTTGTCCCAGAATGGGAGGCGCGCAGTTCGGGAATCTCTCTCTGGAATTGCCTCCGGAACTCCTCCTATCGTCTCCATCGACGGATGACGGCCGGCAACCCGGCTCACCCCATCGAGAATCCCTCCCCAAGATAAAGGCGCCGCACATCCACGTTATTGCCCAGTTCATGGGGAGTCCCGGTAAAAAAAATCTTGCCCTCGGCGATAATATACGCCCGATCGGTGACCGAGAGCGTTTCCCGGACATTGTGGTCGGTGATCAGAATGCCGATGCCGCTGGCTTTCAGGTCGAAGATGATCTTCTGCAATTCCAGCACGGCGATGGGGTCAATGCCGCTGAAGGGCTCGTCGAGCAGAATGAAACTGGGCTGGATGCACAGGCTGCGAGCAATCTCCACGCGGCGCCGTTCCCCGCCGGAGAGGGCATAACCTCTGGTCGTGCGGATATGCCCCAGGTTCAGCTGGGCGATCAGGCGCTCGGTGCGCACTCGGCGCTCGCGATTGCCCAGGGGTTGGGCTTCCAGCACCGCCAGGATGTTCTCTTCGACGGTCAGCTTGCGGAAGACCGAGGGCTCCTGAGGCAGGTAGCTGATGCCGTAGTTGCGGGCGCGCAGATACATCGGCACGTTGGTGATCTCGGTTTCGTCCACCAGGATGCGTCCGGTCTCCGGTTGCACCAGGCCCACGATCATGTAAAAGCTGGTGGTCTTGCCGGCGCCGTTGGGGCCGAGCAGGCCGACAACTTCGCCGCGCGAGATTTTCAGGTCAACTCCGCGTACCACCTGGCGGCCCTTGTATGCTTTGCCGATGCCCTCGGCGATGAGTGTGTTCATATGGCCCACGCTTCCCTTGTCATTTTGGCGCCATGGTTTCAGTGGTGGTTCTTTTCGCGCCGCCTTCGACGGTGACGCTGTCGTCGCGGCTGTTGAAGATCAGAGCTTCGCCAACCACCGTGCCTCGGCCCGGGTCCATCATGCGCGGCGGGGCGGCGGCGGTTCCAGTGAGCACGTATTCTCCATTGTCGCCTGTGTAAACCAGTTGCTCTCCGTTACCGCGCCGTCCGCCTGAAGTCACGGTCACCTGGCCCCGGGCGACCATGCGGTCAACCTGGGCCGAAGAGCCATCTTTGCCTGCGTGGTTGCCCGGAGGCAAAAGGCGCAGTTCCACTTCTTTTGAAACCGAAGTCGCCATATCCGTCTCCGCAACCACCGTACCCAGAGCGCCCCCATGCATCACGGCCTTTCGCTCGGCGTCGGAGTACTTCAAGTCGCCGCCGCGCACACGGATGACCGAGGGAGCGGCGGGCTTGCCCGTCTTGGCCGGGGCTTTGCCGGGAGCTGGATTCGCCGCGCTCACCAGCACCGCTCGCACCGGTTCCGCGGGGTCGGTGCTGCGCGCCACCAGCGTCTGGCGGAGGCGATCGAGGACGATCACAGGCGCGGAGACGGAGTTGTCCTGCTGCCACAGACGCGCGTGCCCTTTGAAGGTTGCTTCACCGGTGGCCTGGTGCATCTGGGCTTCAGCGGCGATGACGTGCGCGGGACCTTGGCCGCCAAAGGCCATTGTTCCCTGCCCTGGCGCCTTGGCCTGGGGCTGGCCCGCAGCGGAACCGAGCCAGGTCGACTTGACATTGCCGTGCGCAAAGGCATCGCCGGAGTCGCGGGATACGTCGAGCTGGTCGGCCGTTAGCTGCAAACCGCCGTCGTCTACGCGGGGATTTAGGGTAAGATGCAGCCACTCTCCCACGCCCGCATAGACAGCCTTGCCGGCAGTGGCCCGCATGGCCGGCGGAGGCGCTGCGCCAGCCTTTGCGTGCTCCTGCTGAACAAGAAGCACATGGCCCAGCAGCACCACCGACTCAATCTGCATGGCGGAAGCGGAGGGATTTTCGGATTCGGCTTTTTTCCCGGGGCTCGCTTTGGAATCGGCAACAAAACGTGCCTCCAGCCGGTCGCCACTGGCGTCCTGCAGGGTTCCGTTGGGGGTCGTCTCATCCACTCTGGCGTGTCCCGTGCCGGTCATGGTGGAGAGCGCTGAGTCCGGACCAAAGACGCCGGTGACTTCATCCGCCGCGAATCGACTGGGAGCCATGGGCGCGGTACCACGCTGGCTCTCGCCGGTAACTTCCACGCCCTCGATGCCGTGAATGGTGGCCGGTTCGATCTGCCCATGGGGGCCTTCGCGGAAGTCGATGTCGGCGAGCGGCGATTTCCACTCGCGGCTTACGTGAAGGATCCCGGCGAGCGACGCGCTGCGTTCTTCGCTGTGCATTTGGACGCCGCGTTCCAGGTGAACTCGCCGCAACACGCCCTCTTCGCTGAATGCCAGTTCAGCGTTCGGCGAGGTGCCGTGCAACTGGCGCCCCGGGCCTTTTTGGTGGGACCCGGTTTCCGAGTCCATGGTGACGCCGCCCTCCATGTGACCGTGGCGCGGCTGGTTGCGATCGCCAAAATCGAGACGTCCCATCGGCGCCGCCACATGGCTGCCACTTTCTGTAACCAGCGTGAGGCCATTCAGCGCATCCAGGCGTACTGCCGAGCCATCCTGCCGAAACAGGATCTTGGCGTCGCCTGCCGTGGCTTCTCCGCCGCGATAGGTTGCAGAAGCGGCGTGCATTTGGCACTCCAGCGATTCGCGTCCGAATTCCGCGTGCTGGGCGCGGACTTGCACGGTCTCGCCCCCTCTCTGCGTGGCCAGTTCCACGACCCTGTCCAGCACCAGCCGACCCTGCTGCGAGTCGTAAGAGGCGCCCATCGAACTGCCCGTTCCTTGCGCCAAGGAAAAGTCCACATGCGCGCTGGTGGTGGCGATGCCGGTCTGCTGATCGAAAACCAGGCCACTGGTCTTGACGTGGATTTCGCCTTCGGAGGCTGCGTGAAAAGCAGCGCCCAGCGGATTCTTAGAAATTTCGCCAGACTTGGGAACCACCCCAGCTTTGGGCGCAATGGCCGGAGCCACCCCGGGACGCACCAGCGTGATCTCCACCGGCCCAACGGCTGTGGCGATCTTTGCCTTTTCGTCCCATTCGAATGCTGCACCTTCGATGCGGTCGACAGTTTTGCCATCGGGGCTATACAGGTCGATCTTCACATCGTGGAGCAGCGATGTGCCCTTCTTGTGCTCCTCAACCTTGGCGGCGTGCAATTTGAACAGGGTATGTCCGTTGTGGGACTGGGTGTAGGTGACGCCGTTCGATTCCCGGGTAATGCCGATGCCCAGCTTCGTGGGAATGTCTTTCAGATTAAGCGACTTCTTGAACTTGCCGACAGCCAGAAAAGCGACCAGAGACACCACCAGCAGAATGCCCGCGGCCAGCACCAGGTTTCGCAGTCGCTCGATGGTGAATCGCACCGTCAGTTCGCCACCCCAAGGCGTGCCGCCAGGCGTTGCGCAAGGCTTTCGCCCAGTTCGCTCCACAAAAGGCGTGCCGTGGCGCCGGAAGCCTTTTCGGCCGCGCCGGTCAGCGCCACCAGCTGGAGAATGTTTTCGGCCACATGGCCCGCGCCCACCGAGTCCAGTTCAAGATCCTCTTCGAGAAAGGGGGTATCGGGCCCAAAGTCGATGCGAATGTGCCCGTCCTGCTCGTAGGTGCCTTCGTCAAAGAGCGGCCCATAGCCGGTTACGCGCACCAGGCGCCGCGCGCGCAGCCAGCGGGCGTCGAGGCCGCTGCCCTCTTCGAGTTCCCAGAGGCTCCATCCGATCTGGAATTCGTAGGCGAAGTCGTCGTGCAGCAGTTCCAGTGCCTCTTCGACCGCGGCACGGGGCTCTGCGCCCTGCGGGGCATGGCCCCAGACGCGCTGGAGAACGGGGGTTTCGCGCCAACTGACGGGCCACACGGTGGCGGCGTAGACCTTGGGTTCGCCACCATGCGCGGCAAACGCGCCGAGGATCGTGGCGAGCTTTTCAGCCAGCGCGGCTAAGCGGAGATTGGGATACCACAGACTGAGGTAAAGTGTGTCGGACATCTCTACTGATTGTAGACGGGGAAAGGTGCTGAGCAGGGAACAGAGCAGAGGTCAGGGGTTATCGCTGGGTTTCCCAGGTTCCGCCCCTGGGACCTGGGAAACCAAATACCTCGACCATCCGCGCGCACCAACCCTACGAAGTGACTATTTCGCTGAAGTCGGCGATTCCGGAGAAACCCCGGAGCACTTCGTCGATCAGGGCCAGGTGAGCACCGCGCACGGCCGGGTCGGGGTCCAGCACCATCACCTTGTCAAAGAAGGCATCCACCGCCGGGCGCAGCGTGGCGATGGACGACAGAGCTTCGCCGTAGGCTCTGAGCTGGCGAAGCGAGGCTACTTCGGGAGCCAGTTCGAAGGCCGCGTTGGCAAGCTGTTTGGCTTCGACGGAGAGAGCGACTCCGGGGTCGGCCTGGAGAGCAAATCCCTTTTCCTCGGCCTGGCGGAGGATGTTCTTGATGCGCTTGAAGGCTGCGGAGATGGCGGCAAAGTCGTCGGAACCGCGGACCGCGGCGAGGGCCTCGGCGCGCGCCACGCAGTCGCGCACATCGTCGGCGCCGGTGCCCAGAACGGCGGCCACCACGTCGTAGGCGAAGCCGCGCACATCCTTGAGATAGAAGCTGATGCGCTCGCGGAGGAAGGCGCCGACCTGGTCGCGATTGGCGCCTTCGGCACCGCTGGCGTCGACCACATCGGCCAGCGTAAGCGGCAGGCCGGACTCAGCCAGGATCTTGACGATGGCATTTGCCGCGCGGCGCAGGGCGAAGGGATCTTTGGAGCCGGTGGGCGCCGCGCCAATGCCGAACATGGCCGTAATGGTCTGGATGCGGTCAGCCAAGCCCAGTACCTGGCCCTCGACGGTGGCCGGGATGGGATCGTCGGTGGAGGCCGGAGTGTACTGGTCGTAGATGGCGCGGGCGACCACTTCGCCGAGGCCCTGGGTGCGAGCATACAGGCCGCCGATGATGCCTTGCAGCTCAGTGAACTCCTTCACCAGTTCGGTGGTGAGGTCGGTCTTGGCGTAGCGCACGGCATTCAGCAGGCGATAGCGGTCGAAGCTGACGCCGTAGTCGCTGAGCAGGTTGCGGGTCAGGTTTTCAGCCACCTTGAGATTGGCTTCGGTCTTCCAGTAGTAGCTGCCCAGCTCCTTCTGGAAGGTGACGGACTTGAGGCTTTCCAGGCGCTCGGCCAGGGGCGTTTTCTGGTCGACTTCCCAGAAGAACTGCGCATCTTTGAAGCGGGCGCGGAGGACGCGGGCATTGCCGTGGCGGATGATGGCGCGGCCCTCGTCGTCGACCTGGGTGTTAAGCACGGCCAGGAAGTGGGGGGCCAGACGGCCTTCTGCGCCTTCGACGGCGAAATATTTCTGGTGGTCGCGCATGACCGTGACCAGCACCTCTTCGGGCAGGGTGAGGTACTCCGGCTCGAAGTCGCCCAGCACCACCGAAGGCCACTCGGTCAGGTGCGTGACCGTCTCGATGAGCGGCTCGTCTTCGCGCCAGCGGGCGCCGGGGACGGTGCGGGTGGCTGCGTCGAGGGCCTTGCGGATGGACTGGCGGCGTGCTGCTACGTCGACCATGACGAACGCCTGGTGTAGCGCATCAGGGTAACTCTTTGGCGAAGTTAAAAGCACGGGGTGCTTCCCGTGCAGGATGCGCTGGCCTCGGCTGGCGTTTCCGGCGGCAATGCCGGCGATTTCCAGCGGGACTACAGCGGTGTCGAGCAGGGCAACGACCCAGCGGACGGGGCGCACAAAGCGTTCGGGCTTGCCGGCGCGCCAGTACATGTTCTTGGGCCAGGATAGGGCGAGGACCTCTTTGGGCAACTCGGCGGCCAGAACCTGCGGCGCGCCTGCGCCCTTACGCAGCACCGTGGCTCCAACGTATTCGCCCTTGGCGTTGGTGACTTTCTCCAGCGCCCCGACGGGAACGCCGGCTTTTTTGGCGAAGGCCTCGGCCGCCTTGGTGGCAACGCCGTCTTTGAAAGCGATATTCCACGAAGGGCCGGTGAGCTTCTCCTCCGTGTCAGCCTGGGTGGCTAGCACGTCTTCAACAAGCACGGCCAGCCGGCGCGGGGTGGAGTAAGTGGTGACCTTGCCATTGACGCCAAGCAGGCGCTCGCGGGTGAGCAGTTCGCCGACCCGCTTGCCCAGTTCGGCTTCCGCTGCGGCAATCATGCGGGCGGGAATCTCGTCCAACCCAATCTCCAACAAAAAATCAGACATGGCGTGAGTTTCTTTCTGCGTTTTGCGCTTGATTCAGAGCCTTTAGCTTTTAGCTATGAGCTGTTAGCTCTGATCTCCACGACCGCTCTACTTTGGTTCAATCCATTCCAATGGCCCATCGAGCGCCCTGGCAAAGCTAACAGCAAAAAGCTACAAGCTAATAGCTAGCAGCTTGCCTGCAAGGCATAGGCTTTTGCGACACCGACGCTCAAGTTGCGGATGCGCGCGATCATGCCCACGCGTTCGGTGACACTGATGGCGCCGCGGGCATCGAGCAGATTAAAGAGATTCGAGCACTTCAGCGCCAGCTCGTAACAGGGCAGCAGAGGAAAGCGGCGTTTTTCCAGCACGGTTGCCGTGTCTCCTGCAAACAGCGGTCCGGCCTCGGCCAGCAACGCCTGCGCCTCGGCCTCGTAGAGATTGAAGTGCTCCCACAGCTTGGCGACATCGGCGCGCTCGAAGTTGTAGACCGAGTACTGCAACTCCTCGCTCAGGCGAACGTCGCCATACGTGACTTCGGCGCCGGTATCGGGATCGCGCGCCCACACCACTTCGTAGACCGAGTCCACGTCCTGCATGAAGGCGCAGAGGCGTTCGAGGCCGTAGGTCAGCTCGGCGCAGATGGGGTCCAGATCGAGTCCGCCACACTGCTGGAAGTAGGTGAACTGTGTGATCTCCATGCCGTCCATCATGACCTGCCAGCCGACGCCCCAGGCGCCCACGGTGGGGCCTTCCCAGTTATCCTCTTCGAACTTCACGTCGTGCTGCTTGAGGTCGATGCCGATAGCTTCAAGCGACTGCAGGTAGAGTTCCTGCACGTTTACCGGCGGCGGTTTCAGGATGAGCTGAAACTGCGTGTGCCGAAACAGCCGGTTGGGGTTCTCGCCATAGCGGCCGTCCGCCGGGCGGCGCGAGGGCTGGGCATAGCCGACGCGATACGGCTTGGGGCCCTGCACCCGGAGAAAAGTCTCCGGAGCCATGGTGCCGGCGCCGACTTCGACGTCGTAGGGCTGCTGAAGCACGCAGCCGCGGGCGGCCCAAAAGCCCTGCAAGCGGAACAGCAGTTCCTGGAAGGTGAGCGGAGCGGGCTTGGACGGAGCCACAAGCGGAGACGATGAAACGGTAGATGAAGGCACGTGGGTTTCTCTCTCGACGGAACTGAGGTCGATTTTAACAGTCCGGGAGAACCCTTCAACAAAAGCCCAGTGCCCCATCCTTTCGATTCTTCCTTTCGCACGGGTGGAAAGCTTCTGCGCTACAGCCGCGCCAGCGCTTCGGCCGACCGCAGTTTGCGCTCCAGGTGGCGCTCCAAGGACTGCAGGGTAAACCGGCGCAGGTCTTGGGCGCGGCGTCGGGGAAACTGCTCCGCGGCAAAGGCCGCTACCGGGGCGCGCAACATGCGCTGAGCCAGTTGCCAGGAATCGGCACAAAGGCCATTGGCGCTGCCGTTGCGATGCAGAGCGCAGAACAGGCCGTCGCCCAGTGTGTTGAAACTGGCTTCGCCCGGGACCAGATTGGCTCCGCAGGCGGTGCAGTGGGCGATGTCGGGCAACAGGCCCATGAGCCGCGTCATCCAGAGCTGGAAATAGGTCAGGGCCATCCAGGGCTGGACAGTCTCCGATTGGGCCACCGTGGTCTGCTCCAGAACGGCCAGCAGCAGGCGGAAGACAGTCTCTTGGGGATCGTGCTCGGGCAAGGCTTCGTCCAGCAATTCGGCAAAGAAGCTGAGCACCGCCAGACGGGCCATGTCGATGGGCGCCGAAAGTGGTGAGCGGACGATTTCAAGCTGGTCGAGGCGCACCAGTTCCTGGCGGGGGCGCTCCGCGAACCAGGCGCGGGCGACAGTCATCGGCTCCAGTGCCCCGCCAAACCGCTTGCGGCTCTTCAGCGCCGACTTGGCAATGCCGCGGACCCGGCCGTAATCGCGGGTGAAAAAACTGACGATCAGATCCGCCTCCTGGATCGGCCAGGTACGCAAAACCACGGCTTCGGAGGTGAGCACGATCATGCGCTTCCTATCATCGCATTGCGGCGCGATGGCGGGAATCTCGGCGTGCCTCCTTACCTATTTGTAAGGAGCATCCTGAGAAGTAAGATATTCTCGACAATGAAAGGAATTCCAATGGCCACCGCAACCATGACGTCGAAGGGACAGATCACGATCCCCGTAAAGATTCGCAAGGCGCTGGGACTGAAGTCCGGTACGCGGATCGAATTCTATGAGATAGAGGACGGAGTGTTCGCACTCAGGCCGAAAACTGGTTCGATCATGGACCTGGAGGGCTGCCTGGCCAATAGGTTGAATTACGCCCCAACCATCGAAGAAATGGACCAGGCCGTCCTCGAGTATGCCGCCAAACTTGATGCGGCCACGAAGAGCGACGCGGAGAGCAGCTTCGAGAATGGTGAAGCATCGTGATCGGGCTCGATACCAATATCCTTGTCCGTTTCTTTGCCAAAGATGACATCCAACAAAGCGTAAGAGCCAAAACGTTGCTTGGATCGCTTACTCCCGACCAACCCGGCTGGATCGGAGTCGCCACCCTACTGGAACTCGTATGGGTCATGAGCAGCCAGTTCCGGGTTGGCCGTGCAGGGATCGAAGAGATCTTGGAAGAACTGTTATCGAGTGGAGGAATTCATATCGAGCAGTCTGAAGTTGTCGAGCGGACGCTACAACAGTTCCGAATGGGCAAGGCGGACTTTGCCGACTGCCTGATTGCCAGTTCGGCCAAGGCCGCGGGATGCACCAAAACTGTGACATTCGACCGGATTGCGGCGCGCGATGCCGGAATGGAACTGGCGGATTGAAGCGGTATTGAAGCCAAGCCCCCCTAGGCTATTGGTGTTTTTTCAGGCATTTTCGGCATTTCCAAGGTTACAATTGACGCAGAGGTTCCACATGCCTTCCGCAATGGTCACCTTTAACGGCCGCATTACCCTACCTTTTAACGTACGCAAAGAGCTGGGCTTGAAGACCGGCGACAATGTCGATTTTGTTGAACTGGGGAAGGGGCGCTTCGCCATCGTTCCCGGATCCGAATCGAAGATGGACCTGGACACCACGCCGTCCCTCGATGAGTTGGACGAAGCTCCCGTTTAGACGGTAGCAGCAGGTACATGGGGCCAACGCGAGGCGGGTGCCAACCCGTCAAGTCGGCTATGGTCGGAAGCAAATAGAGCGGGATCGGCCTACAGACGTTCTTCCTGATCCATCTCAATTGATCTTCAATTTGAATGAACTCCGATTGGGTCTGAGGCTTTCCACCCATCCGCGATGACACTGCGTATGGATGGGCACGAGTCATTTTCCTCAACCCGACTGAGAGACCGAGCGTTCTTCGCGTACTAGACAGGAACGCGCATCCCGACTGAGCGGGATGCGCGTCTGAAGATCCTTGGAGGTCAGCGGCCGAAGTGGGCGGCGTTCTTCTCGGTGAAGTGGGCCCACTTTTCGGGCAGGTCATCTTGCGCGAAAATCGCGGAAACGGGGCAGGCGGGAACGCATGCGCCGCAGTCAATGCACTCTACAGGATCAATAAACAGCTGATCGGCCTCGGCGTGGCCGTCTTCGTCTTTTTTGGGGTGGATGCAATCGACCGGACAGGCGTCCACACAGGCGGTGTCCTTGGTGCCGA
>CAZLMY010000163.1:0-10118 GCA_964560845.1 uncultured Occallatibacter sp. | reverse complement strand
CCACAGAAGCAAACCACAAAATCACGCCCGGTTATCTCCGACAGACTCCTAGAGCCTGTTCAGGCCGGCGGCCAGAACCATGAAGAAGCTTCAGGCGATATGGATCGATCGATGCAAAGTGAAGGAGATCGTATGAGCCAGGATTCAAATCGAATGAGACCGCTTGTTGTGTCGCCCTTCGCCCGGATTCTGATGGCGATCGCCTGCTTGACGCAAGTTTCAGCGACTGTAGCCCAGCCCGCGATGCAGCCGGATGCCTTCCTGGTCCAGACAACCAGCGGCCCGCTCCAGGGATTCGCGCGGCCGGATGGAGGCGCTGAGTTTTTCGGGATTCCCTACGCTCAGCCGCCGGTTGGCGATCTGCGCTGGCATGAGCCAATGCCCGTCAAGCCGTGGAGCGAAATTCGCACCGCCAACACCTTCGGCGCTCCCTGCGCGCAGCCGTACATGGCAGACTGGAACCGTCACGACGCTGAGGCAGGAAAGGAAGATTGCCTGTTTCTCAACGTAGTTACCCGGGTCTGGCCGGCCAGGCAGCCCCTTCCGGTCATGCTCTGGCTTCATGGAGGCGGCAATGAGGGCGGCTCGGCCTCCAACGCCTTCTACAACGGTGGAACTCTGGTCAATCACGGCGTCCTGCTGGTCACCGTCAACTACCGTCTGGGCATCTTCGGCTTCTTTGCTCATCCTGCCTTGAGCGCCGAATCCAGTCACCAAAGCTCTGGAAACTACGGCCTCATGGATCAGATCCTCGCCCTGCGCTGGGTCCACGACAACATCGCGAAATTCGGTGGCGATCCCAACAGCATCACTGTCTTTGGCGAGTCTGCGGGCGCCATCGACACCAGCTTGCTGATGACCTCCGGCCTTTCCAAAAACCTCTTTCAGCGAGCCATTGCCGAGAGCGGGACGTCGTTCGGCCATCCGCTGTTGCCGCTGGCCGCTGCCGAACAGGGCGGCGAGGCATTTGCGGCTCACCTCAATCTTCCTGCCGGTGCGGAGGGTTTGAAGCAACTGCGTCAACTCACCGCGCCGCAACTGCTGGCGTTGAAATCCAGCCGGAGTCCGTACTCCCACTTCGGTGCGGATATTGACGGCTGGGTCATCGCCCGTCAGCCGGCTTCGGTCTTTGCCGCCGGCGAAGAGGCCGCGATTCCCTTGCTCTTCGGTACCACGGCCCGCGAACTCGGAGCCTCAAGCTGGCGTATGCCCACCGTCCCGGATGCCTTGCGGAAGAACATCGCGGTTTACTTCGGCGAACTTGCTCCTCGGGCGCTGGCAGCCTACGGGTTGACCGGGAACGCGCTGCCAGACGACGACCCCATCTACGGCGCTGCGGCGGACCAGTGGGCAGCAGACCTTATTATTCGTTGCCCGGCTACGGCCCAGGGAAGCTGGCACAGCGCCGCCCATCATCCGACCTATGAATTCGAGCTCGCCCACGCCATTCCCGGCCAGGAGGCGCAAGGAGCCATCCACGGCGCGGATCTGCCCTATGTCTTCGGGTATTTTCCAAAGTGGGGCACCATTGCCGGCAGTTTCGCCGACGTGGACATTCAGCTCTCCAATCTGATGGAAAGCTACTGGACCAACTTTGCCAAGACCGGTAACCCCAACTCCACTGGCCTCCCCGAGTGGCCTCCATTTGACGTCGAAAAAAAGTACATTCGATTTCAGCAGGACGGCAAAGTGGTTACCCTGACTAGCCTGCGCGACGGCCCGTGCGGTGTGTATAGGGCCTCGCTCGCAGCGCAACTGGTTCACTAGACCTTGATGGGAAAGTTTGGTGGGGAAACTTTGAGGGGAAAGATTCCGTAAGGTTGGCTTGGAGCAACGGGAAGCCCGTGCGGAGCGAATCGCCGCTAAGAGTCGCAGGACATCTGCGTTAATGAGCAGACTGGGACTCACCTTTAACCAGCGGCTTAAGTTGCTTTGCTGTTTGTCAGTTTCTTCGTCCCGACCAAGAGAATCTTATTGCCGGATTTCATGTCGTCCATACAGCCCACCCAGGGCTGCATGATGAGCCATCTCTCGGAACGAAAGGCGCGACTCTATGCCCGCCAGTTTGGCGTCGAAGGCAACACCCTCAAGTGGCTTTTCTCAAGAAAAAGCCAGATTCCGCGGCGCTACAAAGGTCGATGTGAAGATTCTGCCCCCGGATTGTTCGCGCTGCAGCGCGGAATCCATGGCAGCACATCAGCTCCTTCAATCCCATTCGCCAGAGACGCCTTTGGGTTTACCCCCGCAAAGCCCTTTTTCCTTGGGGAATCTGTATTTGAATCGCCGGTACTTCCCGCACACGGGGCAGCTGATCTGAAAGATAAGGACTTAGCCTAATCTAAGGGCGGGGTGGGGCGGGCTGGAACGGGGTAAAACCTTAAAGTGGTGGCCAGAGACGGGATTGAACCGCCGACGCCGGCCTTTTCAGGGCCGCGCTCTACCACTGAGCTATCTGGCCTCAGCGAAAAAATGCTCGTTGCCATTTCATGTGCGGATTCCGGCGTCGCCGGAGTAGGAGGGCGATTCCACGAACACAACATTGCAACGACTTGTGACAGTATACCAACTCCGCCACTCCACGCCAAACTGCGGCATAGAGAATTCGCGGAACCCTTGCTCCCCTATACTGATGCGAGGCGTGCGGACTGACAAAGCCGAGTTGCGGAAGGCCCTGCGATGGTACAAACCCGAATCAAGCCGTACTACCAGGACCTGGCCGAATCCGAGAAACGCGATCGGCAGCGTCATCAATTCCGGCGAAATCAGATATTCGGCTTATTGCTGGTGGCCCTGGCTGTGCTGGTTTGGGAACTGTTGCGCGCCAATCCAACGTGGATCTTCCCCTCGGGGTGGTGGCGGCTGTGAAGGAACAAACCCCTTCTCAATCGAGCCATGCGCAAGGACCGCTCGCTGTTCTGCTGCTGGGGCCGACAGGCAGCGGCAAGACCGCGCTTTCACTCATGCTGGGCGAACACTTCGGCGGCGAAATCGTCAGTTGCGATTCGGTTGCCGTCTACCGCGGCATGGACCTTGGCTCAGCCAAGCCCACCGCCGAAGAGCGGGCTCGGTTGCCCCATCATCTGATCGACGTGGCCGACCCTGACCAGCCCTTTACAGCAGGAGAGTATTCGCGCCAGGCGAGGACCGCTCTGCGGCAGATCGCCGGCCGAGGCAAGTTGCCCATCGTGACCGGCGGAACGGGGCTCTACTTGCGCGCGCTGACAGACGGGCTTTTTGCCGGCCCGGAGCGGCAGCCCGTCCTGCGCGCACGATTGGAGCGAAGCCACTTGAAGCACGGTGCGCCTTGGCTGCACAGGGTGCTGGCCCGCCTCGATCACGCCTCGGCAGCTCGAATCCACGCCAACGACACCCCGAAGCTGATTCGCGCCATTGAGGTTTGCATCGCCCTGCGCCAGCCCCTTTCGCAAGTGATGGGCCGCGACTCGCTCACCGGATTCAAGCTCCTGCGCATCGGCCTCAATCCTCCACGGCAGCAGCTCTACGACCGGCTCAACCAACGCGCGTCAGAGATGTTCGCGGCTGGATTGGTTGAAGAGACCAAGGGACTACTCTCGCGCTTTGGCCCAGTTCCGGCGCTGGACGCTCTCGGATATCGCCAGGCAGTGGCCGTCCTCGCCGGAGACATGAAGATTGAAGCTGCAATCGCAGCCGCCCAGCAGGGACACCGCAACTACGCCAAGCGCCAGTTGACCTGGTTTCGCCGCGAACCGGACGTGAACTGGATCGAGGGGTTCGGAGACAGTCCGGACAGTTTGCGGATCGCGACGGAGCTCCTGAGGGCGGCTCTGCCCAAGATTGCGGGCAAATGATTCGGCCGATGGGCTCGGCTGCCGTTGCCAACGTTCTAGATTGCGCCGGTCCATTTAGACTAAGCGGTGGTGAGGCGGCGTTTCGATGTGCTGGGAGCGTCCCGGAACGGAGTAGACATGGCAGAGACGGTTTTTGACGTGGCGATCATTGGCGGCGGGCCGGCAGGCTACACAGCCGCGATTCGCGGTGCGGAATATGGGCTGAAGGTGGCGCTGATCGAGAGCTCCGACAAGCTGGGCGGAACCTGCCTGCATGTGGGCTGCATCCCCACCAAGGCTCTGCTATTCAATGCCGAGATCTGGGACCACATGAACCATGCCGCCGATTTCGGTATCGAGGGCATCGGCGCCCCGACCCTGAATTGGTCTGCCGTGCTGGCTCGCAAGAACGCCATCATCGCCAAACATGCCAAAGGTCTCGACTTTCTGATGAAGAAGAACAAAATTACGCGGATGGTCGGCTTTGGCCGGCTGACCGGCCCGGCGCAGGAGGGCGTTCATACCTTGCAAGTGACCGGCGCAAGCGGCGAAGTCAGCCAGGTTCAGGCGAAGAACCTGATTCTGGCCACGGGCTCCGAAGCCAAGATGCTTCCCGGCCTCACGGCGGACGACCGCATCCTGACCAACATCGAAATTCTCTCCATGACCGATGTGCCCAAGTCGCTGGTAGTGATCGGCGCCGGCGCGGTAGGCATGGAATTTGGCTCCATGTTCCGCACCTTCGGCTCCGAAGTCACGGTGGTCGAGTTCCTGCCCCGCGTGGTTCCCGTGGAAGACGAGGATGTATCCAAGGAGCTCACGCGCCTCTTCAAGAAGCGCGGCATCGACGTGAACACCGGCGCCAGAGTCGAGTCGATCGAGAAGACCGAAACCGGCGTAAAAGTGACTTTTACCGACGCCAACGGCAAGCAGCAAGTGAAGGAAGCCGAGAAGGTGCTGGTGGCCGTGGGCCGCGCGCCGCGCACCGCCAACATCGGCGTGGAGAAGACCAAGATCGAGGTAGAGCGCGGCTTCCTGAAGGTCAACGAGGCGCAGGAGACCGCCGAGCCGGGCGTGTTTGCCATCGGCGACATCGTCTTTGGCCTGCCGCAACTTGCACATGTCGGCGCAATGGCCGGCATGGTGGCTGTGGCCAAGATCGCCGGACGCACCTTCCGCGCCATCCGCCGTGACCGCATCCCCGGGTGCACCTACACCGAACCACAGATCGGTTCGGTGGGCTTGACCGAGGCTCAGGCCAAGGAAAAGGGCTACGAGGTCAAGGTGGGCAAGTTCCCCTTTGCGGGGAACTCCAAGGCCACCATCGTGGCCAGTCACGACGGCTTCGTAAAGGTCGTCTCCGACGCGAAATACGGCGAGATTCTGGGTGTACACATACTCGGGCCGCAGGCCACAGAATTGGTTGCCGAGGCGGTTGCCGTGCTGGAGTTGGAGGGCACCGTCGAGGAGATGATGTTCACCATCCACGCGCATCCCACGCTGGCCGAGTCCTTGCTCGACGCTTATGGCGCGGTCCAGGGCATGGCAATTAACGCATAGTCCGCATTTCTCACCGGGCGCGTTAGCGAATTTGTAGCGCTGGCCTCCTGGCCGGCTGTAGCGTGGGTCTCCCGGCCCACGCCGCACACCGTTTGCACCGCCACGTCATCCGAAAACGGTACAGAAGAACGAGGCTCTGCACTGGCGGCGAAGACACAGCCAGTGCAGCCGACCCGAAGATCGCTGCCCCAGGTCGTCGACCTGGCCAGGAGAAATGCCGCGCATCGGGTTCGATTAACTGACGACCGGATGTCCGCGCATCGACCCAAACTCCGGCAAGGTTGTCTCTTTGCTCAGTCACTCCGGAATCTGGATTGAGTGGGGCAACAAGACGTACGCGTCGCACCCGGCATAAGGTGTGCAGACCAGTCGAATCTCCCGCAATAAGCGCGCCTTCGATCCACCGGGGAAAACCACTGGCAATTTGCGGCGCAATTCAACTGTGCCTGCCATTTGCTCCATTACCTTGTCGCCCTGCAAAAAATGCGCCTTCACCGGCTTGTCCAGCTCGCTGGATATTGTGAAGAGAGCCTGCCCGTTCAGCTTGCTCTCATGCACAAAGCCCCGCAGTTCGGTTTCCTTGTCAAGCTCAGCTCGCAGACTGCCGTTGTATTGGCCATTGTTCAACGCTGTCGCCGTGAGCGGCTTGCCTGTCAATGTCCGATAGGACTCTTTGATTTGGTCTAGCAAACCGGCATCGGAATAGATACGTTCGCTAAGCGAGTCGCCCCCGCTGATCACGCTGGCCAGCTCGTAGAAATGTGCAGCCGTTGTTCTTTGACCTTGAGCCTCGCGCAGCCTGCCGAGTTGATATCCCGACATTCTGTCCTGACTCAGTTGCCAGCTTGCCCGCAAATAGCTCTCCGCCGTCGCTAGGTCATTGCAACGAAGCGACGCCCTTCCCAGCGTTGTCCAAGCAGACGAAAGAATTTGCATCCAGTAAAGTGAGCGCGGGTCCTCAATGGAAAGCGTCAGGGTCTTTGCCTCTACGGCGCTCACTGCTTTTTGGGCAAGATCCAAGGCTCGGTTCAATTCTGGTTGGCTGGCGGACTTCTCTGCGCCCAGAATGGCCGACGCGCTTCCTAGTAGCTCAAGCGTCGCCGACATTTCAGAGTCGGCTTGATTCAAGAACCTGGCAACGCCGCGTGGAAAGCCTTGGGAGCCCACCCCGTCGAAAACCGGGGTCATTGTGTTTTCGTCATTGAAGATCGCACGACGAAACGCGATATATGCATCCCACTGGTCAAGAGGGACTTTGCTCATTTTTACGACGACACGCCGTTTCGCTGTGAGCGTCCCCTGCGTCACGCTGTAAATCGAGTGATACTCTGCCCAATCTTCAAACAGGTCAACCTGCTTGGGCAGGTATGCACTCCATCCTTGGGGCAATTGGATCGTGCTGCTGTAAACGACCTCGCCCGGGGAGCCCAGTTCCGGCTCATCGGCTGGCTTCTTCTCTTTCACGCCCGGTCCCAACTCCCAGCCAAAAGCCGGCAAAGGGGCGCTGACGCGGTGGGTGTCCCACTCCCCGAATTTCTCGCGCACGTAGTCGTAAGAGAATTCAAGAGGCTTGCTGGTTGTTTCAATTTCTGAGACTTGGGGATTGGAGACCTCGCCCGCAAACCCAGTCGAGTTTGAGACCCGCTGCATGAACTCCTTCCATTGTGATTGCGGGACCGCTCGAAGGATTGCGCGCATGAACAATTCCACGTCGCCTCGGTAGCTCTGGACGATATGCCCTGTGAACACCCCCTGGTCTGAGAGTTTGCCTTCGATCTGAAAGTGGGCGGATTGAGAAAACGGCAGATTCGCGGGTGTGCGCTCCAAGTAGGCTGGCTTGGCGTCGGGAATGACGAGAGCCTGCTTGTCACGAAGTGTGGCCAATATGACTCCGATGGGCGCCACCTCCGCCGTCGAATCCATCCACAACAGCTTGCCTTCAAAGGGAACAACCGTGATCACATGGTCGAATTGCGCTGGCGAAGGCGTCGCGGGGTCCAGTTCGCGGCTGCTTGAGATCAGTACCGGCCATGCCTCGATCCCGGCGGCTTTCAGTTCCGTGGCTAACAATGTGTGCTTGTCTTTGCAGTCGCCGTATTCGTTCGAAAGCACATCGTCTGCGAGATGGGGCTGGTACCTTCCAATCCCGAAATCGAGCCCGACGTAGTGGGTATGCAAGGCAACGTCATTGAAGATGGCGCGCGTTTTGTCCGCGTTGCTGACGAGCCCTTTCGTCAGTACGGCCACCTTGGCCTGGATAGCGGGAGTGATCGCGAGCGAATCCCTTTGAAGAGACTTGTACCAGGCTCCCACCTGTTCCCAGTTGGAGAAAGTGGTGACCTGGATCGAGGGATTCAAGTGCTTGACGGATTTGGGCGGCGCATCGGGGTCGGGGCGAGCCAGGTTTGAGCTTGCCCAGTGGTAACGCTTGCGGCCGGCGACGGTGTTGACGGCAGGTTGCGCGTCAGCGGGGGAGCTGGCTACGGTCACGGGCTTGTCCGCGGGCATATCGAGATCGACCTGCTCGTCAAGCACGATGAGGTCTTTTTGGAAGGTGTATTCGAACCAGAACTGCCCCGGGACCTCCGGTTTGAGCGTGTTCAAAGTCACTTGATACTCCAGCGTGTCGCCCACACCCAGGCCCTTCACGGCCACATGCTTTTGATGGATGTCGGAGTACATGGGAGCAGATCGGGTAACATCCGCCGGCATGTCCTGCGTGTTGTACCCGGGAGTCACCACCACCGTTCCGTCAGGCTTGATCACCCGGACGTAATCGATGTCAACCTGCTGATTCGATGCCGTGTAGGTGAAGGTGAGCACGGCCATTTCTTTCACGCCGGAGTCGGCCAGAACGTGAATGCGTGCGATAGATCGGCGCGTCCCAATCCCATCCGCCTCCATGCGGATTTGCGTGTAGACCTTCTCCAGAACAAGGCCTTCTTTGGAGATATCTGGAGACGTCAAGGGTACCGCCGGCGCGGTCTGAGCCTTGGAAACCGGAACACTTTGCGACAACAAGCATGGAGCGGCAAGCAAGGCGGCGAGGGCAAGCAAGGCGGGCACATAAGACAGAAGGCGAGTGCGGCGGACCAGCAAATGCGGCGAACAGCTCATAGGCGAGGTCATCGGGATCACTGGACACGATATCAGAATCCCGGACCATGGGCGGTGACAGGCACTGGTCTCGAACAAGAAGAACGGTCCCGGCGCCTTTGAGTTGGGCACAAACACGCCGGGCCCTGTTGTTTACAGTTCTGTCGACTGCCCTTCGACGAGCGTCTTGCACTTGGCGATAAAGTCGGCCAAGGGCATGGAGCCCTGGTCGCCCTTGCCGCGGGTGCGGACGCTGACCAGACCGCCGGCCTCTTCCTTGTCGCCGAAGACGAGGATGTAGGGCGTCTTCTGGTTGGCAAAGTCGCGGATCTTGCCGTTCATCTTTTCGTTGCGGTCGTCGATCTCCACACGGAGCCCGGCAGCCTTGAGTTCGGCTTCCACCTTCTTGGCGTATGCGTGATGCCGCTCGCTGATGGGAACCAAACCCACCTGCACCGCCGCCAGCCACAGCGGGAATGCGCCTGCGTAGTGCTCGATCAGCACCCCGAAGAAGCGTTCAACCGAGCCAAAGAGCGCGCGGTGGATCATCACCGGCTGGTGGCGTTCACCGTCTTCGCCGACGTACTCGAGCTCAAAGCGCGCAGGCAGGTTAAAGTCAACCTGCACCGTGCAAAGCTGCCACAGACGGCCAAGGACGTCGATGAGTTTGACGTCGATTTTGGGGCCATAGAAGGCGGCTTCGCCAGGGATGGTGGCGTATTGGATGCCCTTGCGGTCAAGCGCGTGCCGAAGCCCGCCGACGGCCAGCGCCCAGTTCTCGTCAGAGCCTGTGTAATGCGCGCGGTCGTTGGGGTCCCAGGTGGAAAGCTCCACCTTGAACTCCTTGAAGCCGAAGTTCTTGAGCACGGCCTCGGCAAAGTCGATGCAGGCCACCACTTCGTCTTCAATCTGTCCCGGTGTGCAGAAAATGTGCGCGTCGTCCTGCGTAAAGCCGCGTACGCGCAGCAACCCGTGCATGGTTCCCGAACGCTCGTAGCGGTACACGTTGCCCAGCTCGGCATAGCGCTGCGGCAGATCGCGGTAGCTCTTGGGCGAGTTCTTGTAGATCAGGATATGGCCGGGGCAGTTCATCGGCTTCAGCCGGTAATCCGCGTCGTCCAGTTCCATCGGGCTATACATGTTGTCCGCGTAGAATCCCTCGTGGCCGCTGACCTTCCACAGTTCTCGGCGCATCACGTGCGGCGTAAAGACCAGCGAATATCCGCGGCGCAGACATTCGTCGCGCATCCAGTCTTCCATCACCTTGCGGATCATGGCGCCCTTGGGGTGCCAGAAGATGAGGCCGGCCCCGGCCAGTTCCTGAATGCTGAAAAGGTCCAACTGCTTGCCCAGCAGGCGATGATCGCGCTTGGCTGCTTCTTCCAGGCGTGTAAAGTGCTCGTCCAGAGCCTTCTGCGAGAAAAACGCGGTGCCGTAGATGCGCTGCAGTTGCGGATTCTTTTCGTCGCCCAGCCAATAGGCGCCGGCCAGCGAGAGCACCTTGAAGGCCTTCACGCGGCCGGTCGAGGGCACGTGGGGACCGCGGCAGAAGTCCACAAACTTGCCGTTGCGATAGAAGCTCACCTCGGCTCCGGGCTCGGTGAACTTGGTCACGAAGTGAGTCTTCATGAAGTCGCCATCGCGCTCGAACTC
>CAZLMY010000162.1:0-10630 GCA_964560845.1 uncultured Occallatibacter sp. | reverse complement strand
GCATGTATTCGCGACAAGCCTCGGTCTGAATGGTGAATCCGGGAGGTACGGGCAAGCCCGCGTTGGTCATCTCCGCCAGGCCGGCTCCCTTGCCGCCCAGCGTGTCCTTCATGCGGCCGTTACCGTCGGCAGCGCCGCCGCCGAAGAAATAACAGTATTGAACTGGGGTTGACGTCGAGCCCGCTTGGTCGGCGGACTGTTGATCCATAGCGCCCTGCGTCATGGGATGAAGCCTCCGTATTTAGGATTCCGCGAAATCTGCCGATCATCTGTATAGGTCGCACGGAGGCTCATCTCGAATCAAAACCAGCGATCAAGATGCTGAGCTCGTGCAAGTCAAACAGATAGCCGACTGCGCTTCGCGGCGTTCATGAGTCGCAAGTACAAATAGTCCGCTGACGATACCATTGCCTGTGTTCATCGTCACAGACGATCCGTTTGCCAAAGGAGCTCAATTGTATTCCTGGGTGGGACTTTCCGCAATTTGGGACGATAAGCCGTTGTGAACCGCGCATTCGGGCTCATTTGGCGGCAATCAGGCCGCCGGGCACTCACAAGGGCGCTCGAGATGCGAAGTCCACACCACATGCTGAGACAGCAGCACCCGGTCCAATCCCACCAGGGCCAGAATCTCCCCCACATGCGGCGCAAGGTTTGAAACCGTGAAACTGTGGCCGGTTTCGATCGCCGCCCGGTAGAGCAGAATCAGGCCCGCAATGCCCGCCGCGTCGATCCGCTGCACCCGGCGCAGGTCCAGCGTGACGCTCTGCTGGCGCACCAGGGGCAGCACCCGCTGCAGCAATTCCTGATCGTGGCCGCGCACCAACTCCGTGGACTCCTCTGTCAAGATAGCCACCGCCTCCGGGATATTGAACGTTGTATTTGTCATAAAAACCTCCTCCGATCAAGCTCCCAGGGGAACGGGAACCCATCCGCGCTATGTGTCTCAACTGCAACCGGACTGCCAAAGCCGGTCATCGGCGATCTGCTGTAATCAGGGGGGATACAGGCACCACTGCATCCGGGTCGCCGCCAACCAGGTGTCCGCTTTCAGCTTCGGCGTTCACTCTCGGACACAGGGATAGATACGCAAACCGGAGGTGTGCCGGTTCCGTAAAATAGTTTGCAGATTGCAATAAGGTTCAAAGGGTCAGGGGGCCGAGTCGGACCGGGTGGCCCATCTCTGGATTTTCCGGCATGGGAGGCTCGAACTCTGTACCTGTCCTTCCTATACGGAACAGCTCAGTCATCCTCGTTAAGGATCGCTATCGCCCTTGAAGGGTATGACCAGCGCTCGAATTTGAAAAGTGGGAGAGTAGAAGGCATTCCTGCCAAAGGGGTTGGTTCGTTTCCTGCAATGCCGGTTGTTTCACCTCGTAGATTGGCAGATCTTCCCATCGCTTCGGCTATGAAGTTCCGTAAATAATTGAAAATAAGCATGATATCCGCTGATCGTCATGCTTTCCGGCGGCACGAAACCCAGCAATTCCTGACAAAGTTCTACAAAAACCGGAAAGCCGGCACGGGCCAACTAACTTTACTGAAAGGTCCCTTGGGCCCTGCGATCGCCGGTCCTGCCGCGCACGCTTTCCCCGCTGGAATGACCCCAACTTTAGTAGACTCAACGGCAGTATGTCGTTTCTCACACGCATTGTCGCGCCCTTACCGTTCGCATCCTTTCCTCTGGCACTGGCTGTGGGAATGGCTGCCTTGGCAGCATCGCAACCGGTTCTTGCCCAGGGCACGCATCTCTGGACCCAGTCGCGCCTGGAGGAGTTCGAGAAGGGCACGCCGCAAGGCGTGGCGCTGACCAGCGACGGCCGCCTGCTTGAGGGTCCGGCCGTGAGCGAGGTGCTCACTACGCCCTCGACCTTTGTCTGGTCGGTGGCCGTGGACAAGACTGGAACAGCCTACCTGGGCACCGGTTCGCCCGCGACCGTGTTGCGCGTCGGCTCCGACGGCAAGCCATTTACGCTCTTCGAGACCAGGGACCTGAGCGTCCAAGTGGTGAAACTGGGCCCCGACGGCGCGCTCTACGCGGCCACATTGCCCAGCGGCAAGGTCTACCGGCTCAAGCCCGACGCCACCGCCAAGCAGGATGAGAGCAGCGCCACGGTGGTCTTCGACGCCGCCCTCGCCCCGGCAAAGCCCGGGATCTCCAAGACCGCCGACAAACCCATTGCCAAGTCCGGCGCGGAAAAGAGCGAATCCGCCTCCCACTACATCTGGGACCTGGCCTTTGACCCGACTGGAAGGCTCTACATTGCCACCGGCGCGCCCGGAGCCGTTTATCGCGTCGACGTGTCCAAATCCGGCGCGGCGGCAGAGCCGTTTTTCAAGAGCGACGAGCAGCATATCCGCTGCCTGGCCTGGGATGCGAAAGGCAACCTGATTGCCGGCTCTGACGGCTCGGGATTGGTGTACCGCATCGGTCCGCAAGGCAAGGGCTACGTGCTGTTTGAGGCCCCGCGCCGCGAAATCACCTCGATCGCGGTTGGCTCCAAAGGAACCGTCTACGCCGCCAGCGTGGGCGACAAGAGCCACAACCCGCTGCCGCCGCTCCCTGTGCAGGGCGTGGGTACGGTTACGTTTACCGTCGTTCAGCCGGGGTCGATGCAGGCCGCCAACACCAGCACCTCGCTGCCCGAAGGCAGCGAAATCTACGCCATATCCCCTGACCTGGACACAGCGCCCCAGGCGCCGCGCCGTCTGTGGGCCGGCAAAGACGAGATCGTCTACTCCCTGGCGGCGCAGCCCACTGGCCTGCTGGCTCTCACTGGCAATCGCGGCCGCGTCTTCCGCATTGCCGACGATGGCTCTTATGCCGATATCGCCCATCTGGATGCGCAACAGGGGCTGGCGCTTTCAGCAGGCACAGACGGAGCGAGCCTGCTGATCGGCACCGGCGAAACCGGCAAGCTGTTTCGCTTCGGCGCCGCTGCGGACAAGCACGAATACTCCAGCGATGTGCTGGATGCCGGGGCCTTGGCGCGCTTTGGCCGCATCGAAGTCGAGCCCGGTTCCAAGGGCTATGAGATTCAGACCCGCAGCGGCAACGTGGAGCAGCCGGCCCGCGGCCGCAACGACTGGGGATGGAGCGACTGGCAGCCTCTCAAAGACGGCGCAGCCGCATCCCCCGCCGGCCGCTACTTCCAGTGGAAGGCTACCTTGCACGCGGGTGGCTCCCTTGCCGGCGTGGGCGTGAACTATCTCCCGGTGAATGCCGCTCCGGTTGTGGATGACCTGGTGGTTGTCACGGGCGCGCGCCTGAATCCGCAAAACCAGCAGGGTAGCCAGCCTGCCACCGTCAACGTCGCCTTTCCTTCCGCGGCCCAAAGCGGAGTCACCTTCGATAGCGGCGCCGCGGCCCCTTTGCAAGCGCTTAAAGACAAGACCGGGATCACGGTCCGCTGGGCCGCGCACGACGACAACGGCGACGACCTCACTTACGCCCTTTATCTCCGTGGCGACGGCGAAACCGTCTGGCGGCTGCTCAAGGACAACATCACCGAAAAGGCCTACAGCTTCGACGCCGCCCTGCTTCCCGATGGCGGCTACCAGATCGAGGTGGTGGCCTCCGACGCCCCTTCTCACACCCCCGGCGATGCGCTGACCGGCGCCAAGGAGAGCGAACGCTTCGAGGTCGACACCACGCCGCCGGTGGTGAGCGGACTGAAAGCAAATCTTGAGGAAGAGATTTGTACGGGGCCTTGCAGCAGGGCATTTCGGCTGACCTTCGATACCGAAGATGCTTTCTCTCCCATCGCTCACGCGGAATACTCGCTCGATGCCGGCCCGTGGCAATACATCGAACCGGTTGGCGGGCTGTCGGATTCCAAGCACGAGCACTATAGCGTAGTGATTCACACGCCTCATGAGCTGGGAACGGTCGAACACCTCATTACCGTCCGCGCCTACGATCGGCATGACAACGTGGGTGTGGGCAAGACGATAATTGCGGGTGGGGACCAATCCACCGTGCAAGCGAAATAGGCGGCCATGCGATTCGAACTGTTCCTGGCAATGCGCTATCTCAAGGCCAAGCGACGTCAAGCCGTGGTCGGCGTAGTCACCACGATCTCCATCGCCGGAGTGGCCGCCGGAGTGGCCGCGCTCATCATCGCGCTGGCCATCACCAACGGCATGCGCCGCGACCTGCAAGACCGCCTGCTGGGAAACAGCGCTCATGTGCAGTTGATGCGCATCAAGGGCGACGGTATCAAGCACTGGCAGCCGCTGCTGGAGCGCCTGCGCAAGGTGCCTCACGTTACCGCAGCCTCGCCGGGACTCTACGAACAGGTGTTGGTAGCCCGCGGCGCCCGCGATGGCGGCGCGCTGCTTGAAGGCGTCCTGCCGGCCCAGGAAAACACTGTCAGCGATCTGCTGACCACGGCCACGCCCGGGTCGGTCGCCGCTCTCGAACCGCAGCCCGCGCAGGCCGCGGGCGTGAACGCGGAACTACCCCCCATCGTGCTGGGCAAGGATCTGGCCGAGACCGTCGGGGCCAGCGTCGGCGAGTCGGTCATGGTCATCAGCCCCCAGGGAGAAATGACCCCCATGGGCATCTTCCCCAAGGTGGTCCGCTTTCGCCTCGCGGGAATCTTCCACTCCGGGTTTTACCAGTACGACGCGCAAATGGGCTTTCTGCGCCTGGCCGACGCGCAGCGGCTGTTCGACGAGCCCGACCTGCTCTCGGTCATCAGCTTCAAGGTGGACAACCTGGACCGGGCTCCGCAGATCGGCCAAGCTATCGAGAAGGCAGCCGGCCCCGGCTACATGACCACCAACTGGATGGAGCAGAACCGAGAGCTATTCCGCGCGCTCAAGCTTGAGCAAGTGGTGACCTTCATCGTGATTGCGCTCATCGTTATCGTGGCCGCGCTCAACATTCTCATCGCGCTCACCATGATGGTGATGGAGAAGACCCGGGACATCGCCGTGATGATGAGCTTCGGCGTCGAGCCGGGACAAGTGCGGCGGATCTTCCTCATGCAGGGCTTTCTCATCAGCGTCATCGGCACCGCGCTGGGACTGGTGATAGGCTACTTGGCCGCCTGGGCCGGCGCGCATTACCACTTCATCCACCTGTCCGCCGAGGTCTACTCCATCGACACGCTGCCCTTTGCCCCGCGCCCGCTCGATGGCGTCATCGTAGCGATCGTCTCCATTGGCATCTCGCTTCTGGCCACCGTCTATCCGTCATCGGCAGCCGCAGGTGTGCTGCCCGCTGAGGCGCTAAGGTACGAGTAGAGGTTGCTCGGCCTGGAAAAGAAAGCCGGGTGCCCCAGGTCCCTCGCTTTTGGGGACCTGGGAAGCGATGGACCCAACCAAGCGGAGACTTCGATGCACTCTTACCAAGAGATAGCGACGCAAGGGGACATGGATCGTCTCCTTGATTCAATCGCAGGGTTTCATGACAGCATGACAAAAGAGATTCACATGGTAAATCGTGGCTACGTCACGCCGGATCACACCATGATGATGGGGCTCAAGTTCGATGCGCAGGTGTTGATTCAATCTCAGTGGGATCCATTTGGCTTGGAGATGGTCTTTGTCGGAGTCAAGGATATCCACCTCACCGGCCCTGGAGAATACTGGGGCGCAACTGGGTCTGTTGAATTGAAGCTTGCACCAGTCAAAGAAAAGCGAATTAAGATGAGATTCGATTCGTCCTTCACGGTTGTTTCCGAGGGCCTGTTCTACAGGGTAAGAAGCGAGTGGTTAGGGAAGAAATCGTTTTTGAAATCGGAAGTTCCCTCGGATATGGCTTTGCCCGCTCAGATCATTCGAGACAAATGGCGTCAATGCTCCTCATGCCACGATGCCTGGGAGGAAGAGTTGGGCGAAGTGTTTTCGTTTTGCCCGAGCTGCGGCGAATTAACCGAGGTGCAGTGAGCATGCACCGAACTATCAACGCCAACTGACCACTGACCACTGTTCACGCAAGGAGACACACCCATGAGCACAGTCCTCGTTACCGGCGGGTCCGGCTTTATCGGCAGCCATTGCATCCTGCAGTTGCTGGCCGCGGGCCACACCGTTCGCACCACGGTTCGTACTCTCAGCCGCGAAGCCGCCGTGCGCGACCTGCTCAAGGCGGGCGGAGCCGAGCCGGGCGAGAGCCTGCGCTTCTTCGCCGCAGACCTGATGAGCGACAAGGGCTGGCCCGAAGCCGTGGCCGGTTGCGACTTTGTGGTCCACGTGGCCTCGCCCTTCCCGCCGGAGATCCCCAAGGACGAAAACGACCTGATTGTGCCTGCCCGCGAAGGCTCGCTCCGCGCCCTGCGCGCCGCGCGCGATGCCGGCGTCAAGCGCGTGGTGCTGACCTCGTCGTTTGCCGCCATCGGCTACGGCCACCCGCAGCAGTCAGCGCCCTTCGACGAGACCAGTTGGACCAACCTCGACGGCAAAGGCGTCTTGCCCTATGTCAAATCCAAGACCATTGCCGAGCGCGCCGCCTGGGACTTCATGGCCCGGGAAGGCGGAGCACTAGAGATGGCCGTCGTCAATCCCGTGGGTGTCTTCGGCCCGGCGCTGGGGCCGGACACCTCGACCTCGATCCTGATCGTCCAGAAGCTGATGGACGGCTCCATGCCCGGCTGCCCCAAGATCAGCTTTGGAGGCGTCGATGTGCGCGACGTGGCCGACCTGCACCTGCGCGCCATGACCGATCCCGCCGCCAAGGGCGAGCGCTTCCTGGCCGTCGCGGGCGATTTCCTGTCGATGCTGGAGATGGCCGCCATCTTGAGAAAGCACCTGGGCGATGCGGCTAAAAAGGTGCCCACCACCGAGTTGCCCAACTGGCTGCTGCGCTTTGTTTCTCTGTTTGACGCGCGGGTGAAGCAGGTCCTGCCCGAACTCGGCATCCAGAAGAACGCCACCAACGCCAAGGCCAAGCGCGTGCTGGGCTGGGCTCCGCGCTCGAACGAAGAGTGCATCGTGGCCACGGCCGAAAGCCTGGTGCGGCTGGGCGTCATCAAAGACGGCAAGTAGCCGGTTTGTGTACAGACCCACGGGTGCACGGTTCAGATCTCACACAATCGCATGACGGAGGGCCTTGTCTCTTTTCAGCGATGCGAAAAGAGACCTGAGCGTGTGCGTCTATACTTCGAGCCATGCATCGTATAGGCCTCATTCTCTTCTTCGTTGCTGCGGCCGGGGTCGGCGCGGCTCAAGCGCCTGTCGCTCCGGCAACACCCTGGCAAATGCAGGACTCGGGCACCGCCGCGGGTCTGCGCGGGATCGATTCGGTGGATGGCACGGTGGCCTGGGCCAGCGGGACGGGCGGCACAGTGCTCAAGACCACCGACCGCGGGGCTCATTGGCAGAAGTGCGCCGTTCCCGACGGAGACAAGGACGGCGCAACGCTGGATTTTCGAGGCGTCCAAGCCTGGGATGCGCAGACGGCCATCGTCATGGCTTCCGGGCCGGGAGAGAAGAGCCGGTTGTACAAGACTGTGGATGGGTGCAAGACGTGGAAGCTTCTGTTTGTGAACCCGGATACGCCCGAAGGGTTCTTTGACAGTTTCCACTTGATGATCGAGCAAAGGTTATTAAGCGAGGACGAAGGATTCGGGCTGCTGATGGGCGATCCGGTTCAAGGTGAACTCTCCATTTTTGAAACCAGGGATGGCGGGAACACTTGGAGGCGCCTGCACGATCCATTGCTAAAGGTAAAAGGCGCTGCCTTCGCCGCGTCGAATCAATGCATTCGCAGCATGAATGCCACCAATGATTTTGTGATCGGCGGAGCACTGGAAAGTACTCATCTGCGGCTGAATTATTCTGGAACGTATTGGCTAAATGATAATTCGCCTATAACGCGAACCTGGTACCGAAAACGATTGCCGATTGCTTCGGGAGCAGAAAGTGCCGGTCCGTTCGCAATTGGCGCACGGGCCGAGCTCAAATATGCTAGTGACGGAAATACAGTGCTAAACATTATGTTTCACGGTATCGCCGTTGGCGGCGATTACACCAAGCCCAACGAGTCGACGGGCACAGCGGCCTTCTCAACTACTGGCAGCGAGCACTGGACAGCTTCCGCCACCCCACCCCATGGCTACCGCTCCACGGTGCAATGGTCCGACTCCCTGAAGCTTTGGATCACGGCCGGCACCAACGGCTCCGACATCAGCCGCGACGACGGCAAGACCTGGCAACCGCTCGACAACGGGAACTGGAATGCGCTTTCGTTGCCGTTCATCGTCGGCCCGAACGGGCGTATCGGGCGGCTGGATGCGGCGGCGCTGCCGGCCAGCCGGTAACCCGCATTTTGGCATGTTTCGGGCTGCGCTCAAGGCACTTGTGGTTTCCCACCCATTTCGCAAAAAGCGCGAAATGGATGGGGCACGGAACTTTGCGGGCGGTCCTTGCCGGGATTCGATCTCCTCCGACAGCTCCAGAGTGGGCCACCGACCAAAGGCCCGCAGGGGCAGTTGGCCCCACCGCAGGTGCTAAAATTGAGGCAAATCGGATGAATCAGAACACCTCAGCGGCTCCCGGACAGGACACCCGCAACACACGGGCTCCGGAACTGCGGTCGCAAGGCGCATCGCCGAACACTTCGCCCATCATCCAGGTCACCGGCCTGGAAAAGACCTACACCACAGCGCGCGGCGCGCTGACGCTTTTCAAGCACCTGGACCTGGTCGTCGAGACCGGCGAAATGGTGGCCATCCTGGGCCAGTCGGGCGCCGGCAAGAGCACGCTTTTGCACATCCTGGGCGCCCTTGATACGCCCACGGCGGGGGCGGTATACTGCGCCTCAACCAACGTTGCTCAACTTTCGCCCCGGCAAGCTGCAGCCTTTCGCAATCGGGAAATCGGCTACGTGTGGCAGTTTCACTACCTCCTGCCGGAGTTTTCGGCGCTCGAAAACGTGGCCATGCCGCTGCTCGCTCGCGGCCAAACCAAACGTGAGGCGCTTCCCGTGGCCGCCAAATGGCTGTCGGAAGTGGGCCTCGAAGATCGCGCCGATCACCGCCCCGGCGAACTCTCCGGTGGCGAACAGCAACGCGTAGCCCTGGCCCGTTCGCTGGTCAAC
This sequence comes from uncultured Occallatibacter sp., assembly GCA_964560845.1. GTDB lineage: Bacteria > Acidobacteriota > Terriglobia > Terriglobales > Acidobacteriaceae > Telmatobacter. The sequence continues at coordinate 1,584 of CAZLMY010000162.1, read as the reverse complement.
AACCCTCGCCTGCTGCTGGCCGACGAACCCACCGGCGATCTGGACCAAACCACCGCCGCACTGGTCTTCGACCTGATTCGGCGCCTGCATCGCAGTCACGGCCTCACCTCGATTCTGGTGACGCACAACCTCGAACTGGCGGCACGCTGCACGCGCGCCTTGCGATTGGAAAGCGGCCGGCTGTTGCCGGCAAACCAGGACGCCGGACGACCGGAGAATCCTGCGATTGTGTCTTAAGTGGGATAGCCAAGCGGTTTTTGTTTGAAGCATAATGCAGCATTCCGGTTGGTTCGTGAGTCTTATTGATTGACAGCCTGGACCCGAGTCGGTTTGACTCGATCCAGATTCAAAGGGGTAGGTGGGTGTCCCGGCGGGGAGCGGATTTCCTCGGGGATATACGGAGCAGGCAAGCGCTCCGGAGCCATCTCAAAGGGCTGTTCTGGGGCTTGGGCGGCATTTTCCTGCTAGCCCCCGGCGGCGAGGTCAAAAAGCAAGGCAAACGCGGGTGGGCTGAGGCCGGCATTTTCAACGGACAGCCACTCCAGCCGAACGCCTGGTTCAAGGGGGTACACATGTTCGAACGCTATACGGAGAAGGCACGGCGCGTGATCTTCTTCGCGCGGTATGAGGCCAGCCAGTTCGGCTCGCCCTATATCGAGACTGAGCACTTGCTGCTTGGCCTGCTGCGCGAGGACAAGGCGTTGACCAACCGCTTCCTGCGCTCCCACGCATCGGTGGAATCGATCCGCAAGCAGATTGAGGCGCACACCACTATCCGCGAGAAGGTCTCAACCAGTGTGGATTTGCCGCTTTCGAACGAGTGCAAACGGGTTCTGGCCTACGCAGCCGAAGAAGCCGAGCGCCTGGGCCACAAGCACATCGGCACCGAACATCTCCTCCTCGGCCTGTTGCGCGAAGAAAAATGCTTTGCCTCGGAGATTCTGCAGGAGCGCGGCCTCAAGCTGGCCGCCATCCGCGACGAATTGGCGCGCGTTACCCAAGAGAAGGCTCCCACACAGCAGCGGCAGCGCGAAAGCAGCCTGCTGGCCGAGTTCAGCCGCGACCTGACCCAGGCCGCCATGGACGGACAGCTCGATCCCCTCGTTGGCCGCGACAGCGAACTGGAGCGCGTTATCCAGATTCTCTGCCGCCGCACCAAGAACAACCCGGTCCTGATCGGCGAGCCCGGCGTGGGCAAGACCGCCATTGTCGAGGGCCTGGCCCAGCGCATCGCCGACGGCGAAGTGCCGAGCTTCCTGGCCGACAAGAAAGTACTCGGACTCGACCTGTCGCTCATTGTGGCCGGCACCAAGTACCGCGGCCAGTTTGAAGAGCGCCTCAAGACCATCATGAAAGAACTGATGGAGAATCAGAACTCCATCGTGTTCATCGACGAGCTGCACACCCTCGTGGGCGCAGGCTCTGCCGAGGGCTCCCTGGACGCCGCCAACATCCTCAAGCCCGCTCTGAGCCGTGGCGAAATCCAGTGCATCGGGGCAACCACCCCGGCGGAATATCGCAAGTCCATTGAGAAGGATCGCTCCCTGGAACGCCGCTTCCAGGCCGTCAAGGTGCCGCCGCCCA
>CAZLMY010000161.1:0-10635 GCA_964560845.1 uncultured Occallatibacter sp. | reverse complement strand
CCCACAGAAGCAAACCACAAAATCACGCCCGGTTATCTCCGACAGACTCCTAGGGCAAGCGCCGGGGAAAACACTGAGAACGCTGGCTCCGGAGCCCAGAACGATCCAAATTCCTGATTTAGCTCATTCAACGCGAGTGTGCGTTCTGGAGTTGCCAGGGCCCATACCGGCATTTGCCCCATCAGAATCCGGAGAGAGTCGAGGTTCAGTTCTGTCTCAAGAACAACTGCAACTTGCCAGGCCATTTCGTACCCCTTGCAGGATCGCCGCCAAAGCGAAGATTGGCGCATTGTCAGGGCACAAGGCCCGCGGCTAAACAGGCTGCGGAAAAAGGCCGAGTTTGTGGTAATGAGGCTAAAATACGTCCCTCAGGGGCTAAAGCCCCATTGATTTTGTTGGCTTTATGTACGGGCTGAAGCCCGTACCCTTCAAAACTGAGCCCCAGTTCGAGTTTTTCCGCAGCCTGTAAAGCCGAATCTGCCCTCATGCCTGATTCAGGGGCCTCGCCCCACGTTGTGGGTACCCCGCCCCTGCTCCCTCCGGTCAACGGATCATCTTCATGGCGCTGCGGAAGAGGCCGTCGAAATCGACGGCGAGGGCGGCTTCCTTGGCGGCCGCTTGCTCGATTGCCTTCTTGGCCATGAGCCCTTGTGAGCCTACTGCCGATCCAGCTCCGCGAACAGTTCGCTCAACACCACGCGGATGGCTGTCTCCGGCACGGAGAGCTCATTGGTGCGAACCGGAAGCAGCCCACTGGCCGTAGCGGTATAGGCGGCGCGGCGCTGTGGGTCGACGATCCAGATGTGCTCGACTCCGAATGCGAGATAGTCTTCGATACGGTCCTGGAAGCGGCTCAGCCGGTCTTCGGGCGAGAGGATTTCGATCACGATCAGGGGCGGGTGCGTAATGATCTGCTCCCTGGGCGCTCCGGTGCGCAGGATGGAAAGGTCAGGAACGCGGAAATGGCTGCTGCTTACCTGGGTTCTCACATCGGTAACAGCCCGGATACCCCAGTCTTCTCGATGGTTCATGAACAGTTGCGCCAAAAGGACTTGCAGCAGGCCGTGATCGTACTCACCCACGTTGCGCTCCTCGATTCGTCCGTCCAGATATTCGCAGTCGGGGCGGTATACCGTGGCGAGATACTCGCGCACGGAGATCGGCTCCGCAGCAGGAGATTCGTGGCTGGGTAGGGTCGCCATGCTCCGATTATCCTGCCAAACGGATCGTTCCGCCACCGGAATCCACGCCGAAGGCAGTTGGCCCCACCGCAGGTGGTTAGCGGATCACCTTCAATGCGCCGCGGAAGAGGCCGTCGAAGTCGGCGGCGAGGGCGGCTTCCTTGGATACCGCTTGCTCGATGGCCTTCTCGGCGGCGGGGCGCTGGTAGCCCAGGTTGACCAAGGCTGAGAGCACGTCGTCTACCGCTGGTCCGGCCACGCTGCCGGTTTGCACCGGGGCGACCGCGAAGTCATCGAGCTTGTCTTTGAGCTCGACCACAAGGCGCTCGGCCAGTTTTTTGCCTACGCCGGGGATGCGGACCAGTTGGGCGTGATCGGAGCCGCGAATGGCTTGTACGGTGCGCTCAACGGAGAGGCCGCTGAGAATCTTGATGGCCAGCTTGGGGCCCACGCCGCTGACCGTGATCAGGCGCTCAAAGAGGCGCTTCTCCTCGCGATCCAGAAATCCGAACAGCGCGATCTGGTCTTCGCTGACCTGGGTGTGGATGTGCAGCGAGGCCTCGGCGCCCAGCGAGGGCAGCGCGGTGAAGGTGGGAACCGAGATGGTCACGTCGTATCCCACCCCGGCGGCCTCGATGATGGCCTGACCGGGATTCTTGTAAATGAGCTTGCCGCGCAGGTGAGCGATCATGGTGACCTATTGTAGAATCCCCAGCCTCTTGCCCACCCGCTCCAGGGTTTCCAGCGCCTGGTCGAGCTGGTCCCTGGTATGTTCGCTGGTCAGCATGAGGCGAATGCGCGCCTTGCCCTCCGGCACTGTGGGGAAGGCGATGCCCGTCCCCATGACTCCTTCGTCGAACAGCGCCCGGGAGAACTCCATGGCCGTGCGGCCTTCGCCGACGATGATGGGCGTGATGGGAGTTTGGGTCGCCGGGGTGGTAACTCCGCCAATGTTGAAGCCCAGACGGTGAAGCTCGCCCTGGAAGTAATGGGTGCGGTCCCAGAGCCGTTGAATCCGCTCCGGCTCGGCCTCAAGAATGTCGAAGGCCGCGATGCAACTGGCCGCCACCGACGGCGGATGCGAGGTGGAGAACAGAAAGGGCCGGGCGCGGTGATAGAGGTAGTCGATCAGTTCGCGGCTCCCGCAGACATAGCCGCCCAGTGCCCCGATGGCTTTGGAAAGCGTTCCTACCTGCACATCGACTTTGCCGTGCATGGCGAAGTGGTCGACCGAGCCGCGGCCGTTGCGGCCCAGAACGCCGGAGGCGTGGGCGTCGTCGACCATCATGATGGCGCCGTACTTCTCTGCCAGCTCGGCCAGCTTGTCCACCGGGCCGATGTCACCGTCCATGCTGAAGACGCCGTCGGTAATGACCAGCTTGAGTCCCGGCTCGCCGGCGACTTCTTTCAGCAGTTCCTCACAATGGCGGGCATCCTTGTGGCGGAAGACCTTGATTTTGGCGCGGGACAGGCGCGCGCCGTCGATGATGCTGGCGTGGTTCAGCTCGTCGGAGAGGATGAAGTCGTCCTTGCCCAGGATGGAGCTGACCGTCCCGGCATTGGCCGTGAAGCCGCTCTGAAAGACCACGCAGGCCTCGACGTTCTTGAAGCGGGCGATCTTCTCTTCGAGATCCAAGTGGATGCGCATGGTTCCGGCGATGGTGCGGACCGCGCCCGAGCCGACGCCGAAGGCGCGAGTGGCGGCGATGGCGGCCTCGATGAGTTTGGGGTGGTTGGCCAGGCCCAGGTAGTTGTTACTGGCCAGGTTAATGACCTGCTTGCCGTCGTAATGGCAGACGGGCGCCTGCTGGTCGTCGAGAATGCGGAGCTTGAAATGGGTGCCTTTGGCGCGCAGATCGTCGAGCGCGGCGGTCAGGTGGGCAAGTTGAGGGCGTACAGTGGCTTCAGGCATGACGTTGCACCTCAATCAAAGAGGATAGCGCGGATGTGACTTGAAACAACGGCATCCGTGCGGCGATCTTGCGGATTCCAGGGTGCAAATCCCGGACCGAGGGACGGCATTCTGGCTGCTGGCGCGTCCAAAGAATGGCCCGGCCGTGCCCCGCCCGGATACAATGGTGTTCTACGTTACGGTAAATGGGCGAACGACGATTTTCGATTTTTGGAGCAGGTGCACGTGAGAGGTATTGTCTGCCGCGGTCTGCGGCTTGAATTGGTTGCAGGACTAAGTATCGCTCTCGCCATCCCCGCGCTGGCAATGGCTCAAGGAAACGCACGTTTGGCCACGCAAACCCAGGTCACCGTGGACACCCACGACCAGCAGGGGCGGACGCGAGCCACCCTCAATGTCTCGGTTCTCGGGGACGATGGGCAGCCTGCGGCCGGAGCCGTCGCCATAAGCGATGCCGGGCGTCCGCTGGCGGGGGTCGTCCTCAACGATCAGGGCCAAGCGCGCGTGGCGCTGGACATTGCCGCCGGCGACCACTCTTTGCGCGCGGTTTATACCGGCGACGCAACTCACCGCAAGTCGACATCGCAAACGGCCGACGTACAAGGCCAGGCCACTTCCACGCCCGACTTCCAGATCAGCGACGCGCCGGCGACTTTGTCTCTCACTGCCGGGCAATCGGGACTGGTGGTCGCTTCGGTTACGCCGGAAAATGCGTCTCTTCTGAAGGCGCCCATGTTTGTGACGCTTTCCTGCTCGGGCCTTCCCGATGAGGCTTCCTGCGTCTTCACGCCAGAGAACATCGAGATCCTCCCCGGCGCCGCTGCCGCTATCACCAGTTCCATGCTGGTTGAGACGCAGAAGGCAACCGCCGCTCTTCAGCCTAAGCCTCACGCCAATTCCGTGGCCTGGGCGTTTCTGCTTCCCGGCGTGCTCGGCTTGGGCGGAATGGCATGGGGCACGCGGCGCCGGCGCTGGCTCAACCGCCTTTCGCTGATTTCCCTGGTTGGCTTTGTTTCCGTGCTGGGCACCACTGCCTGTTCGCCGCTCTACAACTATTACAATCACGGCCCGGGTTCGAACCCGGTGACTCCGGCGGGCACTTATACCATCAATGTCACAGCGCAATCCAGCAACGGCATCACTGCCATCACCCACTCCACCACGCTTGCGCTGACCGTAAAGTAGCTACCCTGGACCCCAATGAACCGCCGGCAATCGCTACCCGCGGAACTCTACGACCTGATCGCGCGCACCCCGGCAACGGTATTGCTGGAGTGCGCCAGGACCCCAGACCCCGAATCTACAAAAGAGCGCGTTAGCCGCCTATTCATCGATCCCTTGAGTGTTTGCGTTGCGTACAGGGCCAGCGAGCTTCCTGCCCTCTTTGCGGAGATTGAAAAAGCAGTCGCTTCCGGACTTTGCGCGGCCGGATATTTTACCTACGAGTGCGGCGCCTTCTTTGAGCCCACCGTTGCGGCGGGGCTACCGCGAGCCGATCCTTCCCTGCCCCTCGCCTGGTTCGGGATCTACTGGCGTCCCTGGCTGTTCGACCATGAAACCGGCGCCTTCAGGGATGGAGCCCCGCTGGGATTCGCACCGCACCCTGTCCAGAATCCGCGGGACGAGCCAGCCTCCCTTCCGAGGACCGCCCTGGGCGTCTCCGAGCAGAAATACATAGAGGCCGTCGCTGCCATTCACGAGCGGATTCGATCCGGCGATGTTTACCAGCTCAACTTCACCATTCCCCTCAATCTGGAGTGCAGTTCCGACGCAGCGACGCTCTATCGAGCCTTGCAGAGGCGCCAGCCGGTGGAGTATGGCGCGTTTGTGCATGGGTCTCCGGGAAATCAAATTCTGAGCTTTTCGCCCGAGTTGTTCTTCAACCTTGAGAAAGACGGCGAGGCTCGCCGCATCACCACGCGGCCTATGAAGGGAACCGCGCCTCGCGGCAGGACCGCTCGCGAAGACAGCGAGCTGGCAAGCTGGCTCCAAAACGACCCCAAGAACCGCGCCGAGAACGTCATGATCGTGGACATGCTGCGCAACGACCTGGGGCGCATCTGCGATTACGGCAGCGTCCGCGCCCACGATCTGTTTGCCGTCGAACGCCACCCCACCCTGCTGCAAATGACCTCGACCGTCAGTGGAACACTCCGCCCCGGGGTCGACTTCCGCCAGATTTTTCGCGCGCTGTTTCCCTGCGGCTCCATCACCGGAGCTCCGAAAATCCGCGCCATGCAACTGCTGGCCCAGCTCGAGGCCCAGCCCCGCGGAGTCTACACGGGAGCGATCGGGTTCTTTTCCCAGCAGCAAACGGCCTTCAACGTGGCCATTCGCACCATCGAGCTCAGGGGGCAAAGCGGCACCATGGGTGTCGGCAGCGGCATCGTGATCGACTCCGATGCGGCCGAGGAGTTCCGCGAGTGCCAACTGAAGGCCGAGTTCCTTACTCGCCCGGCCAGCCACTTTCCCAAGGAGTTCTCGCTGGTCGAGACTCTGCTGTGGCAGGGAGATTATCCGCTGATCGAGTTTCATTTGGATCGCCTGGAAGACTCTGCGGGCTACTTCGGATTTCCCATCGATCGCGCCGAAGTCCGCGTTGAGCTACTCGCCCACGCGGCCGGTATCACCAACCCCGAGGCGCCCCAATCGCTTCAGAACCCGCGCAAGGTCCGCCTTCTGCTCGACTCAGAAGGCGAGATTCACATCGCCAGCGAGCCGATTGAGGAACGCTTGCTGGATGCCGGCCCGCTCCGTGTTCGCATGGCGGCAGTGCGCACCGACCCGCAAGACCCCATGCTCTTCCACAAGACCACCCATCGGCCGGTCTATGCGAAGGCGTTGGCCGCGGCAAATTGGGCAGGCTTTGACGATGCGCTCTTCTTGAATGACCGCGGAGAAGTCAGCGAAGGCGCGATTCACAACCTATTCGTGGAAAAGGACGGCCTCTGGCTCACGCCGCCCATCGAGTGCGGGCTGCTGGCAGGCGTGTATCGCCGCCACCTGCTCAACTTACGGCCTCACGTAGAGGAGCGCGTGCTGCACATCGAGGATTTGCGTAACGCCGACGCCGTTTATCTCTGCAACGCGGTTCGCGGCGTTCGCCTTGCCGTGATCGATTGGGAAGCCGACTGACCTCGGTCTTTTCGCTCCTGAACTCTGATCTCTGACCCTTGATCTCTGTTCTTTTCACTCCGGTCGCATCACAACCTTGATCGCTTCCCCGGTGCGCAGCAGTTCCATGGCCTGCGGGAATTCGCTCAGCTTCAGGCGGTGGGTGATTACCGGCTCCAGGTTCAGCTTGCCTGTGGCTAAAAGCGCTTCCATCTGGAACCATGTTTCAAACATCTTGCGGCCGTTGATGCCTTGCACGATGGCGCCCTTGAAGATAATGTCGCGGGCAAAATCCAGCTCGAAGGGCCGCGACGGAATTCCCAGCAGCGAGGCGCGGCCGCCGGTGCGCAGCATTCCAAAGCCCATGCGGATGGCCTCCGGATGCCCCGACATCTCAAGCAGCACGTCGACCCCGGTGCCGCCGGTCGCTTCCAGAACCAGCCTGGTGACGTTGTCCACGGCCGGGTCCAAAGTCACATCCGCGCCCATGGCCGCGGCAACGGATCGCCGATGGGCATTGACCTCGACGGCAAATACACGCGCCGCCCCGCAGGCCTTGGCCACAGCGATCGAAAACAGCCCAATGGCCCCGCAGCCGGTCACGGCAACTGTCTGGGCGGCAATTTGACCGGCCAGGACGGTATGCACCGCGTTCCCGAGCGGGTCGAGAAGTGAAGCGTGTTCAAGGGGAATAGCAGCCGAAAGCTTCCAGATGTTGGTTTCGGGAATGATGGCATAGCCCGCGAAGGCGCCGTCGGCGTCCACCCCGAGAATGCGCACATGCTGGCAGATGTGGGCCTGGCCGATGCGGCATTGCAGGCACTTGCCGCAGGCCACGTGCATTTCCGCGGAAACCAGGTCGCCTTCCTTCACAGTGGTCACGCCTCGGCCCACCCCGGCTACGGCGCCGGCAAACTCGTGGCCCGGGATCAGCGGCGGATGGATGCGTCCTTGCGCCCAGGGGTCCCAATTGAAGATGTGCAGATCGGTGCCGCAAACGCTGGCGGCGGTGACCCGCACCAGGACTTCGCCGGGGCCTGGGGTGGGCACCGGAACCTCGCGCAACTCGATGCCCGGCGCGGCCTGGGCTTTCACAACGGCTTGCATGGTGGCGGGCATGGTGCCTCCCTCATTTTGCCGAACGCCTCAGTCTATCAATCGTCGCCTTGGGGCGACCGATGGAGAAGGCCGGGCATACCGTTCCCTTTCCCGCATCCTTCCGGCGTCGCGTGGAATCGAAGGAAGGAACATATCGATCCTGAAGGAGCAGCCCCAATGACCCTTTCCGCCGCCGAAGTCAATGATTTGAAACAGGCCCCAACCTCCGATGGCGTGTTGGCTGCCATCCATCGCCGTTGGAGCCCGCGCTCCTTTGCCGACCGCGCCGTGAGCCCAGCGGATTTGGCAACGATCTTCGAAGGCGCCCGCTGGGCAGCATCTTCTTACAACGAACAGCCCTGGCGTTTTCTGGTGGGCGAACGCGGTTCAATTCCTTACGAGAAGATTCTCGGTTCCCTGATGCCCTTCAACCAGCAATGGGCGTCTAGCGCGCCGGTGCTGATTCTGGGCGTGGCCAAAACGAAGTTCAGTCACAACGACACACCCAACCGGGTGGCCCTCTACGACCTGGGAGCCGCGGCCGCGTGCCTTTCGCTGCAGGCCACAGCGCTTGGGTTGTTTACCCACCAGATGGCCGGCTTTGACGACGGCGCTGTGCTCAAGGCCTTTGGCATTCCTGAGAACTATATTGCCGGAGCGGTCATCGCGCTTGGCTACCAGGGCGAACCGGCCGCGCTCACCAACCCGCAGATGCTGGCCCAGGAAACAGCCCCACGGCAACGCAAGCCACAGAAGGAGTTTGTCTTCTCCACCTGGGAGTCCCCGACAAGCTTCGCCTGAGCAATTCTCCAGCCGCCGGGTTAGAGTGGAGGCTGGAGAACTTCTTCCGTGACGATCGTTTCCAAAGCACCCCGCCCCATTCGGCGCCAGGTCCGAGCCCCCAAGAAAGCCAGAACGGCAGCCCGCTGGTGGATTTACGGTGGTTTTGCAGCGGTAGTGCTGTTGGTCGCTCTCATTGCATGGGGCGCTCTTGCCCGGCAGCTTGCGCCCACATCCAACACATCGCGCGAGCGCTTCGATGCCATCATTGTTCTAGGCTCCCCGGCCGACGATGACGGCAACCCCACCGCCAATATGCTGACCCGCGTCAATGAAGCAGTCCATGAGTACGAGCGTGGGGTCGCTCCGCGGCTGATTATGACCGGTGGCGCCGCATATAACCAGTATGTCGAGGGCAAGGTGATGGCACGGACCGCCGAGGCCCAGGGCATCCCCGAGTCGGCGATATGTATTGAGCCGGAAGCCCGGGATACGATTCAAAACGCCTGCTATGCGGTGCGCATCATGAAAGCCCATGGCTGGCGCTCTGCCGAGGTGGTTTCCGACGCATCGCATCTGCCTCGCGCAGGATTGATCTTTAGCCGTTTGCCGCTTGAATGGCGGACCCACGCTGCTGTACCGCAGTCCCCGGAGGCCACTGCTTACCACGGGGCCTCTCCAACCGTCGAAACACTGAAAACCGTGCGCTACCTTCTATTGTCGCACTGGACAGAGCATTGCGAGCCATAGCCGAGGCAAATGCTCCCCAGTCTTCGTTGTCCCCTGTCGGCGTGGTCCTGTAAGCTGGATAGTGATGCGTCTTCTTGCAAGTTCTTTCGCCTCTTTTGCCGCCGTCGGCGCTCTGGCACTGTGTGCCGGAACACCCATGCATGCCCAAAGCACGGCCTCGCCGACCGCCGGTAACGGCACCTACATCGTGGTCGATCCGCTGGCCAACGTGCGTTACGACAACCGCTTCGATGTCTCGCTCGGCGCAGCCTACGCGCACATCAAAGCCGGGCCGCCCCCGCTGCTTGAGGGCGCCAACCTGGGTGGGCTCGATCTGTCCGCCTCCTACTGGTTCAGCAAGCACTGGGCTCTCGAGGGCACAGGGCGCGGCTATGCCGGCACCAGCGGAGCCCACGTGAATTCCCTGAACATCGACGGGCCTTTCGTGAGCCAGTACATCGTGGCTGCCGGCCCGGAGTGGCTCGGCCCGCACAACAAACATGGCGCTTTTATGGCCCATGCTCTGGTGGGCGGCGCTTATGGCAACTTCGAGCAGGATCTGCGTGGCAACTCGCCCTCGACCGTGGATTTCTTCAACAATCAATTTGCCCCGGCGGCGGTCATCGGCGGTCATATCGATCTGAACCGTACCCCACAGTGGGTCTTCCGGATCACGCCCGATGCCCTTTACACACGCTATGGCATCAACTACGGCAACCAGGCCACATACGGCTATTGGAATTTCGGCATCTCAGTCGGTGTGCAGTACAAGTTCAAGACAAAGCGGTAGTTCGACACTATACAGGGCTTCTCGCCAGGACCCCGCGTTAGCGCGGAATCCAGTCGGTCGCTCCCCATCTACCCTCACCCGGCAAACCCATCCATTTGCCGGGCTTCCCTTTCTAGCCATTGTTTTTCAAGCCAACACCGCTGTCTGAAATGCAGGGCTGCCAAGTTCATCTTCGTGTGATATTCTCCACCGTTCGGAGACCTCTGCGGTCGAGTGTCACTGAATAACGCGCGGTACCGGATTGCGGCACTCCCCGCTGACTCGGGGGAACTCTCAACAAATCAACGCAAAGAGGCAGGGCATACGGCAATGAGAGACACACTTGGAGTACTGCTGGCAGGCGGGGCCGGGGAACGGCTCTTTCCCCTCACACGAGATCGCGCCAAACCCGCTGTTCCCTTCGGCGGACACTATCGCATCATCGATATCACCCTCTCCAATTGCATCAACTCCGGCCTGCGCAAGGTCTTCATCCTCACTCAGTACAAGGCGCTCTCCCTGAACCGGCATATCCGCGAAGGCTGGACCGGGATCGTAGCCCAGGAACTGGGCGAGTTCTTTGAGCTGATGCCGCCGATGCAGCGTACCGGCTCCAACTGGTACATGGGCACTGCCGACGCTGTTTATCAGAATATTTACTCAATCGGAAGCGAGCAGCCGAAGTACATCATCGTCCTGGGCGGCGACCACATCTACAAGATGGATTACAGCCGGATGATGGAGTACCACAAAGAGACCAACGCCGAGGTCACGCTGGCCACGCTTCCCATCCCGCCCGATGAGACTAAACAATTCGGCATTGTGGAAGTGGCCAAGAACGGCGAGGTCCAGGGTTTCCAGGAGAAACCGGCCTCGACCACTGTCCGCTCGCCTTTCAACCCCAATGCAGTGGATGCCTCCATGGGCATTTACATCTTCAACACCGAGGTTCTGCTCAAGGCCCTGATCGCCGACGCGGAAGACCCCAATTCGAAGCACGATTTCGGCCACAACATTCTGCCCAACCTGCTGGGCAAGAAGAAGATGATGGC
>CAZLMY010000160.1:0-10723 GCA_964560845.1 uncultured Occallatibacter sp. | reverse complement strand
CCGAGCAGACCAAGCGCATGATCGTGGTGCTCAACGACAACGAGTGGTCCATCGATCGCAATGTCGGCGCCATTGCCCGCTATTTCCACCGGGTAGTGACCAACGAGCACTATCGCAATTTTCACGACTCGGCCCACCGCATCATCGAGCGCTTTGGCGGCAAGGCGGCCATCACCGTGGCCAAGCGCGCCGAAGAGGCGGCCAAGGGTATCCTGTGGCCTTCGATGCTGTTTGAGGAGTTCGGCCTGCAATACTTTGGGCCCATCGACGGACACAACCTGCCCTTGCTGGTGGAGACCTTCAAGTTTCTCAAGACCGTCGACCATCCCGTGCTGCTGCATGTGCTTACGCAAAAAGGGCGCGGCTATCAACCGGCTCTGGACGGGCAGAAGAAGTTCCACGGCCTGGGGCCCTACGATCCGGAGACGGGCAAGACCAAGCCAAACGGCCAGGTTACCTATGCCGAGACCTTTGCCAATACCCTGGTCGAGTTGGCCAACAAGAACGACCGCATTGTGGCCATTACCGCCGCCATGCCCAACGGCACCGGCCTGGATCTGTTTCGTCCGCATCATCCCAAGCGCTATTTCGACGTGGGAATTGCCGAGGAACATGCCGTTGTGTTTGCCGCCGGCATGGCTACCCAGGGCTATCGGCCGGTCTGCGCCATTTATTCCACCTTCCTGCAGCGCGCCTTCGACCCCATCGTTCACGATGTATGCCTGCAGAAGCTGCCGGTGGTGTTTTGCATGGATCGCGCCGGCCTTTCCGGCGACGACGGTCCCACCCATCACGGCCTGTTCGACATCGCCTACCTGCGCGGCATTCCGGAAATCGTGCTGATGGCGCCCAAGGACGAAGACGAGTTGGCCGACATGATGAAGACAGCATTCGAGCTTCCCGGCCCGAGCGCGATCCGGTATCCGCGCGGCGTGGGTACGGGCGTGGCTCGCAAAGCAGAGGCCTGTGCGCTGCCCATCGGCAAGGCCGAGGTGTTGCAGGACGGCTCCGACGTGGCCATTCTCGGCCTGGGGCCGATGGTCCCCCTGGCGCAGGAGTTGGCCGGTACTTTGGAGCACGATGGGTACTCCGCCGCGGTGATCAACCCCCGCTTCGTGAAGCCGCTCGACCTGGAGATGCTGGCGCAGTATGCCCAGCGCGTGGCCGCCTTTGTCACCTTTGAGGACCACGCCAAGATGGGCGGTTTCGGCTCGGCGGTCATAGAAGCCCTGCAGGAGATGGGCAGTGGGGTCCCGGTGGTGCGCATCGGCTGGCCAGATCGGTTCATCGAGCACGGCAAGGTAGACGATCTGCGCGCGCGTCATGGGGTATCGGTGGAGGAGGCGTTGACCCAGGTCACACCCTTGCTGGTCTCCAGAAAGCGCTCCGCACTGGTGGCGGGATAGCCGCATCGTAATCGTATCCGCACGAAGGACGCCGCTCCGGTTTTTCACACCTGGTTGCCCCGGCGGGCTATACAATGGCTGGAACACAGCCTTTCAAGCTTCTCCGTACTCTGGAACGGAGTCAATGGTTTCATAGGGATTACGCGAACGCTGTGCGACAATCCTCTACAGACCGGCTTTCTTATGCAATTTTTTCGTATGGTACGGATAGGTATAAGTGGAATGGCGATGGCCGGCATCCTTGCCTGGTCGCAGCCGCAGTTGCCGCTTCCCGCCAAACCACCCATCTCCGTTCCCCTGGTACTGGTGGGCGGCACGGTGATCGATGTCTCGGACTGGGGCCACTCAGCGCGCGATCTCCCCGACGCCGTCGTCATCGTTCAGAATGGCCGCATTGCCGATGTGGGCCCGCGGGGCGCCATCTCCATTCCCAAAGGGGCTCTGGTCGTCGATTGCGCGGGGAAATTCCTGATCCCGGGGTTGATCGACGGATTTGCCGGCATGGCCACCCAGGGGCAGGCCAACGCCAACCTGTATATGGGGGTCACCACCGTGGTGGCGCGCAGCGACCGGCGCCGCGGCGTGATCGACCTGACCGCCAATCCCAGTCCCCACCTTTACCTGATCGACTCCATCGGCACCACCGACAACTGGAGTTTTCTGGCCAAGCGGCCGCAGTGGGCTTTGAAGCTGCGGGAAGGCGCCGTCCCCACCGAGTTGAGCCCTGAAGATACGGCGCGGCAACTTGTCGACACGGCCCACCTTGGGACACGGGTCTTGTGGCTGGGACACGACCTTACCGCCGCCAATGCGCAGTGGATCATGATCCACGCCCACCAGATGGGGCTGGCCACCTATGGGGAGTTCGTCTCCACACCTTATACCGTGGCTATCGACGCCGGAGTCGACGTGCTGCTGCACATGGGCCGCTACGAACTCGGTGTCATTCCGGACGAACTGCAGCGCCCGCTGGTCGACAACTCCGAGGGACCGGCCAGCTCCACTGCCTACGACTACTCCGAGCGCCTGCCCCCCAACGACCTGCATCTGCGCAATTACGCCCGCTTTCTGGCAGCGCATCATGCCGCGTTGATGCCCACCTTCAGCCTGGAGTATTTGAACTTGCCCGATCATCGCAACCTGTGGAAGGAGCCGGCCGCCCGGTTGCTCGATCCCAACCACATGTCCCAGCCCTCGGACCGCGCCACCGGCGAGGCGGTTTATCCGCTGCCACCCTGGGCGCATCGGCTGCCGGCGATGGGACAGCGGTACCTGGAAGAAGGCCAGAAGAAGAAGGCTGACCAGTCGGCGCTGCGGTTGTGGCGCATCAACCAGGCCATCTTCGCCGCCTATCCGCATTACCTGGCCGCTTCGGGCGCTTCGGATAAAGGCACCATGTCGGGCATCTCGCTGCATACGGAGTTGGAAATGCTGGTGCGGCTGGGGCTCTCGCCCCGCGAAGCGCTGGCTGCGGCCACCAATAACTATGCTCTGCAACTGGGTTGGACCGAACTCGGCCAGATCTCTCCGGGGCGCCGAGCCGACATCCTGGTGGTTGACGGCGATCCCACCGACAACATCTGGAACGCCCGCCGCATCTCCAGGGTCATTCTCGACGGCAATGTGGTTGACCGGGATGGGCTACTGAATTTGAAGAAGTGAAGGCGAGTGCCCCGCCTCAGTTGAGGTAAGGGAACCTACCCGCGCTTGACTGCCTGTCGGGAGGCCACGGCGAGAATCTCCGGCAGGCGCTTTTCCCGGTAGGCCAGCAATTGCTCGAATCGGCGCTCCACTTGCGGGGCGAAGAGCTGTCCGAGGAAGCCGTAGGGCAGGGCAAAGTCAATCTCGTCCTGGACGAGAGTCCCCTCGACCCCCTCCCGCGCCTCGGCCTGGATGCGGTGCAGATGGGAGAAGCGGGCAAACGGGCCTCGCACTTGCTCGTCGACGAAGTGGTCGTTCCACTCAAACTCGGTGATGCGCGCCAGCCAGCTTACCCGCTTCGGCAGCAAGGGAATGGGTACCGCGCTGAGCAGAATCTCGGACCCCGCGCCGGCGGCCACACTGCGGTAGCGCCGCGCCGGCTGTGCGGCCACGGGCCTGGCCGGGGGAGGCACGATCCGCGCATCCTCAACGCGCGCTTGCCAACGAGGCAGCAACAGGTGGGGCAGGTTCGACGGATTGGCGAAGAAGGCAAACACCAGCTCTACCGGAAAAGGAACCCACCGCCGAGTCTGGTAGTGCTGCTTCATATTTGAATGGTAATGCGTTGGCCCCGGACCCAATTCCTTGCGGTTCAAATGATTGGCGGTCTGGAGCGAATGGGGTGTCCGTTCCCAAAGAGAAAATGCTTCCGCCGGCATTCCCGATGCCAAGAAAGTTGACGAGCCCACACTCACACTTGGGGATTTGCAGACGGTCTTCTGGCCAACCTGCTGACTTGCCGACCTGCCCGGCATGGCTTCTTTGGTCCCTTTGCAGTCAGAAGCTTTGAGGCAAGCGGCAGCAATCGTATACCCTGTCTGCAGGCGCTCGCATTTTGCTTGTGGCGAGCCGACAGAGGATATCATCGACTCCCCGATCAAGAGCCACACATCGCACCCGCACCACAATCGCTGGCTCATTCTGATTGCAGCCTTCAAATTGGTGCAGGCGCTGCTGTTTGTCGCCATCGGTGTGGGAGCCATGCGCCTGCTGCACAAAGACATCGGCGACCAGCTGGAACAGCTCGCCAACCATCTGCACTTCAATCCCGAGTCGCGGCTGGTCAACTTCATCCTGGAGAACGCTCCGCTGGTGAACGACCAGTTGCTGCGGCGGATCGGCGCCGTGGTGTTTATCTATGCCGGGCTGGATCTGATTGAAGGGATTGGCCTTTATCTCGAAAGGGCCTGGGCCGAGTACATGACCCTGCTGATCACCGCCTCGTTTCTGCCGTGGGAGGTCTTCGAGGTTTTTCGCAGGGTGACCTACTTCCGCAGCGGGCTGCTGGTAGTCAATGCCCTGGTTTTCTTCTATCTGCTCGATCTGGTGGTGGAACGCGGCCGGGATCGGCTGCGGCAGAAGCTGCACGGTGCGAATGGGGACCGAGTGAGTGGGTTACACAGTGAACGTGTGAAAAAGTGAGAAAGTGAAAAGGCCAGGAACCGGGGTCACTTCCTTCCTTGTTCACTTTCTCGCTGGTTTTTCGCTTTTTGTTCGCCTATCACGAGTCTGCGTTTCTGTCCAGTGGCAGTACCAGATTGATAAACACTCTATCTAGTGGTTACTAAAGAATGCACAGCTATTAGTCAGTTTTTCCACAACTGACTTCATTCTCCACAGCATTATTCCGTTTTTTCACTTGGCTTGAGCCCGAAACCGGGGTACTATCGACCATGTGGTGGGAAAAAGTGGGATGCAGTGGAGTTCATCGACTGCTTTTCAACTAAGTTTAGCTCTTTCTCATCACTCTTCTGTCTTTCAAGGGCTCCAAACCTCAGTGGGAACCAAACTGGCCACCTGAAGCGGCCAGTTTATGCAGGGAACCGGGTGCGGCAGGGCAGAGGATTGCGGTCGCGAGAGGCAAACAAGCAATGGCGACGTTTCGCGGGAACCATACGGCGAAGGTTGACGACAAGTGCCGTCTCAAGCTCCCGTCTGCCTTCCTGAAGATGCTGGAAGCGGAAAACGTCACCCAGTTCTACATCACCAGCGCCAATGGCCGCAGCGCCGAGGTGTGGCCTCTTGCCGTTTGGGAGAAGGTTGAAGAAAAGCTGGCGGAACACAGCGCCATGGACGACACGGTGCAGAAATACCTGAATATGACCAGCTACTACGGCCAGCAGGTAGAGATCGACACGCAGTCCAGGGTTTTGCTTCCACAGATTTTGCGTGGGACGGCCAAGCTGGATGGGGACGTGGTGGTACTGGGAAAGCTGAAGTACCTCGAAGTGCATAACCGGGAGGCTTTTGAGCAGAGCCTGACGGCCAACGAAATGACGGCTGAGGATCGCGGCAAGCTGGCGACGATCCTGAAGCCCCAGAGCTGATTTTGACCGCCCCCCAGGGGGAGCGCATGACGAATACTGCCGACCGCCATGTGCCTGTTCTTTTGAAGGAAGCACTTGAGTTTCTGAAGGTTAAGGCTGACGGGACGTACGCGGATTGCACCCTGGGTATGGCGGGGCACTCCGAGGCGATCGTCAGGCAGTTGGGACCCGCGGGCCGGCTGATCGGCTTTGACCGGGATCCCGAGGCTCTTGAACTTGCCCGGGGCCGGCTTGACCGGGTTTGCGCGGAGATGGGCAGCCAGGCGCCCCAGGTGACGTTGATCGGCGAGGCGTTCAGTACGATCGCCGAGCATGTGAAGCCGGGGTCGCTGAATGGATTGCTGGCGGATTTCGGGGTCAGCAGCCTGCAGTTCGACGAGGCGCACAGAGGATTTAGCTTTCAGGCGGATGGGCCGTTGGATATGCGCATGGACACGCGCTCCGGGCCAACCGCCGCACAAGTGGTGAATGAGGAGAGTGAGGTCAAACTCGCCAACCTCATTTACGAGTACGGAGAGGAAAGGAGGTCGCGGAGAATCGCCAGAGCCATTGTGCGGGGCCGGCCGGTTACGACCACGGGGGAATTAGCCCGGATTGTAGCCTCAGCCGCCCCACCAATGAAACAAGAGCGCATTCACCCGGCGACCAGGACCTTTCAAGCTCTTCGTATCTACGTAAACCGTGAATTGGACGAAATCCGGTCTTTGTTGGAGGCCGCACCGCAGTTGCTCAAGCCCTCCGCAAGACTGGCCGTGATCAGCTTTCATTCCCTTGAAGATCGCATTGTGAAAGACAGCCTGAGAGACGGGGCACACAAGGGCATCTGGGAGATTTTGACCAGGAAGCCGGTCATTGCCGGCGAAGACGAGATCGATCGCAACCCCCGGGCCCGCAGCGCAAAACTAAGGGCGTCAGAGAAGCTGGTACCAAGCGTCATGAAGCAGCAGGCACAGATGAGCACGCGCCGGTTCTGATCTCTGGTTCTGCTGAAATGTAGCAAGGATTCTTCAACATGGACTGAGCTGGAAGCGAGCAGCTAGCGGCCGGCGGTCAGGGAGACAATCATGGCGGCATGCACGACAACATTGTTTGAACCCGGCGCATTCACCAGCCGGGCCAGTGCGCGGAACGTCGACCTCATGGCCAAGCAGGTTCTGCGACGCCGCGGCGCGGCGACGCCGGAGTTTCCGTTCGCCAAGCATTTCGACAACTCTCGCCTGGTGAAGGCTGCCGACCCTGTGCGGGTACGCGAGATGCGTTTGTTTTCCGCCGCGTTGATGGTGCTGTTGACGCTGGTGATGGTCTACGGTCTGCAGCACTTCTATGCCATCGAAGGCGGTTATCGCGTGGAGCAGGAGAAGCAACAACTCGATCAACTGCGCGAAGAGAACCGTCAATTACGGGCGACGGAGGCGGTGTTGAGCACCCCAGTCCGCATCGACCAGATGGCCCGCACGCTTGGACTCTCCGAACCGCAACCAGGCCAGGTGGTCTATCCCAATGCGCATCCCGATGCCGGCGCACCGGCCCTGGCTCAAGTAACTCCTCTGGCGGTCGATTCTCAGTAAGAAGTACGGGAACGCTCGTTCCCGGAGCAGTCGGCCATGCAGGCACCTCTTCGAAGCAACCGGAACCGGAACAATGCAGCCCGCGACCTGCCGCTCAAGCGGTCTCGGTTCTGGCTGGTCTGCGCGCTATTCCTGGTGTGGCTGGGGGCCATTGGCGGACGTCTGTATTGGCTGCAAATTGTACGCCACAAAGAGTTTGTGGAGCGCGCTGAAAAACAGCAACAAAGCACATTTGAAGTCGCTGCGCGGCGCGGGGTGCTCTACGACCGCAACATGGTGGGGTTGGCTATGTCGGTCCAGGTCGACTCCATCTACGCCGACCCCAGCGAAATCGACAACAAGACCGCGGCCGCTCAGACGCTGGCAGCGCTGGTGCATATCGATGCCGACGATTCCCAGACCTCCGAATTGCAGATCGCCGCGCGTCTGGCCAAAGGAAAGAACTTTGCCTGGGTGGCGCGCCGCGTGAGTCCGGATGTTGCTACCAAGGTGAAGGCGCTGGTTGCTGCGGGAACTCTGAAGGGGATCTACTTTATCAAGGAGTTTCAGCGGATCTATCCCGGCGACCAGATCGCCGCGCAGGTGCTGGGCTATGTCGGCGTGGACGACAACGGGCTGGGTGGCCTGGAGCAGAAGTTCGAGGCGCAATTGCACGGCTCGCCGGGGCGCATGTATACCGCCATGGATGCCCGCCGCAAGGTGCTCGGTTCGAGCGAGTACGATCCCGATCCGGGCCAAAATCTGGTGCTCACGATCGATGAGAACATCCAGTTCCAGGCCGAGAAGGCTCTGCAAAAGGCCATGGAAACCACCCACGCCGACAGCGGCACAGTGGTGATTCAGGATGTGCACACAGGGCAAATTCTGGCCCTGGCCGTTCGCCCCACCTTCAACCCCAACCAGGCCCGGCGAACCACTTCAGGATTGTTGCGCAACCATGCCATCAGCGACGTCTACGAGCCGGGGTCGACTTTCAAGCTGGTAACCTACTCGGCCGCGCTGGAGTCGCAGGTGGCCACCCCGGACGACAAGATCGACTGCCAGGGCGGGCAGATCACGCTGGCCGGCCGGGTGATCCACGACGACATCCACGATCGCGGCATGGGGGTTGTGACCGTGGCAACGGCGCTTGCCAAGTCCAGTGACGTGGCCGCCGTGAAGCTTGCCCTGAAGGTTGGCCCCGACAGGTTTTACCAGTTCATCCGAGATTTCGGCTTTGGCCAGCGCAGCGGCACCGAGTTGCCCGGGGAGACCCGCGGCCTGCTGCGGCCTGTGAACCGGTGGAACGGGTCGTCGATCGGCTCGCTTGCCATCGGCCAGGAGGTTGCAGTTACACCCCTGCAGTTGGTCAGCATGGTGTCCACCATCGCCAACGGTGGCGTCTACCTGCCCCCCCATGTGTTGCTGCCAGGCCAGGTGGATACCAATGGAGCCAAGCCCACCCCACCGACCGTGGGCCAGCCGTTCAAGGCCGGCGGCGAACTGCCCAATCCCCTGCCCCCCGGAGCCCATCGCGTGCTTTCCACGCTCACCGCCGCGCAGATGCGCAAGATGATGGAAGGGGTGGTGGTGTTCGGGACCGGCAAACAGGCGCAGCTCAACGGCTACTCCTCGGGTGGCAAGACCGGCACGGCACAAAAGATCGATCCGAAAACCCGAACCTACTCGAAGACGATGCACGTGGCCTCGTTCGCGGGGTTTGCGCCGGTCAACAATCCGGTGATCGCCGTGGCCGTGATCATGGATAACCCCAAGGAGGGTTATTACGGGGCCAGTGTCTCGGCACCGGTCTTTGCCGAGGTCGCGCAACATGTGCTGGAGTATCTCGGAGTCTCCCACGATACCCCCATGCGCAAAGGAACGCCCGAAACCAAGACAGTCGCGCCGGTGACGGAAGACGCGCAAGAGCATGTGGGCGATATCAACGCCTTGTACGAAGCAGCCAACGACCTGCCCAGCGACGATCCGCGGGGCGGCCTGACGCAGGCGCCAGCAGGTACTCCCGCTGCGCAGCCAGCCAGTGCTGCGCCGAGTCCGGATACTGCCACGGACAAGAAGGAAAAGCCGGGGCAGACAGCTGTTGGGCAGCATCCAGGGTCTGCCCGGAACCAGAGCACCACGGTGGTGATCCAGGACGGCAAGCGCCTGCGCGTGCCGTCGCTGGTGGGGCTGCCGGTGCGCAAGGTGATCGAAGTGGCGGCGCAGGCCGGCCTTGAGGTGCAGATCAAAGGCAACGGCACGGTGCGCGAACAGGCTCCGCCAGCCGGCACCATGGTCACCGCCGGCACCCAGATTGTGGTCCGCTGCGGGCATTGAGAATCGATCAAGCCGGTTGCGGCTGTCGAAGCGACAACGCTCGCTGCGCCGGTTGACAGCGCAAAGCAAATCAGACTACAACTCGCTTTCACTCTTTATGAGCGAGGAGAAGAGTCTGTATGCGTTCGATCGATGCCCACCCGTTCGATTCCCATCCGTTCGATGCCAAGGAAGAACTGCCGGCGCGGCGGAAGCTGTTGGGCGGCCTGGTTTCCGGGGCTGCCCTGCTCGGCCTCAGCACCACCGCCTCCGCGGCCGGCACCGCGGCTCCGCCTGAGCCAGGGACTGCCCCTGACGAGCTGGTGGCAATGGCGCGGCTGCGCAGCTACAAGTCCCGGCGCTCTTCAAGCTGGGATCGCACTGGGGGCAATGGCGATGCTGTGGCCGTAGAGCCCGGACAGGCTGCCACCTTGCTCGACGTGACCGGCGCAGGGGTAGTGACGCATTTATGGTTCACCATCAACTCGCGCGACCCCATGCACCTGAAGAATCTGGTGCTGCGGGCCTGGTGGGATGGGGAGGCTACGCCTTCGGTCGAGGTTCCGATAGGAGACTTCTTCGGCCTGGGACTTGGCGAGTATTTCAACTACCAATCGGCTCTCACGGCAGTTGCGCCCGAGAAGGCTCTGAATGCCTATTTCCAAATGCCATTTGCCACATCGGCCAAACTGACCTTGGCCAACGAAGGCAAGGTGAAGACCGACAATCTCTACTTTGCCGTGGACTCCGGGACTCTGACTGCGCTGCCTGAAGATGTGGGCCGCTTTCATGCGCAGTACCGCCAGGCAGCGCCCTGCAAGGGCTGGACCGACGACTGGAAGTTCAACTGGAGCCCCGGCATCAACGAGAAGAAAAACCTGAGCGGCGAAGGGAACTATGTCTTCCTGGAGGCAACGGGCCGGGGGCATTTCGTGGGAGTCACCCACGCCGTGGAGCAGAACCAGGACGGCTGGTTCGGCGAAGGCGACGACATGATCTTCATCGACGGCGATGCCCTGCCCACCATCAACGGCACCGGGACCGAGGACTACTACAACGGCGCGTGGGACTTTGGTGGCCAGGCCTTTGCCAACCTGCACCAAGGCGCACCCTACATTGTGGACCCGGAGCGGATCGGCGGGCGCTATTGCCTCTACCGCTGGCACACCGAGAGCCCCATCACCTTTGAGAAGTCGATTCGGGTGACCATGGAGCACGGCCACGCCAATCACCGCTCCGACAACTTCTACTCGACGGCGTACTGGTACCAGACGGAGCCGCACGCGGCCTTCCCTGCCCTGCCGGCGCCTGCCGAGCGGGTTCCAAGGGTCTTTAGCGTCGGGGGTGCGGGAGCGGCGAAAGTTTAGGAGATCTAGGAGTGTGTCGGGAATAGATTCTGGGCATCAAGAAAGGTATTTTATTGATG
>CAZLMY010000159.1:0-10758 GCA_964560845.1 uncultured Occallatibacter sp. | reverse complement strand
GGCCTCCCGGCCCTCGAAGTCTGTGCCAAACCTTAAATTCCGTTTGTGACTTTCAATTCACCCCAAGGGCTGTCAGTGAGTCAACTGGGAGCTATGTTCGGATAGCCAGCCACTCGGACATAGGCTGTGCTCGTGATGCCCAACAGCAACCCCGGATCCCTCGTCGCTATGCTCCTCGAGATGACGGTGCCGTGGTAGCGTTGAAGAGTGTGCCCTTGTGCGGAGCGTGCGCCAGTGTGACGCTGGGGCTTATCTTTCGCCTAATGCCACGTAGGCGCTTAGCGCGATCATGCCTTTGCAGGTGGGCGACCACTGATTACTGTGGAGAGAGCCTCTGCAGTGGCCGATAGAAGGTTTTTGGGAGCGTGCGCCGCAGCACGCCAGACTCTACTCCCTGGTTGCATCAGTAAAGGCCCAAACGGCACGATGCGCAAGCTAGGGTTGAGGTTTGACCGTTCATGGATCCAGTCCTCCTTGTAAAAACGATCGATGCCAAAACCCTGTTCTTTGCGGGGGCATTGGTCGCTGGAACCTTCACGCCGGTGATGCTGGCCACCATGTACACGCGGAAGACTTATCCGGGGTATGGAAAATGGGCGATTTGCGAGTTGTGTTGCTCGGCCCTGTTCTTTCTTCAGGCGATCCGCGGCACACTCGGTGACTTGGCGCCAGTCATTTTTGGAAACGCCCTGACCTGCGCGGCGAGCATATTGCTGGTCTGCGGGATGTATGAGTTTGTCGAACGGAAGATGAATCCGGCCCCGGTCTACGCTCTGTCAATCGCTTTTCTCTCAGGTGTAGGCTATTTCTATTTTTATCAAAATGATATTCGCGCCAGGACGATGCTTCTCAGTGCGTACCTCGCCGCGACGCATCTTTACGCGGCATGGCCGCTGTTGGGCAGTGCGCCGAGGCATCGAATGCTGGGATTCCGCTTTGCCGCCGCGGTGCTTGCGATGGGGACGTTGAATGGGCTGGTGCATCTGGCGGATGCCATCATTCTGGGGGACCGGAACACGCTCTATTCAGCGCGGGCGACGTACATGGTGTTTTATGTTGGTGAGCTCATGGTTCTTATTGGAATCACATTCTCGTTCTTTATTTTGACCAATGAGCGGGCATCCGCCGAATTGCTGGATGCAAACACTGCACTCGCGACAGAAGTGAACGAACGGCTTAAGGCAGAAACCGCATTGCGCTCGGAAGTCGGGGAGCGGAAGCGACTGGAAGTCGAACTCAAGGAACTGGCAAAGACCGATGAGCTGACCGGTGTGCTGAACCGCCGCGGGTTCTTGGATGCGATGGAGCGCGAGGTGCAGAGGGCTTATCGCTTTGCGCATCGGCTTTCCGTGCTGATGGTGGACCTGGACTACTTCAAGAAGATCAACGATACATACGGGCACGAAGCGGGCGACCGCGCTCTGCGGCAGGTGGCGGAAGCCTGCAGCGAGATATTGAGAACAGTGGATATAGTCGGACGGCTTGGGGGAGATGAGTTCGCCGTCATTTTGCCGGAGACAAACATCGACGAGGCCAGCCTCGTGGGAGAGAAGCTGCGCATTGCCATTTCGCAAACCGAGGTACGGTTTGGGCGGGAGAGCCTTTTGCTGTCAGTCAGCATTGGCGTGGCGGGATGGAGCCAAACCGACAAGACCGGCGACGCAGCGATCGCCGAAGCCGATGGCGCGCTCTACAGGGCCAAGCACGACGGAAGGAACTGCGTCAGAGTGGAGCACAATCGAGCAACGTCGCTCTGAAATGCTCGCGATCGCGTCTTATCTGCCATTCTGCGCCGAGAGACCGTAATTATCGGCAAGTGTGGCCAAGAGGAGATGGGCGGCAGCTTGTTGCCGAGTTCGAATATCTTATCGCGCCTTACCTCGATTCGAATGACGACGAGCCGACTGAAATGCGACGATCGTGCGAGTCGCTAAATAACCTGTTCTCAGAAGCAAAACAAGCACGACTCCCGTTCGATGTGATCAGCGCATGTGACTCAGAGCTGATGGAGATACTGAAAACGAAGCCTGGCCAGGATGCAGATTCAGCACGTCAACAAGGAAGACGTGACAGGCGTCACTGACGGCCATAGTCCTCACCTGTTTTTCCTTCCCGAGTATTGATTCTTCAACAGCCGCGCCCTCCCCTTATACGCGGTACCCATGGAGTTCCCCCGGGCTCGCAATTTTCTGGCCACAGTCAAACCCGAAGTGTGGCCAACGCAAAGTGGCGATCAATTCGTTTACGAAGCGGATTTGTGAGGTGAAACAGTATGTCGCGCAGATACAATGTGTGGCCGATAGCTCTTGGTTTGTGTGGGAGTTTGTTACCCGTCGTTTGTGCCACGTCCTCGTGGACGCAGCAGCCGGCGGCCGTTTTGAGCAGTGCGAACGCGGTGGTCCCCCCGCTGGTTAGATTCAGCGGCGTGTTGAACGATGGAAATGGGAAGGCCCTCACGGGGACAGTCAGTGTGACATTCGGATTGTACGAGGAGCAGGAAGGCGGCTCTCCACTCTGGCTGGAAACGCAGAAGGTCTCTGCAGACAAGACCGGATCGTACGCCGTACTGCTAGGCTCGATGAGCGGCACGGGACTGTCGGCTGATTTGTTCGCAGCGGGCGAAGCGCGCTGGCTGGGCGTACAGGTTGAGGGTCAGGCCGAGCAGCCGCGCATCATGTTGCTCAGCGTGCCCTACGCTCTGAAAGCTGCCGACGCCGAGACCCTGGGCGGTAAACCCCCATCAGCCTACATGACCACGCCGAAGCCAGGGATGCGTTCGGCGTCCGGCGCCGGGAGCGAAAAAACAGCAACGAAGGCCCGGCCGGAGGCAATAGGCGGCAGTGGATCGGCAGGCTATCTGGCCAGGTGGTCGAACGGCTCGAGCCTGACAGATTCGGCAATCTATCAATCGGGCGGCTACCTCAGCATTGGAACGACGGCTCCCGGCAATCCGCTCAGGGTTGTTGGCAATGGCAAGTTCGCTGTCGTCTCTGCCATCCAAACTGCCACCAGCGACGAAGACGCGATTGGGGTGGAGGGAGCGACTTTCAGCACGGGCGGTACGGGAGTGTGGGGCGTGAATAACGCTGCAAGCGGGGTTTCACATGGCGTTACCGGTCAGGCTGTCAGCCCGCAAGGCGCAGGCGTGTATGGCTTTAATGAGGCTGTCACCGGAGCTGCCGCTGGGGTCTTGGGGAGCAGTGAAAGCCCGGCTGGCGCCGGCGTCTCGGGCAAGAATACGAGCGAAAGTGGGGGAATTGGTGTTCTCGGCACCAGTTCGGGCCCGGAGGGTTCTGGCGTCGCGGGCGAGAATAACAACGAAAATGGAGGATATGGGGTTTTAGGCAAGACTACTTCGGCAGCCGCTGTCGGTGTGCAAGGTCAGAACACCGCTACGAGCGGAAAAGGCTTTGGGGTTATCGGGATAAGCTATGGCTCCGAAGGCTACGGCATTTTTGGCACGAACAAAAGTGGAACAGGAAGCACATATGGGGTGGTTGGCGAGGCGGCGAGCACCGGTGGCAACGGGGTATTTGGGCACGCCACTGCTGAAACCGGCTCTACGGCCGGCATCTACGGGGAGAGTGACAGCACTTCGGGAGTGGGCGCAGTCGGCACCGCAACGGCCAAGACGGGATCGGCTTTCGGCGTCAAGGGAGTCACGGCCAGCGATGCCGGAGTCGGCGTTTACGGCATTTCGCTCAGCGCGACTGGGACCAACTACGGCGTGGAGGGCACGGCTGCGAGTCCGGATGGGGATGGGGTACTCGGTTCGAACACAAGCAAGACAGGAGACAGCATCGGAGTCCACGCAGCAACTGAAAGTACACAAGGCATAGCCCTGTTTTCTGTCGCTGTCGGGCAAAGCGCAGAAAACACCGGTGAACGCCCGATTGCAATCGCGGGTTCGACCAATCAGCCCAAGGGTATTGGCGTAGCGGGAGCCGCTGACAATGGCTGGGCCATGGCAGCAGCCAATAGCTCAGACACCTATCACACCGTACGTTTCCAGAACACATCGGCCGATGACGGGGCACCTGTCTTTCGGGCCGAGGGCACCGTGACCAATGATTATTGCGAAATCGACACGAATGGCAATGAGGTTTGCACTGGAAAAATCACAACGGCACAAGTCCTAACCTCAGGCGGGGGTACGGGCGGCGCCGCCAAAGTGGCGCTTTATCCCGTTTCCGCGGCGGAAAACTGGTTTGAAGATGCGGGCTCGGGACGATTGACGAACGGCACTGCAGTGGTGCAACTCGATCCTGCCTTCGCGGCGACAGTCAACAGCGCTCTCGAGTATCACGTCTTTCTGACGCCCATTGGAGACTGCAACGGTCTCTATGTTGCCAACAAGGCGGCGGCCGGTTTTGAAGTGCGGGAGCTGGGAGGAGGCAACGCGAACGTTGGCTTTGACTACCGCATCATGGCGCGGCGCAAGGGCTACGAGAACGTCCGTTTGGAAGACCTGACAGATCGCTACGCGAAAATCGAAGCAAGAGCGAAACTGATGAATGCGAAGCGCCCGTGGCCAAAAATGCCTGCTTTGCCGGGTCCAGAGGCAAGCCAGGTGCCTCCGCCTCCGCGTCTGCCTTCGGACAAGCCTGTGCAGCCTGCGAATCTGCTTAGGACCATTCCGGCCGGACAGAGCTCACCTCGATAGGTGCACAAGGAACGGCATAGGTGAGGAATTTGGTGCTTTTGCACGAGCCGGAAATTCAATCCTCGACCATGTGGAGGGCCCAGGACTCTCCTTCTTGAGTGGCACATGGAACAGGGGCTACGAAGCCGAGGCAGCGTTGCTATGCTGCACATGGCGGGAGAGTAGTTACCCACGCGCAAATTGCCATATAGTCGTTCCCACGCAGAAACAACCGCCCTCCCTCGCAAAGTCCCAATCTCTCCGGTTCATGTTTCTTTGGTCCCCGCCGATGAAGGTTTTGTTGGCCCGGTAAGTGTGTCTCGGGCCATGGAGGCGAGGCACGTTGAGACCCATGCAGAGCACCGGCCAATTCCAGCCAATGCCCTCCGCCTTCGGGCCTTCGCTCGTCGAGGCAGAGTCCCCATCCAGCCCCTTGGTTGCGGGCGTCAGCGCGGCCTGGAGGAAACTACTGATGCAGGCGGAGATGGCTGCGCCGCATCTTCAAGTGGCCGCCATCGAGGGCGAACCGGGCATCGGTAAGCACACCCTGGCCCGCTTTATCTTCAGCCGCTCTCCTCTGGCCGGCACCAGCTTCCAGCGCCGCGACGCACGCGAGTGGCTGGTTGGCGACGCCGACCCTTCCACGCTGGCGGGCTTCACTTATCTCGATCGTGTCGATCTTCTCGCCGCGCCCGGCCAGGGGCTGCTTCTGGGCGTTCTCAAGACTTTGCAGGACCGTCCGCCGGGCCGCGCCGTGGTGCTGGCCTCCTCGCAATCGCCCTTGCGCCAGATGGCTGGCCAGGGCCTGCTCATGCCGGACCTTGCCTTCCGGCTTACCGCCGTACGTTTTGCCATCCCACCGTTGCGCCAGCGCCGCGAAGATATCGCCGTGCTCGCCCAAGTACTGCTGGAGCGCCTCTGCGCCCGTTACCAGCATCGTCCCGTCGTTCTCGGACCCGGCACCCTTGCGCGGCTCTTGCAGCACAGTTGGCCGGGTAATGTGCGCGAGTTGGCCTCAGTTCTGGAGGGCGCGCTGCTGGAAGCCACCAACGGCGTCATTCGTCCCGGCGACCTGCCGCTATCAACGGGCATCGAAACCCTGGCCGAGGTGCACCCCGCCGTGCGGCCTGAGAACCTGGCGCTCGACTCGGTCGTTCGCCACCATGTGCAATATGTGCTGGACCTGAATCGCGGCAACAAGCTGCGCGCCGCCCGCCAGTTGGGCATCAGCCGCTCAACGCTTTATCGCATTCTGGGGAATGAGGGGATCCTGGCGATTTAAATACAGTCTCCGCGATCGTAGCGTCAGTCCTAACAGTCCGTGGTGAAGGTCGAAATCAGAGAAAAACCTTCCCTCGGCGGCTAAAGCCGCATTGAATCTCTGGGCCTAACGGCGCAACTCAAGTCATGCCCTTTCAAAACCGCACTTTGACCACAGGCTGCCAAGAGACGTGGCCTCCATTGTCAGCCCATTTGAACTGCGTGACTTGCGCACTCATAAGGTTGACCTTGGGCAAAGAAGAACAGGCTCTGAAGTTTTTCTCTTCCTAAAATGCTCCTTATCAAGCGAAACGCGCTGGACAATCGTCATTATCGGGTGAAATGATAGTCTGCGTTGAAGGTCGGTCAACTCCCGCGCTTCCCCGCGCCAGAGACGGCAATCGAAGAATCACACCGCCGCACGTCTAGCTTGCGTTGCCAAGCAGGAGCACTCGACCCACATACGCCCAACTGGAATTGAAGCCGGCGCAGCAGAGGAGGAGTGTATCCCATTGCAATGGACAGGTTTGAAGTGTCAGATTTCGGGAGCCATCGCCCGGCATAAGTTGGCCTCATCAGCAACCGCATTGTTGGTGTTGGTGGCGGCGTGTGTGCTGGGGCCTGCCGTGGGCTGCCGCAACCGGCAGGCAAGCGTGGCAGCGGGACGGCATTTGGATTTCAACCAGGACGTGCAGCCCATCCTGGCCAGCAACTGCTTCAGTTGCCATGGACCTGACCCGGAGATGCGCAAGGCTGGACTGCGGCTCGATCTGGAAGAGTCCGCATTTAGACAGCGGCCCGGACATCCCGATGCCATCGTTCCAGGGCATCCGGAAAAAAGCGAGCTGATCAAGCGCATCGAGTCAACAGATCCTCACCACCTGATGCCGCAGACGTCGCTGGGCCAGGCCAAGCCGATGAAGCCTGAGGAGATTGCCATCCTGCGCGAGTGGGTCAAGGAGGGCGCGGTCTACCGTCCTCATTGGGCTTTTGAAAAGCCCGCCCGGCCGCCTTTGCCCGCCGAGGGCCAGAAGGATGGTTGGGCCAAGACGTCCATTGACACGTTTGTTTTGGCGAAGCTGAAGAAGGAAGGGCTGCATCCCTCGCCCGAGGCAGACAAAGCCACACTGATCCGGCGCGTCACGCTGGACTTGACCGGATTGCTGCCTACGCCGGCCGAGGTGAAGGCGTTTGTCAACGACAACTCGCCGCAGGCTTATGAACACCTTGTGGACAGCCTTCTGGCCCGGCCCAGCTTTGGCGAGCAACGGGCGCGCTACTGGCTGGATTACGCGCGCTATGCCGACACCTATGGACTGCATTTCGACAATCATCGCCACATCTGGCCCTACCGCGACTATGTAATTCGATCGTTCAACAGCAACAAGCCATTCGACCAGTTTGCGATGGAGCAGATAGCCGGCGATCTGATGCCGTCCAAATCGCTCGATCCGCTGATCGCCAGCGGCTATGTGAGGCTGGGCGTCAGCAGCAACGAGGGCGGAACCATCCCTGAAGAGCTGCGCGTGAACATGGCGCGGGAACGGACTGAAGCGTATGGCGCCACCTTCATGGGCCTCACCGTGGGCTGCGCCGTTTGCCACGATCACAAGTACGACCCCACTACCCAGAAAGATTTCTACGCACTTAGCGCCTTCTTCAACAACATTGAAGAATTGCCGTACAACGGCGACCGGCCCGTCTGGGCGCCGGTGGCGCGGATTCCAAAGCCGCAGAACCAGGAAGCCTACAACAAGGTGTTGGCCAGGCGGAATGAGCTGGCCGGCCAACTGGACTCGATGCGCCTCAATCAGCGGGCGTTGATCGAGCGCTGGCTGCAGTCGCGCCAGAATCTGCCTCAGCCGGTGGCCGTGGACAAGTTGATGGTGCGCCTGCGCCTGGACGAGGGCGGCGGCAATACGCTGAAGAACAGCGCGCCCAACCCGCAACCGGCCAGTTTCCCGCTGGGCAAATCGAATGGACAATGGGGCGAGACCACCTGGTTTTGGCCCGACTTCCGCATGGATAACGGCACCCGCGTAATGCTCGGCCAGACTGGCGATTTTGAGTGGAACCAGCCCTTTTCGTCCAGCGGCTGGTTCATGCTGCGCGCAGCTCCCAATTACCCCATCGATCCATCGGGCTCGCTGATCTCAAAGATGGACACGACCCAGCACGACCGCGGCTGGGATCTGGCTCTGGAAAAAGGGCATCTGTGCATTGATCTTGTTAATCAGGAGCCCAACAAGCCGGTTGTGTTGCATGAAAACGCGGCGGCGAAGCCAGCCTATACCCAGGACAAGTTCGAATACCCAACGCCGAATGACCTGCCAGCCAAGGATCTCGCACCCAGCGAAGAGCGATTGAAGAAGGAGATCCCCAAGGAAGACAAGCCGAAGACCAAGCCGCAGCCTCCTGCCCCCAAAGACACGACGCCCGAGGTCGCCATCAAGGTCTTGACCAATCCGATTTTGCCCGTCGACGGCAACTGGTACCACGTGCTGTTTACTTACGACGGCTCGGGCAAGGCATCCGGCATCAAGGTCTTTATCAACGGCGCGCAGGTAGCCACGCACGTGGCCTCAGACAATCTAGGCAAGGCATCTATCCGCTCGAAGGCGCCGATGCAGCTCGGATGGAGATATCCCGATGCCACTCCGGCGCAGGACACGCGCTACCAGGACATTCGACTCTACGCGCGCGCTCTCTCGGCGGACGAAGCCAGGCGGCTTCCGTACGAAGATTATGTTGCGGAAGTCACCCAAAAGCCCGCGGAAAAGTGGAGCGAGGATCAGTGGCACGCGGTGAGCGAGTTCTACCTGAACAACATCAATCCGTCCGCCAAGGCGATTGAGAGCGAGATCGCGCGTCTGGATGCGCAAATCGAAAAGCTCTCGGAGGGCGGAGATGTGACGCTGGTTGCGTGGGAGAAGCCTTCGCTTGCCTACGCGGATGTGCTGACGCGCGGAATGTACTCGGCGCGCACCGAACGGGTTGAGGCCAATACGCCGCATTATCTACCGCCTTTGGCGGCCGGCATGCCGCACAACCGGCTGGCCCTGGCCAAGTGGACGGTAAGCCCTGAAAATCCGCTTACTGCTCGCGTCACCGTCAACCGCATGTGGTACGAACTGTTTGGCACCGGGCTGGCGGAGACGACTGAAGACTTCGGCATCATGGGCGAGCGTCCCTCGCATCCCCAATTGCTGGATTGGCTGGCCGTCGAATTCCGAGACAGCGGATGGAACATCAAGCACATGTACAAGCTGATGGCGATGTCGGCAACCTACCGGCAAAGCGCCAAGGCCACGCCCGAGCAATTGCAAAAGGATCCCAAGAACCTGCTGCTTGCGCGCGGACCGCGCTTCCGCATGGATGCGGAGATGCTCCGCGATGTGGCGCTGCAGTCGGGCGGATTGCTGGTGAATAAGATCGGTGGCCCCAGCGTCAAGCCCTATCAGCCGGCCAACCTCTGGGAGCAGGTGAGCTATCCGGTCAGCGACACTGTTCACTATGAGCAGGGGCATGGAGACGATCTCTACCGGCGCAGCATGTACAGCTACTGGAAGCGCATGGCGACGCTGCCGGACATGGATGCCTTTGACGCACCCATGCGCGATGCGGTCTGCACGCGCCGCCAGCGGACGGACACTCCCCTGCAGGCGCTGGTAACCCTCAACGATGTGCAGTGGGTAGAAGCCGCGCGGGCGCTGGCCGAGCGCGCCATCCAGCAAGGCGGCAAGCAGCCTGAGCAACGCATCAAACTGATGGGCGATATTTTGCTGTCGCACGATCCGCCACCGCAGATGACCACGGTGCTGAAGAACTCGCTAGCGCAAATGGAGAAGCACTATGCGGCCGACCCCAGGGCCGCTCACCAGTTGGTCGAAGAGGGCGAAAAGAAACACGACCCGGCCATCCCCGAGCCGGAACTTGCAGCCTGGACGATGGTGGCCAGCGAAATGTTGAACCTGGATGAGACGCTAACCAAGTAGTGGCCGGAGGTTGATTTGAAGCAGCATCCCCTTTGCACCGATAACGAACAAGGCCCTAACGTACTCGACCTGCCCGTCCCCGCGGGGTTGAAGCAGGAGTGGATGGCACTGGAGACGCGCCGCCGCTTTCTGGGACGAAGCGGCAAAGTGCTGGGATGGGCGGCGCTGGCCAGCCTGCTGGGCGGCCGCGTTCTGGGCGGAGACGCGCACGCGGATACGCCGCCGCACCAGGGACTTCCTACTCCCGACGATCTCAAGCTGCCTCACTTTGCTCCCAAGGCCAAGCGCGCCATCTACCTGTTTATGTCGGGCGCGCCGCCGCAGATCGATCTTTGGGACTACAAGCCCAATCTCGCCGCGCTCTACGACAAAGACCTGCCCGACTCGGTGCGCGGAGGGCAGCAGTTGACCGGCATGACTGCGGGCCAGGCGCGTTTTCCCATTGCGCCTTCGCACTGGGCTTTCAAGCGCTACGGCAAAACAGGTACCTGGGTCAGCGATCTGCTGCCCAATACAGCGCGTCTGGTCGACGACCTCACCATCGTTAAAACGGTCAATACCGACGCCATCAATCACGAGCCGGCCATCATGCTCATGAATACCGGCAACATGAATCCCGGCAAGCCCTGCATGGGCTCGTGGCTGGCCTATGGCTTGGGCAGCATGAACGACAATCTCCCCACCTTCATGGTGCTGCAAACGAAGGTCAATCCCAAGGAGAATAACCAGCCGGTCTCATCACGCCTGTGGAGCAGCGGCTTTCTCTCCTCGCAGTACGCCGGTGTCGGACTGCGTTCCGGCGGCGATCCGGTGCTGTATCTCAGCGATCCCAACGGCGTGGATCGCGAGGTGCGCCGCAAG
>CAZLMY010000158.1:0-11086 GCA_964560845.1 uncultured Occallatibacter sp. | reverse complement strand
CCAACTCCTCCCGTTTGCGGAGAAGCTCCTCTTCCTCTGGAGTCAGTTTCTTGACGATCTCGCGAGACATTTTTCCGTTTCCCCGGTGTTGAAATTATCCTAACCGGCTTTAACCGGTTTGGCCTTTTCTGTGTCAGTTTTGTGGTCAGTTGGATTTGTATTTCGGTGCCTTTCTGTGCCCCTACGTGCATGTTTTCCACAAAAAGCAATCTTCATACCAAAAAGAACAGGGACCCATGATAGGCCCCTGCTGTTGATTCTACTGATCTTATGGCGGAGAGGGGGAGATTCGAACTCCCGAAGGCCTTGCGACCTTGTCTGATTTCGAGTCAGGTGCATTCAACCGGGCTCTGCCACCTCTCCGTTTTGTTTTCAACTCATTACCATACGCTCTTGAAGGTTCAAAATCGCGCAGGCGATTCTGAGGACACGCTGCCTCCCGAGTGAGATGTGCGTACCGCTACAGCCTCGGCGTCGTCATGTTTCCCTGGAAATCGCCGACAGCTTGCTAAGCCCACACCATCCCTCACCAGTCTAATGGCGAAGGTGTGCCGATTGCAATGCCAAGTAGAGAGCTCGGGTGCTGTCCACTCAACAGCCATCCGACATCGACTCCAACGACGGTGGTGATTGCCGAGGGCGAAGACACAGGATGATCGGCGGATGCGCCGAAGAGTCTGGGTCGCCCGGCGATCGCCTGGATGGTCTCCGGCGCCGTAGCTGCGGAATGGCGATCGAGCGGGAGTTGACAAAGGCCGCGCTCAATAATAGTCGATTTGCGTGAGACACTACACTAGTTTGTCGGCGAGTTATCCGGTGGAACGGTGGGGAGCGCGATCTGAACTTCGTTTACCTCGCCAAGGACGTTGAGGGGAATCTCCTTGCCGGTGTAGTGAAGAACGGGCTTGGGCGCTGCTCCACCGGCCTCTGGCCCTTCAGCCTTGGGATCCTTGTCCTGCGCATCGGAGACGGTCAGGATGTACTTGCCCTCCGGTACATATTCGAACGCGAAGCTCCCATCCTCTTCGAGCGAGGTTTCCCGGGCTTTTTCGCGGTCGTCGGCATAGAGCAGCGCTACCGTGCCCTGCGCAACGGCATGGCCATCGTTCACGGCAGTGACCGCGCCGCTGACAGTGTGCAAGCCGTTGAGCGGAATCTCGATGTCCGCACCCTTGGCCGCTTCGCCGGCCTGCACTTTTACGGTCGCGGCATCTCGCTTGCGGAAAGTGTCGCCCAGGCAGACGCGGAGCGTGGAAAGCTGGTTTTCACCAGGCATCAGGGCACACACCGTGTATTCCCCGGCAGGGAGATTGGTCAGGCTGAAATGCCCGTGCCCGTTGCTCACTTCGGCAAGGGACCAGCCGCCAAACATGTTCAAGCCTACTTCGCTGAACCCCTTGTCTGTCTTGCGCAAGAGTTGAAAGTGCATGCCGATGGCCGGGCTTCCGTCGTCAAAGGTCACCGTTCCGCCGATCTCGGCGGCGCGCTCCATGGTCAGGGACAGATCAACGGTCTTGTGCACCGCAACAGTGACCTCGACGAGGTAGTCTTTCCACTCGCGAACGGCTTCCAGCGCCTGTTCCCGGTCGGATGCCATACTGCGGATGCGGGGCAGATCGAGGCCACGCCAGGGATCGAGATAGCCCTCCTGCGTCGCGATGGCGTAATAGCGCCCCGGCTCGACGGCCTCCATGCGGAATCGTCCATCCAGGCCTGTCGTGGTGGTCTCCGACGAGGGCAGAGGGTTGCCTTGATCCAGCTTCGTGTCTTTCCTCGGAGCCTGCGAGAGCGTGACCGTGGCGAAGCGCGCGGGTTTGCCGGTATCGGCACAGAAGACGATGCCGGTGACTACGCCCTTGGTGGGGTCAGGCTTCTTCGCCGGGTGTTGGTCGCAACCGGCCAGCAACAAGCAGGCGATGGGCAGAACCGACAGCCAACGCAGCCGTTTCAAGGCGAGCCTCCACAGAATTCAGGGTTCAGGGAATTGTAACGCCGCAGCAGGAGGCCAACAGAGAGAGCCCCAAGGCTGGTTCCTACGCCGTCTGGAACTCCTGCAGTTCTTCGGCACGGGGAGCGCGCTCATGCCCCTTCAACTTGGGATCGCTGACGCCGATGGTCTTGAAGTTCTCCCTGGCCTGGTTGAGGCTTGGCGCATTGGCGCCTCCCTCGTAATCCGGATCGGCGAACTGCACCGAATCGTCCTCCCACCAGCAGACCTCGCACAGGGCAAAGGTGCCAGGCGGCGGTTCGGGCAGCGTGTAGCATCCGCAGCAGGCGCAAGCGAAACGCTGGATTGCTGCGGCATCGGTAGTTTGTTGAGGCGGAAACGCCTCCTCATTGGGCTCGTACTTGTCGTGCTCGTGTTGGCCCGGCTCGTGTTGGTCGAAGCGCAGCATGGTCTGCAGAATGGGCGAGAAGCTCCTGCGATGGAAAGGCGTAGGGCCCAGGCGGTTGAGCGCTGCCAGGTGCTCCGGTACGCCATAGCCCTTGTGGTTGGCCAGCCCGTACCCGGGAAACTGCGCGTCGAACTCCACCAGCAAGCGGTCGCGGTGCACCTTGGCCAGCACGCTGGCGGCGGCGATGGAGAGGCTGGTGGCGTCGCCCTGCACCACAGCCTGCTGCGGGCAATCCCAATGGATCGTATCCAGCCCGTCGATCAGCAGGTAATCCGGGCTCAGCGCCAGTTGCTCCACGGCGCGGCGCATGGCCAGCAGCGAG
Source organism: uncultured Occallatibacter sp. (assembly GCA_964560845.1). GTDB lineage: Bacteria > Acidobacteriota > Terriglobia > Terriglobales > Acidobacteriaceae > Telmatobacter. The sequence continues at coordinate 8,368 of CAZLMY010000158.1, read as the reverse complement.
GCCTGGCGAATGTTGATGCGGTCGATGGTTTCGGCGTCGACCACAGCGATAGCCCAGGCCACGGCGTTGCTGCGAATCAGCGGCTCCAGTTCGTTGCGCTTCTTCTCGGAAAGCTTCTTGGAGTCGGTCAGCCCGTCGAGGTGCGCGCGCGGAGCCAGGATGACCGCAGCGGCCACAACCGGCCCGAACAGCGGCCCGCGGCCCACCTCGTCCAGGCCCGCAATGCGCAGCGCGCCGAGCTTGCGCGCAGCCTTTTCGAGCTTCCAGCCGCATACCTGCTTGAGCATGATCCCAGTATATGGAAAAGCAGGGAACTGGGAACAGGGACACTGAGACGGGCAAGCCCTGCAGCAATGGCGGCTGGTTTAATTTGCGGCTGGCAAAGCAAAGCCCCCAACCGGAAGGGCTGGGGGCTCGGCGGAAAAACGGTTCGACCAGGCTTAGCCGCGAACCTTGCCGGTGACGCGATCCACTTCCTTCAGACGGGCGGCCTTGCCGCGCAGTGAGCGAATGTAGAACAGCTTGGCACGGCGCACCTTGTAGCTGCGAATCCGCTCGATCTTGTCGATCACCTTCGAGTTGAAGGGGAAGATGCGCTCCACACCCTGCCCGAAGCTCATCTTGCGAACGGTAAAGGTGCCCTGCGGCCCCTTGTTAATGGCGATAACCAGACCTTCAAACGCCTGCAAGCGTTCCTTATCGCCTTCCTTGATCTTGACTTGGACGCGAATCTGGTCGCCTGGCACGAACTCGGGGAGATCGGTACGCTTGAGCTTGTCAGCCAAGCGTTGCATTACGGGATGAATGGACATAGTGTTTTCCTGCTGTTGAACTCAGAACCTCAAGTTTAGCAGAGACGGGCTTTCTGTGCCTAATCGCGCCGGCAAAGACGGAAGTTTGGAATCGAAATCGAGGGCTGCTATAGTGCGGCCATGCTTTTCATGGTGATCGAAACCTTCAAAAACGCCGACCCCAAGCCGATCCGGGAACGGTTTGTTCGCGGTGGCCGCATGATGCCGGAAGGCGTGATTTACCACGCCAGTTGGGTCGATGCGGCAACGGCACGGTGCTTCCAGATCATGGAAGCCGCGGATCGACAAGCTTTGCAGCTGTGGATCGATTGCTGGGACGATTTGATCGATTTCACCGTCACGCCAGTATTGACCTCGCAAGAGTATTGGGCGCGATTCAGCTAGTTGTCTGTCTCAAGCAGATCGTTGTTTATCGGTCTTGAAGGGTACGGGCTTCAGCCCGTACATAAGACCCGCAGAATCGGCGGGGCTTTAGCCCCCGAGGGAATTCGCTTTCAAATCCGCCCCGTCCTTTGGTCAATTGAAACTGACCCGATGAGTGAGACACACCACTAGCGCAAAGGGCTCTGTCCTGTAACTCGGGTGCACGTTGACCGATTCTCTGTCTTCAGCCCAGTCCGGCTGCGCTATAGTCTCGGATATGAACGAAAAACGCGAACTGCTTCGCCATACCTTGGCCGCCCTGGCCTATCGAGCCGCCCGCGCCCTGGAAGGTGCACCGGCGGAATTTGGCCCCTTCGACGGAGCCGGCCGCCCACCGGTGAAGATTCTTGCTCACATGGGCGACTTGTTCGACTGGGCCTTGAGCACGGCAAAGGGCCAGGAGCGCTGGTGCCCCTCGCAGCCTCTGCCCTGGGCCGATGAAGTGCAGCGGTTCTTCGCCTCATTGGGGGCATTCGACGGCTTTCTCGCATCGGAGGAGCCGCTGCTGGCGCCGCCCGAGAGGCTGATGCAAGGCCCGGTGGCCGATGCCCTGACGCACGTGGGCCAGTTGGCCATGCTGCGCCGCTTGGCCGGCAGCCCCACTTGTGGCGAGAATTTCTACGTCGCCGCCGTCGAAATTGGGCAAGTCAGCGCGAACCAGCCCGCCCCGGTGCAGCCGTTCAAGTAAGCCTTCCGCGAATCGCAGACCTGCTTGGCTGCCGGCTCGATTCCCTTCGAATCGGATGGGATGCGCCGGTCGCCCAACCGCGAGTGTTCCCAAGTCTCGTCTTGGAGACTTGGGAACACCCCAACCGACCCGGTTCCTTTACTTTTCGGCCAACTGGCGCAAGACATATTGCAGGATGCCGCCGTGCTCGAAGTACTCGACTTCCTGCGGGGTGTCGATGCGCACCATTGCACGGAGCAGCTTTTTCTCGCCCTTCGGGCTCGTAGCAACCACCGCAAGCGTGCGCCCTGAGGCAAGACGGCCCGCCAGCAACGTGGTGAGGCCGGGGAAGTCGAACACCTCTTCACCGGTCAAGCCCAGCGACTCGGCATTTTGGCCGTCTTCGAATTGCAGCGGCAAGATGCCCATGCCGACGAGGTTGGAGCGGTGAATGCGTTCGAAGCTCTCGGCAATCACCGCCTTCACGCCCAGCAGCTTGGGCCCCTTGGCGGCCCAGTCCCGCGAGGAGCCGGAGCCGTATTCTTTTCCGGCCAGAATGACCAGAGGCACGCCGCGCTCGGCATATTTTTGGCTGGCGTCGAAGATGCTCATCGGCTCGCCCTCGGGCAAAAGACGGGTAACGCCGCCTTCGGTGCCGGGAGCCAGTTTGTTGCGCAGGCGCACGTTGGCAAACGTGCCGCGGACCATCACTTCGTGGTTGCCGCGCCGTGAGCCGTAGCTGTTGAAGTCGGCCGCCTTGACTCCGTGCTCGGCGAGATACTTGCCCGCCGGTCCGTTGGCTTTGATGTTGCCGGCCGGCGAGATGTGATCTGTCGTCACCGAATCGCCCAGGACCGCCAACACGCGCGCGCCGAGAATGTCGGTGACGGGCGCCGGTGTCGGCGTGATTCCGTCGAAATAAGGCGCCTTGCGGATATAGGTCGAATCCGGTTCCCACTGGTAGGTGTCGCCCGTCGGGAACTTGAGGCTCTGCCAGTTGGCATCGCCGAGGCTGACGGTCGAGTACTCATGACGGAAGCTTTCGCTGCTCACGCCCTTTTCGATGGCCGCAGCCACCTCGGCCTGGGTGGGCCAGATGTCCTTGAGATATACCGGCTGTCCGGCCTCATCCGCACCGAGCGGATCGGTATCGAAGTTGTGGCCGATCTTACCGGCCAGGGCGAAAGCCACCACGAGCGGCGGGGACATCAGATAGTTTGCCCGCACATCCACGTTGACGCGGCCCTCGAAGTTGCGATTGCCGCTCAATACGCTGACGGCCACCAGCCCATGCTCGTCGATGCTCTTGGACACATCGGACGGCAGCGGCCCGGAGTTGCCGATGCAGGTGGTGCAGCCGTAGCCCACCACGTTGAAGCGCAGCTTTTCCAGATACGGCAGCAGGCCGGCCTTGGTGTAGTAGTCCGTGACCACGCGCGAACCCGGGGCCAGGGAGGTCTTGACCCAGGGTGGAACGGTGAGGCCCTTTTCAACCGCTTTCTTGGCCAGAATGCCGGCGGCGATCATGACCGAGGGGTTGGAGGTGTTGGTGCAACTGGTGATGGCCGCGATAACCACCGAGCCGTGATCCAGATAGGTGTCGGGGTCGACGCCGAAGCGTTCCTTTACGGTAGTGGAGACGTGCAGGGGAGGGTGTTCGGCCACTGCGGTGTCGGTGACGGCGACGCGCTGCCATGTAGTGGCGGTGCGCGTACCGAGTGGCTTGGCTGTGGGCGAGAGCAGCGCCGGCAACTGCTGCCGGAAGCTGGCTGCAGCATCCTTCAACAGGACGCGATCCTGGGGCCGCTTGGGCCCGGCCACGCTGGGTTCGACGGTGGCCAGATCCAGCGCCAGAGTCTGCGTGTACTCGGCTTCTGGCGTGGCTGAGGTATGGAAGAGACCCTGCTCCCTGTAGTAGGTCTCGACCAGGGCGATTTGCTCTTCGCTGCGCCCGGTGAGGCGCAGGTAGCGCAGCGTCTCCGCGTCTACCGGAAAGATGCCGCAGGTGGCGCCGTACTCCGGAGCCATGTTGCTGATGGTGGCGCGGTCGGCCAGCGGTAGCTCCGCGATTCCAGGCCCGTAGAATTCAACAAACTTGCCGACAACTCCGAGCTTGCGCAGCGCCTGGGTCACGGTCAGCACCAGGTCTGTTGCCGTCGCGCCCTCGCGCAGCTTGCCGGTCAGCTTGAAGCCCACCACCTGCGGCACCAGCATGGAAACAGCCTGGCCCAGCATGGCCGCTTCGGCCTCGATGCCGCCCACGCCCCAGCCCAGCACGCCAAGGCCGTTGATCATGGTGGTGTGGGAGTCGGTGCCGACCACAGTATCGGGATAAGCAACTGTTTCGCCATCGATGTCCGTTGTGAATACAACGCGGGCGAGGTATTCCAGATTTACCTGATGGCAGATGCCCATGCCCGGCGGGACGGCCGAGAAGTTCCGGAAGGCCGTCTGGCCCCACTTCAGGAAGGCATAGCGCTCACGGTTCCTTTGAAATTCCAACAACGTGTTCGCAGCAAGAGAGCCGGCGGCTCCGAATTCGTCTACCTGCACGGAGTGGTCGATGACCAATTCGGCCGGCACCAGCGGATTGACCCGCTCCGGATCGCCGCCCAGGGTCTTGATGGCGTCGCGCATGGCTCCGAGATCGACGATAGCGGGCACGCCGGTAAAGTCCTGCATCAGCACGCGGGCGGGCATGTAGGCGATTTCCCGGCTGGGCTCGGCTTTGGCCTCCCACTTGGCCAGGAACTCGATGTCTCCGGCAGTGACGTTGATGCCATCCTCGCGGCGCAGCAGGTTTTCAAGCAGGATCTTGAGGCTGAAGGGCAGGCGTCCCAAGTTGAAACCGCGCGCTTCGAGGGCCGGGAGCCGATAGATGGTGTAAGAGCGATTGCCGGAGCTGAGCGTTGCCCGGCTGTCAAAGCTATTCATGGGGAGAGAACCTTTCTTTCCGCGCACGGGCGGATGGACCTCGAAAACTCAATCTCAGGCCTTGGGTGCCCCACGTCTCGCCTTTGAGATCTCGGAAGCGACAAGGCTGCGTTCCCCGCTCCCCGTTTCCGAGGCTTCGGGAACGCGAGAATCGACGGGAATAGATTACTCAGCAGGAAGGTCGCCGTCCACGGTCGGGGCGGCCGTGGCGAAAGCGCTTGAGCACCGGCGTCGAGGAAATTCGGGCTGCGGAGCGATTAAACATAGACGACACCGAAATTCTATCGCGTGGCCGCCACGAATGGGAACGACCCATTCAGCGAAAACGCCGGACGCCCCTCCTTCAAGCCCCTCATATCGAGGCGTAATCCGAATCCATCTCCGGTCGACCGAGCCCTGGCATCTCAAGGGCTTGAACAGGCTGCGGAAAAACTCTTCGGGAAGGCTCGGTGCGTCAGGGCACGACCGGGGCACCGGGGGACCCTCAGGGTCGGGGTCGCGTGCCGATAAGACCCATAGAATGAGTGGGGATTTAGCCCCCGAGGGATGCTTTTCAGAACTTCTGGGTCAAAACAAGGGTTTTTCCGCAGCCTGTTGAAGCAACGAACGAATTCCCGGCGAATACGCGATGAAATTCACAGAATGGGATTTTGGCCGAGCAACAGAACGCCCAGCGTGAAGCAGGTGCGGGTCTCCACGTGGCCGATGCCATCTAAATGCCGAGTCGGCTTGGCAGGTATTCAGGCTACATGTGGACTTTGGCGAAGACGGAAGCCGCCAAAGCGTCGGCCAGTTTCGCTGGTGCGGCTCCGAATTCGACTGGTGCATCGCTATGGTTTGGACGGGCTGCTCGATTTAGGGGCTGCGCAAGCGGAGTTGGCCGCACCGCCGGTGCCCCCACCGCAGGTGGCAGGGGGATCGGTGACGTAGTCGTCGCCGGTGCGGGCCAGCAGCAGGGCGCGGCGGTCGCTGAACATTTTGAGGCGATTGGTGACTTCGACGAACTCCTGCTTTTGCTCGGCAGTGAGAGGCGTGGTTGGGGTATTCAGCTTGGTGAGTTCGTCGATTTTGGCCTGCAGGCGGGGAATTTCGCGGTCGATGAGGATGGGCCGGATGACCGTGGTCTTGGCCTTGCCCCGGGCCAACTCGTTGCGGTTGTTCTCTCCCCAGACGGGCAAGATGCCGACGTGACCAAGTTCCACACGAATGCCGGCGGGCCCGTAGTCTTTGCGCACTGCGGAGAACAATCCGATCATCGAGTCCCGCGGGTCGCCATCTTTGTCGGGCATCAGGCCGTCGATGTAGTTGCGGGACTGGTTCGACAGAAAATTGCCCAGCGAGTAGAAGATGACCGCGTTGCGCCCGTCTTTGGTTTGGTAGGTCTCCACCGGCTGCAGCACATGGGGATGGTGGCCGACGATCACCGAAGCCCCGGCTTCCAGCATCTTGTGTGCGGTCTCCACGTCCTCAGGACGCGGCGCGGGCGCGTATTCCACGCCCCAGTGGATGGAGACCACCAGGAAATCGCACTGTGCACGGGCCGCCTTGATGGCCGCCAGAACGCCATCTTCGTCCATCCCAGGGGCGCCCGCCGATTCGCCCGGATAGGGGAAGAAGTTCACGTGGGGCTGGTCGTCCTTGTCGGGGTTACGGCCGCCGTTCAGCCAGCGGGTCATCCCCAGCCAGCCAACCTTGATGCCGTTGGCCTCGGTGAACACCGGTTGAAAGGTCTGTTGTGCGGTATCGCCAGATCCGGCGAACAGCAGGCCGACTTCCCGCAGGTGCTCGCGGGTCTCGGCAAAGCCGGCCCAGCCTTGGTCCATCACATGGTTGTTGGCAAAGGAAACGATTTTGATGCCGTTGGCTTTGAGGGCCTGGGGCAAGGCCAGCGGCGCGTCGAACAAAAACGGCTTGGAGCCGTGGGAGTGGGCCGGGGCCACCGGGGTTTCCATATTCACGAACCCGAAGTCGGCTTTCTCAAAAACGTCGGCCACCCCGCTGAATAGTGCGCCCCAGCCCTGCGCGCCTTCTCCGCCGACGGCCGCGGCGGCTCGCACCGGCTCGTGGGGAATCACGTCGCCTGCGATGGCGAAGCTAACCTGGGCCTGTTCGTGGGGATAAGGGACAACCACTGCGGCAAGGTGCCGCCCGGAAACCGCGATGACCAGGACCAGTGCCGCAGCGAGCAACAGGACGGAGGCTCCAGTGAGGCGGCGATGCCTTCGCAGCAAGGGCATGAACCGGGTGCGTACTTCCGATTGAAAACGATCTGCCCAAACTGCAAAATCCGTTGCGTGCACGTGAGATACCCCTTCCGGAATCGACAAAATCGAACGCAATCAGGATACAGGGCTTTAGGAGAGCCGAGGGGGCCTGAAGGCAGACTTGAGGAATTCCGCTAGACCCTCCAGAAGGCTATCAACTGCCGTCTCTGGGGTTCACTTGGCCCATACTGGTTTTCGCTTCTCGATAAAGGCGGCAATTCCCTCGCGGAAATCGGTGGTGTTGCGCGCCGAGGCGTTGGCTTGCATCGCAAGAGGGATGGCCGCATCGAGCCAAGCTTTGTTTTGAGCAGACAGGAGGCGCTTGGTGGCCATCAACGACACGGGACTATTGGCCGCCAGGGTCATGGCCAGGAGTTGGACACGCTCGTCCAATTGCTCAAGCGCCACTACTTCGTTCACCAAACCCATGCGGTGAGCCTCAAGGGCATCGAACACCCGGCCGGTCAGAAGGAGATCGCGGGCCCGCTTGTCGCCTATTTGAAGGGCCAGGAACGCCGACACCACCGCCGGGACGAAGCCGATGCGGGCCTCGGTAAATCCGAACCGTGCAGCCGGAATCGCCAGGGTGAAATCGCACAGCATGGCCAGTCCCGTTCCCCCGGCGATGGCCGCCCCGTGCACCGCTGCGATGGTCGGTTTGGGGAATTCGTAGAGGGTTCGGAACAGACGTGCAATCCGCTCCGCATCGGTTCGAATCTCTGCAGCGTTCTTGTTGTTCTGTTCCTGCAAGGCGGCCAGATCCAGGCCGGCACAAAACGCCTCGCCCGCGCCGCGCAAGATCACCACGCGACAACTGCCGGCCGCCGCGGCTTCCAGCGCGGCAAGCAATTCCACCTGCATGGCAGGAGTGATGGCGTTGCGGCGCTCGGGACGATTCAACATAATCGTCCGAAGCTCTCCATCGTCTGTAACCAGGATCGTAAGGTAACTCAAACCGGGCCTCCAGATTCATAGATGCCTTGCTCAGGTTCGGAACAAGTCTTGTGGGATGGAATTCTCTCCAGGGCTGGTGCGGTGAGTCTGAAGTTCTTGTCATGAATTAAAAAGAGCAACCGCGGATTCTTCGGCTCACCAGCCCCGAACGCGAGCCCAAGGAGCAAAGGCCGCTCTTTGGGGCCCCCTGAACTGAAAGGCATTCCCGTTCGTTCAGAATGACAGAGCCTTCCATGATGCAAACTTTGGACTCAGGACGCTAGAGCCTGTTATGAACTTTCGCGCGGGCGGCGTTGCGAACGAAAATCGGGCCA